>CAZMAI010000120.1:0-5039 GCA_964564195.1 uncultured Anaerolineales bacterium | reverse complement strand
CCCAGGTCCCGCCACCCCATGTCGTCGATCAGGATAAAGATGATGTTGGGAGAACTCATATCTCCTCCTGTTCTCGGTGCAGACGAGTTCACTACGGCATCACATAGTTCCATGTCACGCGGCAGGTGTACGCATGCCAGAACTCTGCATAGAGCTGCAACGAATCACCGCTCTTTCCGGGCGGAATCGTCAAAGTCCAGGTCATCGTTTGTGGCTCGGATGAACCCTTGTCCCAGACATGTACGGCGTGTCGTCCTGCACGCAATGAGGGATCCTGGATGTAGCTATCTGGGCCCTTGCCACCAAGGTAGATTTCGAGCCCCTCTTCATAGTGATGAGGGCTCCAGGGTGGCGGACTGCCAGACTGGGTAACAGTGATCGCCAGCGTGATTCTGTCGTTCGGCTTGAGAACATCGGGGGGAGCCTCAATCTCCGCAGCAACTGACAGGGTGTAGAGGAGCTCGCCTGTCGAACGGCTAACCTCCCTCTCCTCCAGAGCAAGACTATTGCTGCTCGCGGTACAGTCCGTGACCCAATGGTCACGCGCTTCGGCGGGGTTGCTCTTGTTCTCAAGAACAGGAGGCCCATCCATTACCCATTCACCCAATCGATGTCCTGTTGAGGGCTGATAAGATGGCTCTGACGGTGAAAGCTGCGCGCTTGCAGCCTGCCCCTCCGGCTCCTCGCGTACCTGACCTGGATCTGGGCCCTGCTCTTTAGGCTCCGTCTCAGGGCGCGCCGCAGCCGCCGGAAGCGTACACCCCAACTCAGACAGCGCCGCTAGCAAGGTCTCTGAACGATAGCGGTCAGACTCGGCCCCGTAAAGAGGCAACAGCCTGGCGCAGGCCTGGTCGCGGAGGAACGGAATGCGTTCCCCATCGGGCAGGCCAACCACCTGCGCGTTATCCCGCTCAGCGCGGCGTACCGCGGCGCGTGCCAGATAGTCGCCCACGTTCGCCGGCAGGGGGCGCATACCAGTCATGCGCTCCAGTCCCTCAGATGCCACAGTGTAGGCGTCACGCCCCGAGAGAAGATCCTGGTCCCCCACGGGAGCCGTGTTTCTAACGACCTCCAGGCTGTTCTGGATTCCGTCGAAAAAGCTGCCGATCTCTTCTGTATAGTCGATGATCTCCAGGATCGGGCGGTCTGGCGCCAGCAGGACACGCGTCATTTGCCGCGTCGTGGGGTCATAGAGCACAAGACTCTTGTTCGGGTCGGGCGGCCAGTTGGTGCCCCGCATGTGCGATCCGGCTACCTTGCCAAAACCGGTCGCGCTCAACCCCTTGGTCACGCCATAGCTGACGACCGTCGTCTTGAACACTTGCCACTGATCGTCCAGAAAGGCCTCTCTCTCCTGCAGACTCTGCCGCACTACGGCATCGGGATTCAGCCGTCGCTCCAAGGTTCGCAGAGTGCCGAGCATCGCCTGATACTCTGCCTCGCGCAAGGCGTCGCCCTCGTAGCGCGCCTGTGCGATCTGCGCTGTGATGTCTGCCTGTTGATTGCGCAATAGCTCTGCGGTGGCCTGCGCGTAGGTCACGTTGGTGTGCTTCTCATAGGTCGTCGCCCCCGTGTTGGCTGTGCTGACTACGCCGAGCATCAACGCAATTGTGGTCATGATCAGGGCCGCTGTCTCGAGCATATGGCTTCCTCCGCACTAGGGCTCGCGCACAACCAGATCATCAAAGCTGCATGTCAGCGGCCCGTCGGAGCCCAGGGCACCTACCAGACCGACCCGGTCGATAGCGTCGAACGAGCGCTGCACCTGCGCCACTTGCTGTCCGTTGATGAAGGCCAGCAGTTCATCTTCGGTGGCCAGCAACGATAGCCGGTTGTCTGTGCCGGCACGGATTGCTGACGTCTCGGTCCACTCTGCCAAATGCTGTAGCCTCTCGCCTTCCACATAGACCAATCGAAAGCGGCCTTCGGTCGAGGACACCTGGAGTTGTAGCGATTCTTGTGTGCCCGCGACCCGCAGATAAAGCCCGCATTCAGCGTCTGAAGCCCCGGTCTGTTCTACCAGGACGCTGATCGCAAAGCGTTGATCCAATGCGAGATTGATGGTTTGCGCAATCCACGGGCGAGTTCCCGTGGTCTTGGCGATATCCATAAAATGCCTGCCATCAGCAAGCAGCGCCTTGAGGCTCACAAACTCATAGTCGCCCTGGTTCAAGGGCCAGGTATTCCTGTTGACATCAAAGGAATCATGGTGAGACAGCTGCCATGCTGCAGGCATCTCCGGCAATAGTGTGGCGTCCTCCACATCTGGCGACTCCTGCACCATAGCGGGCTGAGGACCCATTGGGTTTGCCAATGCTATCTCTGCCTCAGACAGGGGTGTCATCGCGGGAAGCTGCAAGGGTTTGCTTCTGTACCCAACAGGCTCCCAGGCTTCATCCAGCACCTGTGCTAGAGTATCCTCTCCCGCGCGCCACAGTCCCTGAGCCAGCAGGCCCTCGACACCGATCTGCCGCACATAATTATCCAGCCAGACGTCCATCTGCACCTGATAGGCATCGCCACGCCGCTTGATCGTGAGTGTTCCGCTGGCCTGGCCCGCGCTCTCTGTCCCGTCCAGAGCGACCACGCTCAGTCTCGCATTCTGGCCGAGCGTATAGGTACCCTCCAGTTTCGAGCCGGTCAGGTCGATGACGTACTCTGTGCCATCGGCAGTGGTCCCCTGCCCCCGCGGCGAAAACGACAAGCGGTACGTCCCAGGAAGCTCGCCGGGGGTCAAGAGTGCGCCAAGCTGGTACGAACCCTGCCCCAGCGTGCCGATAAGCAACTCGCGCAGCTCCAGGCTGGCCAACTCCAAGGGCTCGCCGGGATCGATACTGACCATCGCCAGCCGGCCATCCACGGTGATCATGCTGCCGCCACCCGCTAGCGTCCACAGGCGCGCCACCTGGTACTCATCGTTCCACCCGGGCAGCACCAGGGCTGAGGTACGGAACAGAGCTGGGCCTGCCAGACGAACGATGCAGGACGCTCTAGGTGCCCCGCGCGCCTCCCAGGGATAGATCGGCGTCGTGGGAATGGCGCTGGCGTCAATGACCTCCGGAGGGGGCACCTCGATGCCTCCCTGATAAGCGCCATCGACGAAGAGCAACTCCTGGCCAAGTGTGTAGTAACTCCACTCTTCGATCTCAGCGCCTGAGTGCGGATCCCAGTAAACAGTGAACGCCTCAGGCGGTCCGTTCACCGCGATAATCTCCCGCTGCTCGTCGGATGCGCCAAAAGCAAGAGAAGCTGTATCTTCTGTGACCGCAAAGCGATAGCCGGAGCACGGATCCGGGTCGGGGCGCGTAAACCAGAAAATCCCAGCCGCGGCAGCCAGAACTAGAACGGTGATCGACACGGGGAGGATCCAGCGTCGCCGGGAGCCGGAAGCGGAGGAGGCCCCTGCCAGCCGCTCCTCAGCTCCGGGCGTAGCGTCATCGTCTCCTGTGCCGGGCGTAACGGGCGAGACCTGGCCCTTGTCCACCTCAGGCCTGGGCATCGGCTCAGGGATGTCGGTGCTGAGCGGCTGCTCTATCGGCATGGGTGGTGGACCAGGATCCGGCCCAAAGAGGCCAGGAATCTCAGAGGCGCTACGCCAATTACTTGCACCCTCCTGCCGGAGCAGGTCGGTGCGCACAATGCGCCCTTCGGACACATACGCGGCGAGTTGCTCGCGCGTGTAGGGGCCATACTCTGTACTTGCTCGAGCAAGGTACCATGACTCTGGCGACACTAACTGCCTCCTGTCGACGAGCCGGAGTGTGCAGGGCTTGAGAGCCAGGGGCGCGGCGGAAGGGCCAAGGCGATAAATCAGCCTGCTCAAGCACCGATATGTCAGCAGTATCGCAGCTCCGGAGGCCAATGTCAACGGTCCCAGCGCGCTAATCTGCTAGACGTTCGAAAACAGTCTCTTACGTACACTGTTGTTGTCGAGAGGGAATACACCCCGACCGGTGGCGGTCTGTCGCTGGACGCTGCGCGCTAGCAGCGTATACTCCACCCATGATTCTTATCATCAGGAGTTGTCATGTATCAACGTCGTGCTCTCTGCCGTTTTTCGCTCACCGGTGCCCCTGCCCGCCTCGGCTATCTCCGAGACGGCCAACTGTACGACCTGTCAGCCCTAGGCAATCCGGTCTATGCCAGCCTCTCCGCGTGGCTGAGTGCGGCGAGCGGGCGCGCCACCGAAGCGCTCGCCGCGCTGGACGAGGCTGTCTCTACCCAGGACCCGTTGGGTGATGTTGAGAGTCTGCTGGCCGGGGAGTGCCGCCTGCTTGCGCCCATCGATGAGCAGGAGGTCTGGGCCTGTGGCGTGACGTATGAGATGAGTCGGTCAGCGCGTATGCGCGAGTCGCATGAGCCCACCGTGTACGAGAAGGTGTATGACGCCGAGCGCCCCGAGATCTTTTTCAAGGCCACACCCCATCGTGTCGTGGGTCCTGGTGAGGCCGTTGGCATCCGCGAGGACTCGACCTGGGATGTGCCCGAGGCCGAACTGACCCTGCTGATCACACCGGCGCTCGAGATTGTGGGCTACACAGTGGGTAATGACATGAGCTCGCGCTCCATCGAGGGAGAGAACCCGCTCTATCTGCCCCAGGCCAAGGTTTACGATCGGGCGTGTGCGCTTGGCCCCGTGATCTGCCTGGCTGGCGAGATCGATCCGCTGGACCTCGCCGTGACCTGTGTTATCGAGCGCGGCGGCAAGCGCGTTTTCGAGGGTGACACTCACACGCGCCAGATTCACCGCTCGCTAGAGGAACTGGTCTCCTATTTGGGACGGTGCAATACCTTCCCCGACGGCGCGTGGGTCATGACGGGCACCGGTGTGGTGCCCCCAGATACCTTTACCCTTCGGGATGGCGATGTTGTGCATATCACCTTTGCGGGGCTGGGCACGCTCACCAACCCGGTGATAGAGTTGCCAATCGACTAGATCCTACCCGACTCGCACCGGGCGAGTCGCGTCTCGAGGGCACAAGCTGGGTCGCTCTTGCGAGAAGCAAACGCTGCCGCGAGTTGGCAAGCCCGTGACGATA
>CAZMAI010000119.1:4738-7892 GCA_964564195.1 uncultured Anaerolineales bacterium | reverse complement strand
TTGTTACTCGATCCCTCGATGTACTCGGAAAAGAACACCCCGGCCGGCGGCACCGGCGCGACCGCCGCGTAAGCCGGCGCCAGCGTCAGGGCCATGGCCAGGATCACCAGGATGGACAGCCCACGCTCCAGAAAACGTCTTGCCCTCATTGCCCCCCTCCATCTGCATCATCGCAAGTTCCCCACATCGCTCTCTGAGTTCGCGCTGCGATCATTGTGTACAGAGGGGCTAGCATGTCAAGGGAGACGACCCGCAAGTCGGGGCGAAGAGCTTTTGCTTTCCTGAGCTGGAGCATCAACCCACGGCCTCTCACCGTCGCCTTCATTCTCATCCAATGGCGCCCAATGTTGCGAAACGCCTTGCGTAGTTCGTCAATTGCGCTTATTGTAGAAACCAGGCTAACCCATTACTCCGACTCTTTGCTTATGCCTGCGCTTTGCAGGCCCACGGTTGTCCGCGGCCCAACATCCGAGAACCGGCGTAGACGGACGGAAGGAGACTACCATGAGAGGCGATTCCCACAAGGCCGTAACCGCGGCGGCCCTCACGCTATTGCCCAAAGCAGCACAGGCGTTCTTTGCCACCGAGTTCGGTGAATGGGAGCCCGGCACCAACTTTTCCTATCTCGACGTCATCCTGGATGCCACCATCATCGAGGACGATCTGCCCGAACCCCGCACCTACCCGATACACATCGCCCCTGATTCCTTGAAAGAGGCCATCGAGTTTCTCGTGTCGGGCCCGTTTACCGGTGCTGCTCTACTCATCCCGCAGGTGCGCGAGATGTTCGACGGCCTGCGCGCGGACAGCGAGCACTTTTGGCAACATGACTATGGGGACATCGGGCTGTCGCACCCCTTTGGGATCAGCGCCGAGTGGCGCTGTGCCCCGGCGCGGGCCCAGGACCACTGGGATGCGATGGGGCCCGAGCGGTGGCATTCCGCCAGCCCCGAGGAAAGATTCGACATGCTGCACTTGCTGGGCCGCGTGATCCATCTGCTGGAGGATATGGGTGTGCCGGCGCATACCCACGGCGATGCTCATCCCCACATCGGCGTGGAAGGGGCAGAATGGATCTTTGATGATGACTATGAGGACTATATCGAGGAAAGAATCGAGAGACAGGCAGTGGTCCGCGAGCAGCCTCGCACCGTCTATGCCCTCCCTGAGGAGTGGCAGCCCGACGGAGACCGCGACCTGCTCTACTATGACCCTGGCTGGGTGCTGCGCGATCACTTTTTCCACATGGCGTCCATCACCAACCTCTATGACTGTGATGACGTGGACGGACTGGGCAGCGGCAAGCCCTACCGTTGGGACAGCATTTTCGACTCCTGGGATGCCCACCGCGACATCACCTTTGACCTCACAGACTATGCCTGCGAGGCGATCGCCCGTGACCTGATACCGCTCAATATCTCCTTTGTGGCCGGCCTCTATATCCGATTCCTCAGCGCCATAGGCGAGAGTTACCCCGGTCTGTACATCGCCCGCGTCACAGTGGACCGGCTGGAGGTGCACGATGACACGGATCCGATGGGACCAGGCGAGATATTCCTCGATGTCAAACTGGGACCCGAGGAGAAACGTGTCGACCGGCTGGGGCAGTACAATATGGATGATGGCGACACACGCAACATCGGCAAGACCTACTCGTTCGTGATAGAGGAGGGTGACAGCATCCACTTTGTGCTGCGTGCCTTTGATGACGATAGTTGGTGGGGCGAGCCGGGCGCATACGAAGGGCTGGGAACGGTGACCGAGGATGTGCCGTACGCCACGTGGGCGGGATGGATCAACCACAGCGTATCCCATAACCGGCTATCGAACAACGGTTACTGCCGGATAGCGTACACGATCGAGGTATTGCCTGCGATCACCGAGGACACCGGGCGGCGCCCACCCCTACGCTGGTCACGCGAGACGCTGCCGCCGCTCCTCTTGAATGTGGACAGCGGCTGTCTGCACCGGCAGAACTGCCACTGTATCGACCGCATGCGGGAGGAAAACAAGGCGACCACGTATCTCCTCCCCTATGAGATCTCGCGCGAGATGTTGAGCAAGCTTAGCGAGAGCATCGTCGATCCGCGGCTGGCGGCCCGTCTGCGATCCGGCGACGTGCGGCGCTGCCGCCGGTGCTTTGTCGCCTGACTCACCTGGACCCGCGATAACGGCATGTTCTGCCCGCGGTGCACCGTGGCAGGATGCGCCCGCTCTCACGGCTGGACTCACCCGTTGCCGCAAACGCTGGCATCACCTTGCGGCAACGTGACTCTTGTTCTGCGTGACCTCGGCCTGTCTGCCGGGAAGGTTCCCCCTGATGGGTCATATGGTGTACTATCACGCCCATGTTTCACACACCGCAGGCTGCAACGCACTCGCTCCGTCATCCCGCCGGAATCCGCGCCTTTGCCATCATCTGGACGGGCCAACTCGTATCGTTCATCGGATCCGGCCTCTCGGGCTTTGCCCTGGGCGTCTACCTCTACCAGCTCACCGGCGCCGCCACGCAGCTGGCGCTCTCGATGGTAGCCGGTAGCCTGCCCCACCTGCTGCTGTTGCCCTTTGCCGGCACACTGGTCGACCGCTGGGACCGCCGGATGGTCCTGATTCTCAGCGATACGGGCGCGGCGCTGGTCACACTGGGCATGTGGATGCTGCTGGCGACCGGACAGTTGCAGATCTGGCACGTCTACGCAGGCAACGCGATTTCGTCGGCTTTGGCGGCCTTTCAGCGGCCAGCCTATATGGGGCTGCCCGCGCTCCTGGTGCCCAAAGAGCAATACCGGCGCGTCAGCGGGATGATGCAGTTGGCGGATGCGGCCTCCCAGATCATTGCGCCCTTGATCGCGGGCTTTCTGGTCATAGCGATTCGCGTCCAGGGTGTATTCCTGGTCGATCTGGGCACGTTTCTCTTTGCGATGCTGATGCTGGCCCTGGTGCGTATTCCCAACCCCGAGCACCAGACTGTGACGTGTACAGCAAAGCCATCACTCTTTCGAGAGGCCGCCTTTGGCTGGCACTATGTGCGCGCGCGCACCGGGCTGCTGGGGATGGTCAGCCTGTTTGCGATCGTCAACTTTAGTCTCGGCTTTTACAGTGCTCTCTTTACGCCGCTGGTTTTGTCGCGCCACAGCCCCGATGCCCTGGGCAC
>CAZMAI010000119.1:0-4638 GCA_964564195.1 uncultured Anaerolineales bacterium | reverse complement strand
GCTCGCCGGCAGCGTGGGCCGGATACTGGGCGTAGGATCCGGCCGCGGGATCGGGCTGATCCTGCTGATCACGGGGTTGATCGGCGCCCTGGCCCCGGCTTTCGCGCTGATGGTCCCCAGCATCCGCCGGGTAGAGCTCGAGTTACCCGATACCCCTGGCCGCAGCGAGGCGAGCGCGACAACGTGAGCGCGACCACTCGGCCTGGCGGTGTGGTCCCGGGCGACCCGCACGACAGCGTTGCCGGGGCAGGGCTCTAGCCCACTGCTCAGGATTCCACCGAGTTCTATGGCAGCCTTGCGCGCTGTGGCTTGACAGCACTGCTCAGGTGGCCTATCGTAAACGCGGCACACAATGGGTGTGCAAAGACCGTAAATGCAAGGAGGCATTGGAATGAACCTGAACGCACCGCTAAAGACTACCTGGTACATCGCCGTCGCACTGGCCGTAATCTCACTCATCTCGATCCTGTTTACGATTCCCGGAATCACAGATGGCATCCTGTTCGGACTTATCCCCTTTGCGGGCCTCGTGTTGATGATCCTGGCCGCGTATTTCCCCAAGCTCTGATGCGGCTCGGGTCCGGAAGGAGAGCTCTGAGACATGGATGATCTACTCAAGAACCTCATCGCCGGAGACGATGATGAGGAAGAAGAACTCAGAGGGCTGGGATCCCTGAGCGGCCTGTTGGGAAGCCTCATGGGTGGCGCTGCGCCGGCGGCGCCGGCACAGACGGGCACCAGCCAGGGCGTTGGCAACCTGCTGGGTATGCTGAGCGGCGGAACGACACAACCGCAAGAGCCCGCTCCTCAGACAGGGGGCGGTCTTGGTGATCTGCTGGGCATGCTTGGCGGAGCTGGCGCACAGCCGCAGCAATCGACCCCTCAGACAGGAGGCGGACTCGGGGATCTTCTCGGCATGCTCGGCGGCGCCGGGGCGGCTCAGCCCGCTCAGAGCGGCAACCTTCTCGGGGGCTTGCTCGGAGGCATGCTCGGCGGCGGCAGCCAGACAGGTATCACCGCCAGCAGCAACCCGCTGGTGAGCGGCATCGCCGGTGTGCTATCGCAAAAGCTCGGTGTCTCCGAGTCTGTTGCCAGCATGATTGTGGGGGCGGCGATCGCGCTGTTGCTCCAATCGCTGCAAAAGCGCACCGTGGCCCGTCAGGCCCCCGGTGAGGGCATCGCCCTGCCCGCAGAGGCCATGGAGGCCCCGGAGCTCGGAGACATCCTCAAGACGTTGGGCGGCAGTGAGACACCGGCATCGCGTCTCGCCACCAATCGCGCGACCGCACAGATTGCCGAGCAGGCGGGTATCGATCAACAGACCGCCGAACAGGGCCTGCAGGAGGCTTTCAAGCTCCTGTCGGGGCAGTTTGGCGGGTAATCAGACAATTCAGGCAGACTGTCACACAATTCACGGAGGTAGATAATGGCCAAGAGAGAAGGGCTGCTGAGCAGCCTGTTTAACCGGCGCGAGAGGGAGAAAGAGGAGGCAGAGGCCAAGGCCAAGGCTGAGGCAGCAGAGGCGGAAGCCAAGGCGAAGGAGGCGGCGGCCGCCGCCTCGGCAGCAGCCAAGGCCAAGCTTGAAGCCGCCGCAGCGGCCCGCAAGGAGGCCGAGGACAAGGCCAGGGCGGAGGCGGAAGAACTGGCCGCAGAGGCCAAGGCCAAGGCCGAAGAGGAAGCCGCCAAGCTCAGGGAAGCTCAGGCCAAGATCGCGGCCGCGGCGGCAGAGAGCAAGGAGAGGCTAGAGGCCGCAGTGGCTTCGGCCCGGGAAACCGCTGAGGAAAAGGCCAAGGAGGCCGCGGAGGCTGTCGAGGCCAAGGTCGAGGCGAAAAAGTACACGGTCAAGCCGGGCGACTCGCTCAGCGTGATCGCGCGCGATCAGCTTGGCAGCGCCGCGCGCTGGCCCGAGATCTATGAGATGAACAAGGATGTCATCGGCGCGAACCCGAACCTGATCCAAATCGGCATGGTGCTCACGCTCCCCGACTGACCTTTCCGGTAACGACCGGTTACAAAAGAGGCGGAAGCGTTGCTTCCGCCTCTTTGGCTTTGATGTTACGGGCTCTAGTCAGTCAGACGCCCGCAGCCGGCCTGCACCCTAGCGGACCGTGATCTGCGCGTAGGCCTGCTGAGACTGTCCATCGAGATCCCGTGCGATAAAACCGACAAGATAACCGCCCGCCGGCGCGTCCATGATGTCATAGGTGAACATCTGGTCGCGGAAGGTCAGCGTGCCGCCCGCCTCATAGGCCTGGCCGACCACGCGTCCCTGCTCGTTCAAGTCCAGCCACTCCTCCAGCACAGTAAAGCTGTCGCCGGTCTGCGGGTGGATCTCTCGCGGCGCGCCCTCGAATCCGTCGCCGGTGAACCCGAACACGCGCTGCAGGCTACCATCCATCAGATAGAGCCGCGCATAGCGCGAACCGCCTTCAGCCGAGCCGTAGGTATAGATACCATCCACGGTGTAGATCGCATCCTCCGGTGCGGCCCCGTATGTCTCGGGCTTGAGCGTGGCCAGCACCGCTTCCTCGCCGTCGTAGAGGTACCAGACGATCGGCTCCCACTCGAACTCGAGTGTAAAGTCATCGCCCGGCCATTCGGGGTAATAGATCCCCTCCAGTTCTCTCGTATCCGAAGACTCGAGATAGTCCATGTCCATGATCATGATCGAACCAGCTGTGGGATCAAAGTAACCTGCAAAGAGCAACACATACCCGAGATTGTCAGAGGAGATGTCCGCACTCAGCAGCACCGTATCACCGATCGATACCTGGCTGCTGGAGGCCCTCACCGCGCTTATGCTCAACTCCGCACCACCGGGTGCGGTCACCTGGGCTCCTGCGTCGGGGACGACCGCCTCAAGAGCGTCGGCCGTAAAGCTGCGTCCGGTATAGTGGTAGGTGAGGTAGTCGTCCCACAACGATGTGGCCGAGAACTCACCCGCGATGGCGGTATAGGACTGAGGCCCCGTCTGGGGGATGCCAAACAACTGCGAGTTGGGGAAATAGATCGCCACACCGGTGGCGCCGGGCTTGCCCGGACCATGGGTCTCGGCTATCACGGCATCCTGCAGTGCGGCCACCACGTTCCCCGCCGCCTGTTGCACGGCGCCTGTGCTGTTCTTTTGCATCAGCAGCGCGAAATGCCCCAGGTCGATGTAGGAGGCGGGCACGTTGCTGCCAAAGACGCTGGTAAAGGACTGGGCATAGCTGCGCGCCTTGGCGACCAGGCGCTGGTCGGCCTGCTGTAACGCCAACGCGAACTCGTTGACGCGGTTGGTCAGGGTATTGACCCGCGCCAGGTCCACCGCGCTCAGTGTCACCGCCTGCCCCATCTGGGCCGCCAACTGCTCGCTGGAGGGGAGTGAGAACCCAAACATCCCGCCCATGGGCGAGCTCTGCTTGAGCAGATCCGCCCGCGCCTGATCGTCGACGATGCGCTCGTCCTCGCGCACGTAACTATCCACAATCAGTTGGCCCAACTTTGCGCCGTCCATCGCCGGTTCGCGTGTGAGCGCACCCAGGAAGCTGGCGTAGGCCCAACCCAACGCGGGCTCGGTCTCCTCCGAGGCCACCGCGTAGCGCGCATGGGGCGCCAGCATGGAGTAGACCTCCAGTTGGCCCATCAGGCAGGCATCCATGCCGATCAGCTCAAGCTTATCGATGCCCGTCTGCTGCCGGATGGCCGTCAGCGCTGCGTCGAGCTCATCCAGGTACATCTGGTTGCCCAGGCTGGAGGCGATCGGCGCCGCGTGGTTGGTGCGGACGCTGGGGTCGGGATCGCTCCAGCCTCCGGGCCAGCCCATCCCATGGTCGGACATGATCAGGGCGTAGCGATCAGCGGGGAAATTGCTGACGGCCCAGGTGACAAAGTCCACTATCGTGGCCCCGTCCGCCATATTGGCCTCACCCACTTCCTCCAGTAACTGCGAGCCAACGCGCTCCAGGTCGCTATCCTGCGTTACATAGTAGCGACGGGTGCCCGTCCAGTTCCCGTCGGCCGCATAGCCGCCTTTGAACCGGTCAATCTGCGATACGATGTGAACGTTGCCGCTGGAGCCCACCCGCTCGGCCTCGTTGAGGTCGACATAGATATCGCGCTCCAGGATCTGGTCATCGGCGTCCTGATAGAGCATCACCAGCCAGGTATCGCCGCTGGTAGGTCCGGAGGGGATCGCCGCGGGACGCGTGGGCTGCACTACCTGCGCCGGCGTGTTTGTGGGCACGACCGGCGCCACCTCATCCACGGTCGTAAAGCCCGAATCCGCGGTGGGCTGTCCATACTGCTCCATGCCCAGATCGCCGAGGCCACCCATGAGGCCACCGCACTGCGATATGGCGACGAGCACACAGATCACCAGAGCCGCCAAACCCAACAGCAGGATCAGAGTGCGGCTCGAGCATCCACCACCAGAACGGGTCCCGCCACCCGAGGAAGCACCGCGAAGCAGGCTGGCCAACAGCCCGCCCAGCGCCGCCCCGGTTCCGCCAGTGCCGCTGGTTCCGCCGGCCCCCGTCTGGCCGAATGAGCCAGTTGAACCTGTGCCCGTGGGATAGGTCGGCGGTGCCTGGCGTGCCGTCTGCCGTCCCTCGCGGCGCGGCGCCTCGGCACGCTCCCGCGGCGCCGTGCTGCCGCTGC
>CAZMAI010000118.1:6476-7916 GCA_964564195.1 uncultured Anaerolineales bacterium | reverse complement strand
CACCGGAAACCAGTGCCGCGACTCCAGATCGGCGGGTGGGAGCACCCGCCGACCACCAATCCGGCCGGCGGACGCCGGGCTGATGCCAGCCAGGTCCACCGGAAGGCAAGTCCCCCCGATTCAAGATCGGCGGGTGGGGACACCCGCCGACCGGGTGGCCCAGGGACGCCATACGCGGTTTCATCGCGGGTCTGGAGACCCGCGCCCCACCGGAGCGGAGCCATTACGTGCCCTGCCTCTGCACGGTCAAGGATGGCGTCCGCTCGTTGACAACCCGCGAGCCATCCGCGCGCTCTGACTTTCTGACGTTTGGACGTTCGGACGCTGGACCTTCGGCCTTCGACCTTTGACCTTCGACCTTCGACCTTTAGCCCTACTCTCCCAGCCGGTACACCCGCGCCGCCGTGCCATAGAACAGGTCGGCGCGCTCGGCGGCGGTGTAGCGGGCTGAGACTCGCTTAAAGGCATTCCACATCACGCCGTAGGAGAAAGACATCTTGTCCACGGGAAAGTTGCTCTCGAACATGCAGCGTGACGGGCCAAAGGTGTCGATCACATGGTACACAAAGGGGGCAATGATCTCGGCCAGCCCCTCTGACGTGGGGGGCGTGGGGCGCTCGTTCATCCCCAGCGCGGCGTTGGGCTGGCCCAGCCCGCCCACCTTGACCACGACATTCGGACACCGTGCCAGCAGCGTCATGGCATGGCGCCATTGTGCGGTGGCCTCCGATCGCCAGCCCTCCCAGGGGCCCAGCGCCAGCGGCGCGCCCACGTGGTCGACGATGATCGTCGTCTCGGGGAAATCCTGTGCCAGCAGCGCCAGTTCGGCCAGTTGCGGGTGGTACTGCCACGCGTCAAAGGAGAGGCCATGCCTGGCCAGCCGTGAAAAGCCCTCGCGATAACGTGGGTCGAGGTAGCGCCCGGGCGGCTGCTCGCGGTAGCTGGAGATGCCGGGCGAGACGTCCCAGGCGACGCCGTGGCGGATCCCGCGCACGCGCGGGCTCGTGGCCAGATGCGCCTCCAGCAGCTCGTCCACTGCGGCCCCCAGCGTCAGGTCCGCAAACGCGACGATCCCCGCGGCGATATGCGTATGCGTCGCGCCGGCCGCCGCAACCTCGGCCAGCTGCCGCTCGACGAACTCGGTCTCGCCCACCGGGCGCAGCGCCTCGGGGCCATCGGTACGGGGAAAGGCGCGGCACTCGACAAAGACGGTGCTGACGATGTTGTGGCCGCAGTCCAGATCGGCCAACAGGTCGGGCCAGAGATACCGGTCGCCGGGACGGTCCCACAGGTGGTGGTGCGGGTCGATGATCGGTATCTCGGGCTCGAGGGCGTCCTCGACGGCCTGCGCGAGCCAATGAGCAGGGTTGGGCATGGCGGGCCTCCTGGGCAATAGTGTGTTGCAGGGATCATAGCGCGGCGCGGGACGCAACGCCAGTG
>CAZMAI010000118.1:125-6376 GCA_964564195.1 uncultured Anaerolineales bacterium | reverse complement strand
TTGGCGAAACCGCTTGACGGTGCTATGCGCCGCGCATAAAGTATACGCGTCTGGTGAGCACCGGGGGTGCGATGACGACACCCGATGTGGGCCACCGGCTCGAGTGATCCGTCGCTATCAGCATCGTATAGGGTACCGCTCGCGTCCGGTCAGGTCAGCCCCATCCAGGGGCAGTCGCACAGGAGGTGCGCCGTGACACATCGCCTGCGTCTCATCCCACTGCTTACCCTGCTCTCCCTGCTGATCTTGGCGGCCTGCCCCGGAGCCGCCGTGGCCGAGGGCGAACCGGTGATCACCATCGTCTCCCGAGCCACCGACGGCACGCTTGGCAACAACTGGTCACGTGTGGAGGCGGGACGGTCGGTGTCAGGCGACGGCCGGTTTGTGGCCTTTTACTCCAATGCCAGCAACCTCGTTCCCGGCGACGAGAACAGCAGCTACGATGTCTTTGTCCACGACCGGCTGACGGGCAGCACGACGCTCGTCTCGGCCACCCCCCAGGGTTCCGCCGGCGACTGGAGCTCTGAGTGGCCGAGCATCTCCTACAACGGGCGCTACGTGGCCTTTTACTCGAGGGCCTCGAACCTGGTGCCCGTTGACGCCAATGGCTACACCTACGATGTCTTTGTGCGCGATCTGGCCACAGGCGCCACCACGCTGGTGTCTGTATCCAGCACCGGCGAGCAGGGTGACCGCAGTTCGCAGAACCCCAGCATCTCCGGCGATGGCCGCCTGGTCGCCTTCCAGTCCGATGCCTACAACCTCGTACCCGATGACCCGGGCACGGGATACTCTGATATCTATCTCCGAGATCGTGTCGACGGACGAACGACCGTTATATCCGTGAGTTCAGACGGGACGCGTGGAGACGGCCACTCGTACACGCCGGCGATCTCACACGACGGCCGTTATGTCGCCTTTCTGTCCTATGCGACCAACCTGGTGAGCGGCGACACCAACAACGCGGCGGATATCTTCCTTCATGAGTTGGCCTCCGGAGAGACCCGCCGTGTCTCTGTGGGCGGCGACGGCAGCCAGGCAGACGGAAACTCAAGTTCGCCGCAAATCTCGGGCGACGGACGCTATGTGGTGTTCTTCTCCTCGGCCACGAACCTTGTTAGTGGAGACGCGAATGGCGTCGCGGATATCTTTCTACATGATCAGATCACGGGAGACACAACGCGGCTGAGCCTCTCATCGCAGGGGACTCCGGGCAACGGCCAATCCACGGCGCCCACAATCTCGGCCGATGGGCGCTACGCGGCCTTTATGAGCGCGGCGCCCAACCTCGTGCCCGGCGTCACCACCGCCAACCAGGTCTACCTGCGCGACCTGCAGAGCGGCGAGACGTCCTGCCTGTCGTGCACCGCCGAGGGCGTGCCCGGCGCGGGTTACTCGGCCACGCCCGCGCTCTCGGGCGATGGGCGCGTGGCGGCCTTTTGGTCCTATGCCACCAACCTGGTCGAGGGCGACAGCAACAGTCAGGCGGACGTCTTTGTGGTCGATCGCGGTGGCAGCGAGGTGGGCATCCTGCCACTGGAACTGGATGTGCCTCAGGAGGGGGCGCTGCAGGCCACGCCGGAGCAGCTCTACAGCCTGCAGCTGGAGACCCCGGGTACCGCGCTGGTGGTGACCATTACGCCCGGCGCCGGCCTGGAGGCGTTGCGCGCCATGGGGCGCCTGAATGGCCTGCCCACGCCCGGGCTGTACGATGCCGTGGCCTTTGAACCCAACGCCCGCGGAGTCTATGAACTGGTGTTTGAGCCGGCCGCCACGGGCGAGTACCTCCTCGCGCTGCAGGCGATGGACCTCTCTGCGCCCACAGGCGCGTACGAGATCGTGGCGCGGCTGGTCGAACGCACTCTGTCGTCCTGTGAGCCACGGTCGGCGGGCAACGCCGGCCTGGCCACGCTCTCCATCAGCGGCGTGGGGCTCGATCGCGCCACCGGCGTGCGACTCGAGTCCGCTGGCCTGCCGACGCTGGTCGCCGCCGCCCAGGGCATCGTATCGCCCGCGGCGCTGTGGGCGACCTTTGATCTGACGGGCGTCGCCCCTGCGGCTTACCAGCTGGTGGTCTCATTCGACGATGGGCAAGAGCTGCGCCTGGACGACGCCCTGGCCATCTCAACCGGCGCCGGCGGGGTGCTCAAGGCGCGGGTCATCACGCCCTGGATCACGCGCCCAGACCGGCGCTATACGATCTGGGTGGAATACGAGAACGCCGGAGACGCCGACCTCCCCGCGCCGCTGTTTATCGTCACAACGGAACCGGCCGTGGCCCTCCGGCTGCCTGACCGCGACAATGTCTCGGTCGGATCGCTGCAGCTGCTGGGCACCCATGCCAGCGCGCCCGCCAGCGTTCTGCCGCCCGGCTCGCTGAACCGCATTGCCCTGATCCTGGATACAACGACCGATGAGGAGAGCCTGTCGACAGAGCTGGGGGTGCTCGAAGCCTCTGGCGTGCCGGTGGACTGGGCCAGTTACGCCACGACCCTGCAGCCTGCCAGTATCAGCGCCGACGAGTGGGCCGCACTCTGGCCCATGCTGCACGCCTTGCTGGGCGATACCTGGGCGGACTATGTGGCGGCGCTGGGGGGTGCAGCGGACCGGATGCAGCGGCGCGATGTGGACCCGGTCGACGTGCGCCAACTCCTGGCGCTCCTGATCGCGCAGGCCCAGAGCGCGCCCGGGTCGTCCATCGCCGGCAAGGTGCTGGATCCGGCGACACTGGCACCCCTCCCTGGCGTGCGCGTGGTGGCCCGCCACCAGGAGGGAGCCGCCGTGCGCGGCGAGCTGAGCGGGCCCGACGGCTCCTTTGCCATCGCCTTTCTCCCCGGGGGCACCTACGATCTCTACGCCGAGGGCTATATCGTCGAGCCCCCGCTCGCGGTGACCATCTCGGCGGACACCGACACCGCCGGGGTGCGGCTGCTCGCCGCGCCCATCCCGGCCGAGGAGGAACTGCCACCGCCCCTGGTGCAATACTCAAGCCCACAGGCCCTTACCGTCGAGGGCATCACCCATCTGCTCGTCAGCATCAATGGCGCGTTTCACCACACCTGGCACTCGGGCGGTACCTGGGCGCCGGCCGTGCCACTGCCTGGGGCGGCCGGTATGGACCCGCGCCTGGTCTACGCCCCCACACTGCTCGGCGGCGGCCCGGGCCTGGCTCTCTTTTACCGGGTGCCCGCCGGCGGAGACGGCAACACCGTCGATACACCGGCCAGCATCTGGACAGTCGCGGCGCGGCCCGACGGCGCCGGCGGCTGGGAATGGTCCGCGCCGGGAGCGTACAACGCGCATTCGGTGGCCGACAGCCTGGGCCAGGTGGCGGTTGTCGATAACGCCGGCAGCCCTCTGATCGTCTGGCAGATGCATGCGCTGGCGAACCTTGAGGACGACGCGGACCTGTACTATGGGCATGCGTCCCTCGCGCCAGACTGGCCTGTGGCGACGGCGGCGACAGACACGCTGGCGCCGTCCGATGGCGCCAGCCTGCCCGCCGCGACGAACGTCGTTTGGTCGGAAGCCGGGCAACCCATACTGCTCGACGCAGACCCCCAAGCCTGGAGCGAGGCCTTTAGCCTGGGCTTTAACTTTAGCAAGAGCGGCACCGTGCCCCGCTGGGTGCCCTATGTGGGCGGCCGCAACGACGTCTCGCTGACCGCCGCGCTCTCAGGGCTGGCCTCGGAGGGGGGCGCCACCGTCAGCGCGAGCCTGGGTGGCGAACTTGGACTGTTCGACAAAAAGGTCACCGGCTCGGCCTCGGGCGGCGTCAGCGCGGGATGGATGCTCGACAGGCAGGCCTGCGCCTTTAACCTGAACCAGGCGACCGTGAGCGCCAGCCTGGGTGCCACCGGCCGCATTCCGATCCCCCAGCTCACGTACGAGGACCCCTTCCTGCAGATGTTCAAGACCGAGGTGGGCCTGCAGGTGGAGGCCAGCATCGGCGGCACGCTCACCTGGTCGGGGCAGGGCTACTGGCCCGACGGTGAGGTATCGGGCAGTGGCGCCCTGGGGCCCTATGGCAAGGTGGCCTTTGGCGAGTTCGCCGAGGGCGCCGTGACGGGCACCGGCGGGTTCAGCCTCAAAATGGACGCGAAAAAGCTCGAGTTCAGCAGCCTGACGTTCAAAGCCAGCGCCGGCGCGCAGGTGGGTCCCTTTAGCTACAGCACCGTATGGCAGTACCCGCCCGAGATCCCGATCCCTCCCGCCGCCACCGCCACCAGCCTCGAGGGCGCGCTCTATGCGGCGCTCGCGGAAGGGATGACGGTGGAAACCACGCTGAGCCTCGCGCCCAAGGCGGGCACGGCGGTGGACTATGGCGCGCCCGCGGTGCTGGCGTCGGTGGGCGCCGACCTGATCGACGACGGCCACCCGGCGCTGGCCCTGGCCGGTGACGGTGTGGCGCACCTGTTCTGGCTGCGCGAGTCGGATGATCTGGCGACGACGCTGGGCAACACGCTGTATCACGCGGCCTACGACGGCACCTGGAGCGCACCCCAGGCGCTGGCCGGCACTCTCGGCCTGAGCCGGGCTCCTGCGGCTGCACTGGATGCGGCCGGCAGCATCCTGGTCGCCTGGATCCACGCCGACGCCACCGGCTGGGACATGGACTCGGATCCGGAGGCGCTGCACGCGCACCGTCTGGCCGCCGTGGTGCGCTATAGCGTGCTGCAGAGCGACGGCACCTGGATTGGGCCGGCGGCCCTGCCCCTCGCGCCTGCGGATCACAGGGAGCTGGCACTCCGCGCGCTGCCCGGGGGCGATGTCTGGGCCACCTGGGTGACCACCGCAGACGGCGAGCGCTCGCTCTGGGCCGCCCGCTGGGACGGCGCTGCCTGGACTCCCCCCGCACCGGTGACGGCGGCGCCGGTCGAGGGCGGCGCGGCGCTTTACGCCCTGAACGGCCAGCCAGCACTGATCTGGGCCCAGAGCACCGATGACCCCGAGGTCGCGTTCAGCCAGGCGGCAGAGCTGTACACCGCAACCTATGACGGCACGACCTGGTCGGCTACGGCCCCGCTGGCGCTGACGGTGCAAGTCCCCGCTGCGGACGCGAGTGCGAGCCTGGCCCAATCCGCCCCGGTTGCGGCGGCATCCGGCGGCCTGTTCACACTCAATGTCGCCATCCCGCCCACCGTCTGCAGGCCGCCAAACACGCCGGGCGGCGACCCGGGGCAGTTCAACACTGACCAGGAGCCGGACGCCGAGCCGGAGCCTCCCGCCGGCGTGAGGACGCCCCTCGACCGCAAGCTGACCTACATCTTTGTGCCGATCGACCCCAACGACAAGCTGGGGCCCGTGGGGTACGCCGAAGCGCGGTACATCGACGGCACAGAGACGCTGCAGTACACCATCCGGTTTGAGAACCTGAGCACCGCGGCGGTGCCGGCACAGCAGGTGTTTGTCACCGACCTTCTCGACGCCGATCTGGATCTGGGCAGTTTGCGCATCACCGAGGTGGCCTATGGTGACCGTGTTCTCGCGGTGACGAACGGGATCGGCGGGGCGACCCTGACGGACGTGATCCTCGACTACCGGGAGGACGACGACCGCACCTGGATCGTGGAGACGCGGATCACTCTGGACTATGCCACGGGCCTGCTCACCACCCTGTTTACGACGCTGGACCCGTTGACCGGCGAGTTGCCGGAGGACCCCTTTGCCGGGTTCCTGCCCCCCAACGACGAGACCGGCCGCGGCGAGGGCCGCATCACCTTTGAGATCGACCCGCTGCCTGCGCTGGCAGACGGCACGCTGATCGCTAACCAGGCCGAGATCGTCTTTGACACCGAGGACGCGATCAGCACCAATACCTGGACCAACACCATCGGGACGCCCTTTGCGCTGACGGTCGAGACTCTGGGCGAAGGCACGGTGACGCGCGATCCCTGGCAGGACCTGTACTTTGCAGGTCAGCAGGTCACCCTGACGGCCGTGCCCGACCCGGGATGGACGTTTGCGGGGTGGCAGGGCGACGCGACGGAGAAGACAAACCCGCTCGCGCTGACGATCACGGGAGAGGTACACGTCACGGCGGTGTTCGTCAAGGGCTACGCGGTCTACCTGCCGTTGGTGACGCGATAACATGGGGCCGCGGAGCGCGGGCGTTAGCCCGCATCCGACATGGCCAGCCAGAGGCTGACCCTCAAGGGCATTGGACCGCGGGCTTACAGCCCGCCTCCGCCACGGTCAGCCAGAGGCTGACCCTCAAGGGCATTGGACCGCGGGCTTACAGCCCGCCTCCG
>CAZMAI010000117.1:0-8174 GCA_964564195.1 uncultured Anaerolineales bacterium | reverse complement strand
CCAAGTGGGATCGCTTCTCCGAGGCCGCCATTGCGGTGGTGGACATCGAGGGCGACACCAGTGTGACCATCGGCACCGAGGCGACCTACGACGTGTACGTCACGTTCGACGATGAGCCGTATCCTTCGGCTGACCTCAAGAGCGTGCAGTACCTGCTCTTTGACGCCTCCGGCGAGTTGTCCGCGCAGGGCGACGCGACGATGGTTGAGGAGGGTCTCTACACCGTGACGCTGACCGCTGGTGCCACTGGCGCTCTGACCGAGGGTTCGAACCGGTTGGAGATCGTGGTGGTGTCCAATCTGGTAGCGCTCCCGACCTTTGAGTCGCTGGAGTTTGTGACCACCCCGTAAGGGTGAGGATGTAACCCCGGTCCAGGGGCAGGGGGCTGTCCCTTGCCCCTGGACCTTTTTTTGCAGAATCCTTTCAGAAAGAGAGATAGCGGATGGCCGAATCAACTGCGCTCCCCGCTCCGGAAGCAGTCACACCGCCCAGCCCCAAGCGGGCAAGTGCCCTCAAGCGCGTGCTCAAGTTCACCGGGCGGCGCTTTCTGGCGCTGGCCGTCACGGTGATCATTGGTGTGTACCTGACGATCATCATCGCCAACATGGGCGGCGCTGTTGATGAGCTCCGCAAAGGCGAGATCATGCAGTCCATCGCCATGGGTGTATCGATGGACCCCGAAATGAAGCAGCTGCCAGCGGCCGAGCGCCAGGCGATTATCCAAGAGATGGCGCGCCTGCAGGAAAAGCGCCTCGGCCTGGATCAGCCATTTGTCATTCGCAGCTTTACCTTTCTCAGGAACGCCCTGCTGCTGGATCTGGGCTTTGCCGAGAACCTCACCAGCGACAGTGGATCGCGGCTGGTACGGGCGATCATCCTGGAACGCTTACCACCTACGCTGTTACTGATGGGGCTCTCCTACCTGATGTTGTTCGTCATCAGCGTATTCTTTGCCCTGTTCCTGTCCCGCCGCTATGGCAGTTTTCTGGACCGCCTGGTCGTGACGCTGGCGCCCACATCCAGTGCCCCGGCGTGGTTCTATGGTCTGTTTCTGATCCTCTTTTTTGCCGTATTCCTCGGCGTGCTACCCTACAGCGGGATGGTCGATGCCCCGCCGCCGAGCAATAGGCTGCAGTACGCCTTGAGCGTGCTACGCCATATCATCTTGCCGGTGCTCTCCGTGCTCGTGTCCGCCATCTGGAGCAGCACCTACTCCTGGCGCACGTTCTTTCTGATCTATTCCAGTGAAGACTATGTCGAGATGGCCAAGGCCAAGGGCCTGTCGTCTCGCGACATCGAGAATCGATACGTGCTTCGCCCCACCCTGCCCACGATCATTACCAACTTTGCGCTGTTGCTGATCGGGCTGTGGACGGGCGCTATTATCCTGGAGACGGTGTTCAACTGGCCAGGGTTGGGGCGGCTGTTCTATTCCGCCATCAACATCTACGACACACCTGTCATTGTTGGCGAGACAGTGATCTATGCGTACTTGCTCGCCGTGACGGTCTTTGTCCTGGACTTTATCTATGTGCTCGTCGACCCGCGGGTCCGGATCGGCGGCGGGAGTGAGGCAGCATGAGTGCACTCTTGAGATCTCTGCGGCAGCTCAAGCGCTACCCCTCAGCGATTGGCGGGATCATCATCATCGCGCTATTGCTCAGTTTGGCCATCTTTGCCGTCGCCACGATCCCGTACTCAGAGGCGATCCGGCTCTGGCGCGGCGGTGAGGATGTCTGGGGCGAATCACCCAAGCTGGCAGCCCCCGTCTGGGTGGACTGGTTCAACCGAGAAAAGATGTCCAAGAGCATCATCGTTAGAACTACCGACAATGGCGTTACGAGAGAGCTATCCGAGGGCGGGAGGACCGAGATCCTCACCTTCCCTGTAGACTACCGGTATGACAACTTTCCTCAGGAGATGGTGATCTATTTCACGTCTACCTATGAGACCAAGCAGCCTCATGTCGCCCTGAAATGGATTACGCCGGACGGCCGAGACATTCGCATCACCGAGATGTCCGTCAAGCGTGCCGATACATACCGGCCCGGCCAGGATTCGAGACTGACCCGGCGACTCAAGGGTATGTCAGCCGAGATCGGCTTGCTGCAGGACCCGGATAGCGACAACAGGCAACTGCTCAAGGGACCCTACCAGCTCGTCATGGAGATCCACACCTTTGAGGAGGGATCCACTGTCGATGCCAAGCTCGTGCTGCACGGGGAGGTTTCGGGCCTTGCTGGCACGGACCACCGCCGCCGCGACCTGATGGTTGCGCTGCTCTGGGGCACGCCGATCGCCCTGTCCTTTGGACTGCTGGCAGCTCTGGGCACCAGCCTGACCACGATGATCATCGCCGCGATCGGCGTGTGGTACAGCAAGTGGGTGGACGCTGCCATTCAGCGCATCACCGAAGTCAACATGATCCTGCCCTTTTTGCCGATCCTGATCATGATCGGAACGCTGTACACCCGCAGTATCTGGGTGATCCTGGGTACCGCGATCGTGCTCAGCATCTTTGGAAGCGGCATCAAGAGCTATCGCGCCATCTTTATGCAGGTGAAAGAGTCACCCTATATCGAGGCAGCGCGCGCTTACGGTGCCGGCGATTTCCGCATCATCTTCCAGTATATGATCCCCCGGGTCATCCCGATGCTCATCCCGCAGCTGGTGACGGCGATCCCGTCCTTTGTGTTCCTGGAGGCCTCGCTGGCCCTGCTGGGACTGGCAGACCCCGTACTCCCGACGTGGGGCAAGGTCATCAACGATGCCCGCTCACAGGGCGCGCTTTTCCATGCACAATACTACTGGGTGCTCGAGCCGGCCTTGTTGCTCATGCTCACCGGGCTTGGTTTTGCCATGCTGGGCTTTGCACTGGACCGTATCTTTAACCCCAGACTGAGAGGGCTCTAGGCTATGACGACATCAAGCCCACTGCTTAAAGTTGAGAATCTGGTACTGCATTTTCAGACCAATGCCGGTATCGTTCAGGCCGTTGATGAGGTCAACCTGGAGCTTGACCGCGGCAAGGCCATGGTCATCCTGGGAGAGTCAGGTTGCGGCAAGACGTCGCTGGCCAAGGCGATCCTGAGGCTGCTTCCGCGCAATGTTCACACCTATAGCGGCAGCGTCAATGTGGGCGGCATGGAAGTCATGACGCTCTCTGACGAGGACTTTCGCCAGAAGGTCCGCTGGCTCAAGATGTCCATGGTGCCGCAGGCAGCGATGAACTCGCTCAACCCAGTGCTCAAGGTGGGCGATCAGGTCGCCGAGCCGATGATGTCACACTATGACGTGAGAAAGGCAGAGGCCATGCGCCAGGTGGCGCGCATGTTTGACAATGTGGGTGTCCCCTTGGACTTTATCAACCGGTACGCCTTTGAGCTCAGCGGCGGGATGCGCCAGCGTGTGGCCATTGCCATGTCCCTGGTGACCACGCCGGACCTGATCATCCTGGACGAGCCGACCTCAGCCCTGGATGTGTTGACGCAGGCCAATATCTTTAACGTGCTCAAGCGCATCAAGCATGAGATCGAGGCCAGCTTTATCCTCATCACCCACGACATTGCCACCTCCAGCGAGCTGGCTGACCGCGTCGCGGTGATGTATGCCGGGCAGATCGTCGAGGTGGCCGATGCACTCGACTTTTTCCCCAAGCCATTGCACCCGTACTCGGAGAGACTGATGGCCAGCGTGCCCAAGTTGCGCGCAGACCAGGAGCCCGAGTTTATTACGGGCCAGCCGCCGAGCCTGTTGGACCCGCCTACAGGATGTCGTTTTGCCGAGCGCTGCGACCACTGTTTCGAGCGCTGCGCCGAGGAGCCGCCCGACTTTATCGTCCAGGGACGCCAGGTCAAGTGCTGGCTGTATGCCCCTGGTGAGGAACGTTACGCCGAGTACTCGGGAGAGTTTGCAGGAGCTGAACATGCCATCTGATACCAGCCCAGTCATGACCGCCGATCGACCGTCCGGGGCGCTTGCTCCTCAGACGCGTGACACGCTCGTCGGCGTACGCGATCTGCGCGTATGGTTTGAGCTCCGCCGCGGAGCCTTTTCCCACGCCGGGTCCGTGCGCGCGGTAGACGGCGTCAACTTTAACCTGGCGCAGGGTGAGGCCATCGCCGTCGTTGGCGAGAGCGGCTGCGGCAAGTCCACCCTGATGAAGACGATCCTGGGCCTGTACCAGCCAACGGGCGGGCAGGTTACATTCATGGGCAAGCCGGTCGGTGAGATGAGCAACACAGAGCTCAAGGCGTACCGGTCTCAGATCGGCTACGTCCAGCAGGACCCCTTTGGCGCACTGGCGCCCTTTATGACGGTGAGACGGCTGCTGAACGAGCCACTCATCATCAACGACATCCCGGAAAAAGAGCACGAAGAGCGAATCCACCGTGTGATGGAAGAGGTCAAGCTGGCCCCCGTCGAGGACTTTGTGGGCAAGTTTCCTCATCAGCTCAGCGGTGGGCAGTTGCAGCGTGTGGTCATCGCCCGTGCCATGATCCTCCAGCCCAAAATGATCGTCGCAGATGAGCCCGTCAGTATGCTGGATGCCTCCGTACGCGTCGAGATCCTCAAGCTCTTGCGCGCACTGCAGGAAGAGCACCATCTCTCGGTGATGTACATCACCCATGATCTCTCCACTGTGCGCTACTTTTCCGAGCGCATCTTTGTGATGTATGCCGGTTGGCTGGTCGAAAAGTCACCGGTGAACGCGCTCCTGTACAATCCGCTGCATCCTTATACCGAGGCGCTGCTGGCTGCAACCTCAGACCCTGATGCCAACAACGCGCTCACCTATAAAGAGGTGCCCCCCGGCGAACCGCCGAGCCTGGTCAATCCTCCCAAGGGCTGCCGGTTCCACCCGCGCTGCCCCAAGGCTATCGCGGGGCTCTGCGAGGTTGAGGTGCCACCCGACTTTGAGCCGGAGGCTGGCCACCAGGTATCCTGCTGGCTCTACAGGTAAGGTATAGCGTGAACGGACTCAAGATGGTCTGGATCGGGTTGGGCGGCGTCGTGCTGGGCGTCGCCCTGCCGCTGCTCATGGTGCTGGACATCATCGAGCCCACCTTTCTTCTCGGCTTTATCTCTTTTGCGGCCTCGGTTGGAGGGCTCATGCTGGGGATCATCGGGTCGGCCATGGCCGCCCGCGGATTTCGCAAAGAGTAACCGGCGCCTTTGATTTGCCCCCTGGCCGGGGTTGCCTACGATTGATCTATAGGCCAACCGGCCCTGGAATCCATCACCCGCAGCCCTGGCCTTGACTCTGTCATGGCCATTGCCGCTGCACGGGAGCACGCCTTGAGCATGTCACAGTCCACTAGAGCATCGCACGTTGCAGGATCACGAATACGCCGGTGGCTCATCGCAGCACTGGCGTTGTTCGCGATCTGGACGCCATGCTCCCAGACCGCGCCGTCTGCGGTCAGCCCCACCGGCTGCCCGGTACCGCGGGAGATCGGTGCCGCATCCTGGCTACTGGCCTCCATGCAGTACATTGACATCTGCGAGCTCCTGGCGAACGCGACTGCCGCCGGATTGCCGGCCGAGCATGTGGTGATCGAGGGCGACACGCTCTCCGAGATCGCGCTCTTGTACGGTACCACGGCCGAGGTGCTCGCCGAGCTCAATGGCCTGGACGACATCGGGGCGCTCGCCGTTGGCATGCGGCTGCGCCTACCCGCGCCAGGCGCCACACCTGTCGCCACCACTCCGGACACAACCGGCTCTGCGCGCGTACAACTGGCCTCGGCCTGCACGCCAGAGGCCTCCGAACACATCCTCGATCTGCCTGCCGAAGCATCCCGCGCCACTATCCTCGATGATGTGCTGTATCTCCTGGCCGGGGGGCAGCTCTACCGGCTCCCATTGGCCGACATCCAGAGCCAGAGCCGGCTGCTGCAGCCCACGCTGATCTGGCCCGCGGATGGCGTTGTGGGCCGCATCTCGCTGCAGGAGCTGATGGACATCGCCGTGGACGAGGGTGGCAGG
Source organism: uncultured Anaerolineales bacterium (assembly GCA_964564195.1). Classification (GTDB taxonomy): domain Bacteria; phylum Chloroflexota; class Anaerolineae; order UBA1429; family UBA1429; genus JAAYED01. Next base: position 2,186 of record CAZMAI010000117.1, on the reverse strand, counting down.
GAACTGGTGCTGCTGAACAAGGTCGGAGATCTGTTCGGCTACAGCCCGGCGACGAACGCGTGGACCGTACGGATGGTGGCATCATCTGTGCCGGGATACTGGATCGATCCTCAATACCTGGCCATCACGCAGATCGGCCACACCACCTACGCGTTGGATGTGGACAACGCCAGCGTGTGGAAGCTCACCCCGGGCATGACCTATCCCACCCTGCAGTTGGAGGGCGGCTATATCGCCCGGGCCGTTGATCTGGCAGCGATGGGCGGCAGGCTGTACCTGGCCTACGGCAACGGTACCCTGACCGATGGCTCCGGTAGCGCCTTTGCAGCCGAGCTAGCACCCATGGCGTGGCCCGCCGATCTCGTCTCCGCCCAGGGCGGACTGCTGGCCGTCGACGGTGACGGCCGCCGCGTGGTGCTGGCGAGCGCCGAGGGCGCGCTGGATGTGAGCCTGCGCATCCCCGGGATGCGGCGCCTCCGCACCGCTGCCGCCGCCGATGGCATCGTCTATGCTGTGGCGGGCAACATGCTGTACCGCGCCGCGACGTTGCAGGCCAGCGATGCCTGCCCCGCGGTGCCCTTTGACAACCGGTGGATGTTCAACAATGTCGATCTCGATGCCGGCGTGCCGGCGCTGACGCTACCCTTTGACGGGGGCGTTCTGCCCTCACGGCCGCGGTCCTATCCGGGCGCCAGGCGCATGTACCGCTATGGCATCCATCAGGGGGTCGACTTTTACGCGGGCGACGCCCCGGGCCTGGCCTACGGGAGTCCGGTGGCCGCGATAGCGCCTGGGACCGTCATCCGCATCGATCATGGCTTTGCCGAGATCACCCCGGAGGCCTATGGGCCGATGATGGCGGAGATCGAGGCCCTGCACAGCACGCCAGAGCAATATCTGGACAAACTGCGCGGGCAGCAGGTGTGGATCGAGCATGCCCCGGGAGTCGTGTCGCGCTACTCGCACCTCGCCGGGGTGGCCGGGGATCTGCAGGTGGGGGATAGCGTCGAGACGGGGCAGTTCCTGGGTCGCGTGGGCGTGTCGGGGACCAGCGACGGGGTCTATGGCAGCACAGCGGGATATCACCTGCACTGGGAGATCTGGATCAACGGGCGGTATCTCGGGCATGGCCTCACAATTCCTGAGACGATGCGGATCTGGCGGCACCTGTTCTAGCAGGCTTCATCCCGCGCGAGGTATGTATGGCGCCCGCACTCAGAACCTGAGTGCGGGCGCTAGTCCTTCCGCCGGGACGTAATGTGCTACTCGGCGACCTGGAAGACGTAGCTGCCAACTCCCTCGGCGATCTGAAGGACGTACTCGCCCTCCAGCACATTCTCCAGGGTGTAGGCCAAAGTGTCTTCGGCATTCACATAATCGTACCAGAGTTCTTCGCCGTCGCTGCCGTAGACCACTACCATGATACCCGCGGCGCCTCGGTCCGGCGTCACGCTCAGCACGAGGCCTTCCGAAGCAGCAAAGCGGTACGAATCGGCTTCGTCCTCATCGCCGATCTCGCCTGCCAACTCCCTGTTGAGATCGACGAGCAGGGCATCGTTCAGGTAGCCCGGGGCATCCGTGCCTGAACCGGCGTCGTCCTGCAGGATGGCGGCGAGCTCGAGGGCATATGCCCCCGGCCCGCCCTCGATGGCGACGTAATAGGCTCCGCTTACAGCGGCATCCAGCAGGTAGCGGATTTCGCGCACCACGCCGCCGGGCAGGCTCCACTCGTGCCAGACATCCTGCCGGCGTCCGTCAAGCAAGGTGACCGACAGGTCCTCGGCCTGGGCCTCAGGCGCAAAGCGCAGCGCGAGCACGCTGCCGCCGGCCAAATCGACACGGTACCAGTCGCTGATGTCGTCGCCGCCCAGCAGTCCCTCCAGCGAGGCTTGCGAACCCAGTGCGATGGCCGCGGAATAGGCATCACCCGCGTCGCCGCCGGAAGAGGCATCGTCCTGGAGTGGGGCGCTGACCTCGAAAGCATAGGCGCCGGCGCCCGTGACCTGGAGCAGCATGTCGCCGCCGGTTGTGGCGCTGAGCAAATAGCGCAGCTCCTCGGCGCGGCCCGCGGTGACATCATGCCGACCGACGAGCCTGTCCCGATCGGCCGATAGGAGCGCCACAGACAGACCCTGCGAGTCTGGCCCGGCCTCAAACTCCACCGTAACGATGGCTCCCCCGGGTAC
>CAZMAI010000116.1:4676-8243 GCA_964564195.1 uncultured Anaerolineales bacterium | reverse complement strand
CTCACGCAAAGATCTTGCCGGGGTTCATGATCCCCCTCGGATCGATCGCTCCCTTGATGGCTCGCATCAGATCTACGGCCGAGCCGTGCTCCTCTTCGATGAACATCTTTTTCGCGAGGCCCACGCCGTGCTCGCCGGCGATCGTTCCCCCCAGCGAGAGCGCCCGGCGCACGATCTGCTCCGTCGCCTCGTCCCCGAGACGCGCCATGGCCTCATCATTTCGCCTGATGATCGTCTCTGTGTGCAGGTTGCCATCGCCAGCGTGGCCAAAGACATAGATCTGTAGGCCCGTGTCGCGGGCGACCTCGTGGACATACTCGACCATCTCTCCAAAATGTGAGATCGGCAGGCAGACGTCGCCCGAAATCAGGATCTCGCCCGCGTGATAGAGCTTGATCGAGTTCCGCGCCTCGCGGCGGGCGGCCCACAGGATGGCGCGCTGCTCGGGAGAGTCGGCGGAGTCAAAGCTGGCACAGTGGTTGTCCTGGCAAATCTCCTGCATGTACGCCATCTGGTCCTCGACACCCGCCCGGGGGCCGTGGAACTCGACAAACAATGTGGGCGTCTCGCGCAGCGACAGGTTCTGCTGCACATTGGTGACATGCACCGTGCCCGAATCGAGCAGTTCGATCGCGGCGACATCCAGGCCGTAGCGCACCGCGTCATAGACGGTGGCCGTGGCATCGCTCAGGTTGTCGAACACGGCCACCGCCGAGGACACCTGCTCGGGTAGCCCCATCAGGCGGAGCGTGATTTCGGTGATGACCCCCAGGGTCCCCTCGGAGCCGATGAACAGGCCCACCAGGTCATAGCCGCTGGTGCTCTTTTTCGCGCGGCTGCCGACATCCATAATGCGCCCGTCGGGCAGCACGACCTTGAGCTTCATGATATAGTTGCGCGTGACGCCGTACTTGACGGCGTGCATCCCGCTCGAGTTGTTAGAGACCATCCCCCCCAAGGTGGCCACGTCCGATGAGCCCGGCGCCGGCGGGAAAAAGAGCCCCAGGCGGCGCAGGTGCCCGTTGAGATCGTCATAGACGACGCCGGGCTGGACCGTGACCTGCAGATCGTTCTCGTTGACGTTCAGGATCTCTTTCAGGCGGTACATCGCCAGGATGATGCCTCCGTTGACGGGCACGGGGTTGCCCTCCAGGCTGGATCCGCCGCTCCACGGCACCACAGGAATCTCGTTATCGTAAGCATAGCGCAGTACCTGCGAGATCTCTTCCGTGTTCGCAGGCCAGACAATGGCATCGGGAAGGCTCGGCGTCACACAGGACTCGTCGATCGAGTGCGCCTCCAGATCCGGCATCCGTGCCGAAACGTTATTCTCTCCCACAATCGCGGCCAGCGCCGCCAGGTCAACCGGATATCTCACAGCAATCCTCCCAACGATAAGACTCTAGAAATCGTCCGTTTCCGAATCATCGCTCGCCAGGGCACCATCGGGCGCCGGCACAAGCACCTCGCGCGCCTTGCTGGTCCCCGTGGCCGGTCCGATCACGCCCTGCTCTTCCAACGTGTCGATCATACGCGCCGCACGAGAGTACCCGATGCGCAGCGCGCGCTGCAGGAACGAGATCGACGCCTTTTGCTGGCGTATCACCAGATCCTTGGCCTCGCCCAGCAGGTCATCCTCATCGGCGTTGTCGAGATCCTCGTCGAGGTTCATGTTGGGCATGTTCGGCCAAAGCGGTTTTTGTACGGTTTTATTTGGATCAAGCGACTCTGGATCTTTATGGGTCTCTATATGCACGTTTTGTGCTTTCCAGAAGGAGACGACGCGTTCCAGTTCGCCATCGGAGACAAAGCACCCCTGGATGCGGGCCAGCTTGGGAGAGTCAGGCGCCATGTACAGGCCATCGCCGGACCCCAGCAGCTTTTCGGCACCGGGGCTGTCGATGATCACCCGCGAATCGACCTGTGAGGACACCAGAAAACTCAAGCGCGCAGGGAAATTCGCCTTGATCAAGCCCGTGACCACGTCCACGGATGGCCGCTGGGTGGCGATCACCAGGTGAATCCCGGTGGCGCGCGCGAGCTGGGCGATGCGGACGACAAACCGCTCTACCTCATCCGGCGAGACCATCATCAGATCGGCCAGTTCGTCGATGAACATCACGATATTGGGCAACTGCGGCGAGCCCTTGGCGGCCATCTTCTTGTTGTAGGCTTCAAGGTTGCGGGCGCCGACGTCGGAAAAAAGTTGGTAGCGCCGGTCCATCTCGGCCGCGAGCCACTTGAGCACGCCCACAACTCGCCCCGCCTCGACGACCACCGGCGTGATGAGATGCGGTATGCCGTTATAGTTCGAGAGCTCGACGCGCTTGGGGTCGACCATGATCAGGCGCAGGCTGTCGGGGGTGTTGCGGCAGATCAGGCAGGCAATGAGCGCATTGATGCACACGCTCTTGCCCGAGTTGGTGGCCCCGGCGATCAGCAGGTGCGGCAGCGAAGCCAGGTCGTCGACCACGGGGGTTCCGGAGACATCCCGGCCAAAGGCGACCATCAGCGGGTGTTGGCCATGCCGGCGGAATTCGTCCGATTCCATCACACTGCGCAGGCCCACCATCGCCATCTCTTTGTTGGGCACTTCGATGCCGACGATGCCTTTGCCCGGTACGGGAGCCTCGATGCGGATGGGAGCCGCGGCCAGCGCCAGGGCGATGTCGTTGCTGAGTGAGGCGATCTTGGCGACCTGGACCTTCATCCGCTTGACCTTGCCGTTGCGGTCCTGCCGCTCGACATAGCCCGGTTCCAGGCCGAACTGGGTGACCACGGGGCCGGGATTGACCTCCACAACCGAGACGGGCACGCCCAGGCTAAGCAGGGTTTCCTCGATGATCCGCGTTTTTTCACGGATATCGCGCAGGCTCATGGGAGGATCATCGTCGATGGCCAGCATCTCCTCCACCGGGGGCAGGGCCCAGCGATGGTCGCCATAGACGGGCACATCGGGCACATCCGGGTCTTGCTCTGAAGGGGGCATCGGCCGAGCAGAGGCCGGCGGTTGGGCAGCCGGCGTGGTTCCTGTAGCCGGAACGCCGCCCTGCGACGAAGGTTTCTTCTCGGCGGTTGCCGGCGCGCCGGCTGTGGCCGCTTGGGAGGGCTGTGTCCGTGCGGGCACGGGCCGCCTGGCACGGGTGGACGTGACCACCGTCCCGGCGCGGCTGAGTTCTGCGCGCCAACCGTTTATCCGTTTGCGGAGACTGGCAATGTCCGTGACGATCTCTTCCAGAGAGAGGTTGAGTGCCACTGTGAGGCCAATGGCGATGCCGAGCACAAAGATCACGATGGCGCCGCCCCACCCCAGGGCCGCCTGCAGCCACGCGCTCAAGTTATAGCCCAGCCAACCGCCTCCGGTGCCCGCGGCGAGGGCTGCTTCACGGTCCGGCGCCAGATGGTGTGTAAGTGCCATCAGTGTCATCAGCAGGAGGAGCCCCCCTGCCAGGCGTTTCCAGGGCAGCGTGATGGCCTTGCCGCTGAGCTCCGTGAGAAGCCAGACGGAGAGGATCGCCAGGATCAGGGGCACCGCATAGCGTCCCCATCCCAGGGCTTGCGTAAGCG
>CAZMAI010000116.1:0-4576 GCA_964564195.1 uncultured Anaerolineales bacterium | reverse complement strand
GTGCGCTGTGCTGTGGTTCGCTTGGTCATCTCGTCCTGTCCTGGCCGTGGGGAGCATGGGCCGGCCGCCTGTCAGGCGCGGTCATTATAGCATACATGGCGTCCTCAGACCTTGAGCACGATCGGAATGATGATCGGCCGCCGTCCGGTCTCCGCCAGGGCCATGCGCCTGAGTCCGGTCTCCAGCCGCTGCACCATCTCGCTGCGGCTGCCCCCACGGGCGACCATCTGCACAATTCCGGCCTTGATGCGCTCGGCGACACCATCGGTTTCGGCTTCGTACATGAACCCGCGGCTCTCCAGACGGGGCTCGCCAACGATACTGTTGGTGTACTTGTCCAGCACCACCGTCGCGACGAGGACCCCATTGCTGGCCATCGAGGCGCGCTCCGACTGAATGGCGTGCTCCATCTCCGCGACTCCGCTGCCGTCGACGTAAAAGATCCCCTCGGTGACGCGCCCGGCTCTGTTGGGGCCGCTCTCGTCTATCTCGAGGACATCTCCTGACTCGATGACAAAGATGTTCTGTCGGGGGATGCCGCACTGCTCCGCGAGCCGGCTGTGCCAGATCAGGTGCCGGTATTCGCCATGGATGGGCACGAAATAGCGGGGCCGCACCAGGTTCAAGAGCATCTTTTGCTCCTCCTGGCTGGCATGGCCCGAGACATGCACGTCCAGCACTTCATCATAATAGACGCTGGCCCCCAGGCGGAAGAGGGCATCCAGCGTATGGTTGATCATCTCCTCGTTGCCTGGGATGGGTGACGCAGAGATCACGATCGTGTCCCCGGGACCTACGGTCACCGAGCGGTATTCCTCGCGCGCCATGCGTACCAGCGCCGACGTGGGCTCTCCCTGCGATCCGGTGCAGAGCACGGTCACCCGTGCGGGATCCATGTCATCGATCTGTTCGACGGGGAGCAGGATCTCGTCGCTGACGGTGAGATAGCCGAGACTGCGCGCCACGCCAAAGTTGCGGACCATGCTCCGGCCCACAACGGCCACACGGCGCCCAAGATGTGCCGAGACATCGATGACCTGCTGCAGGCGCGAGATGTTGGACGCAAAACTGGCCACGATCACACGGCCCTCAGCCTCACCGATGACCCGCGCCAGCGTCTGGCCCAGCACACTCTCGGAGGGCGTATAGCCGGGCTGCTCCGCGTTGGTGCTGTCAGAGAGGAGCAGCAGCACGCCTTCCGAACCGAGGGTGGCCAGCCGGCCAAAGTCTGTGCGGCGCCCATCCACCGGGTTGTGATCGAACTTAAAGTCGCCCGAATGAACGACGATGCCCAGCGGCGTATGGATCGCCAGGCCGATCCCGTCGGGGATGCTGTGGCTGACGTGAAAGCATTCGACCACAAAGGGGCCAATGGTGATCTGGGCGCCCGGAGCCACCGTGTACATCTCCGCTGAGCGCACCTGCGACTCGGGCAGCTTGACCTCGATCAGGCCGCGCGTGAGGGCTGTGGCATAGATTGGCGCCTGCACCCGTTCCAGCAGGTACGGCAGGGCCCCGATGTGGTCTTCGTGGCCGTGGGTGATGATGATGCCCCGGACGCGGTCCGCCCGCTGGTACAGGTAGGACATGTCGGGCAGGACGATATCCACGCCGAGCATGTCGTTATCGGGGAACATGAGGCCCGCGTCGACGACCATCAACGCGTCGTCATACTCAAAGACGAGCATATTGCGGCCGATCTCGCCAAGGCCTCCCAGGGGTATGATGCGCAGTCTTGATTTATCCATGGGTGGCCTGCCTAAAAGAGGGTGAGTTGGGCGGGAGGTGCCGGCGGCTCAGATCCCCTGTCGATGCTCTGCACATCGGCCAGTATCTCGGGGATCCGGCGGACGTCCTGCTCCAGGAGCGAGCGATATCTGGGCTGGTGTAGCGCCGCTGCCGGGTGGAACATGGGATAGTAGACAATGTCGCCGATGCGCTTTGGTTGGCCGTGGACGCTGCTGATGGCAACGCCGCTGTAGGCCAGTTGCATCGAAAAACGGCCCAGCGTCACGATCATCAGCGGCTTGATGAGGGCGATCTGCTGATCCAGATAGCCGCGGCAGGCCTCGATCTCATCTGGCTGCGGATCGCGGTTGTCGGGTGGGCGGCACTTGACCACGTTGGTGATAAAGACCTGGTCACGCGTCATGTTGATGCTGGCCAGCAGGGTCCCCAGCAGGTTCCCTGCGGCCCCGACAAAGGGGATGCCCTGCTGGTCTTCGTGAAAGCCGGGCGCTTCGCCCACGAACATGATTCTTGCCGTCGCTGATCCGGCGCCTGGCACGGCGTGGGTCCGGTTCTTTGCCAGACGGCACTGGCTGCAGCGGCGAATCTGGGCGGCAAGCGCATCCAGCTCTTGCATTGATCATCCTCCCGGGCAAGGCTCCTTGATGTGTAACCGGTCGACTCTGCCGATTATACACACCGGAGGGCCGGTCGTCCAGAGTGAGGCCGGCCGGACGATCGGGAACCATGGCGGCTGCGGTCTTGCCCGGGCGGCCGCCCGAGCCTACAATGCCCTTACTTGATGGGGAGCAGGAGGACACCTTGATCGAACTGGCAAAGCGTGCGGCAGAGCGCGCCGGCAGCGTGCTGGCGGAGATGTATCAGCGCCCAATGGACGTTCGTGTCAAAGGAGAGCGCGATATCGTGACCGCAGCGGACATGGCCGCTGAGCGGGTAGTCATGGAGGAGATTCTGGCCGGTTGCCCCGATGCCTGGATTATCTCTGAGGAGTCCCACAGCAAGCGCCAGGCCGATGCGGACCGTCCCACCTGGTACATCGATCCGCTCGATGGCACCACGAACTACGCCAGGGGATTCCCGAGTTTTAGTGTCTCTATAGGGATGGCGCTCGGCGGGGAACTGGTGTGTGGGGCCGTGTATGATCCGCTGCACGACCACCTATTCTGGGCCGAGCGCGGTGGCGGCGCATGGCTGAACGACCGACGGCTGCAGGTCAGCGACAGGCAGCAGCTCATCAACGGCATCCTGCTGCTGGATTGGCCACGCGATCAGGTGATCAGGCAAAAGAGCGCGCGTGCCCTGGCGACACTGGTCCCCCTGACGGAGGCAGTGCGCTCTACGGGCTCGGCGGCGCTCTCCCTCTGCTACCTGGCCGCGGGCTGGGCCGATCTATACTTTCAGTACACACTCATGCCGTGGGACGTGGCAGCGGGCGTGCTCATCATCAACGAGGCGGGCGGACAGGTGACCGGGATCGACGGTCGGCCCTACACGCTGGAACAGCCCGACTGGCTCGCCACAAACGGCAGGCTGCACGAGGCCGTGCTGGCAACCGGGGCCTTTTAGCGAAACGGCCGCAGGCAACGGCTACAGGTTGACCTTGTCCTCCGGGGCATAGGGGCACTTGATAAAGACCAACTCCAGCGGCTCGCTGCCCGTGTTGGCAATGTCGTGGCTATCCCGGGGGTCGAGACGGTAGACATCGCCTGGGCGTGCCTCAAAGGCTTCTCCGTTCGCGGTCAGGAGGCCTTCCCCCGCCAGCACGTAAAAGGTCTCTTCGACCTGCTGGTGCAGATGCGCGCCCAGATGGTCACCGGGCATGATGCGGATCAGCCCCCAGTCGATGTTGGGCCCACGCATGAGATACTTGACGCCACTGTCGCCGTCGCGATAGGGCAAATCCCGCTCATTGACGTGTTTCATCACAGCCTCCCTTCTAGATCTCGTCCGTGCTCCAGCGATAGGTCATCTGCCCATCGGGGCCAGTTTCGTAGACGCCGTAGAGAATGCCAGCCGGCGGCAACCGGAAGAGCCTTGGCAGCAGGTACGGCAGATCGGCAACCATCTCGTCCCAGGGCAGCGCATCGACGGGATGCCACTCCAGCGTGCCCTCATCGCTCTTGAGGGTCTCTCTGGAGTCTACCTGGCCGAGGTAGACAAAGATGAGGACCCCGGGGTTGCCGTCCTGCCCTGAGACGTGTATCAGCGCGCGCAGCGAGAGGCGATCGGACGCAAGGCCGGCCTCCTCACGTACTTCGCGCATGGCGCCGCTGAGGGGATCCTCGCCCGGTTCCAGATGACCTCCCAGGCCATTGAGGCGGCTGGGCCACAGCCTCTTTGTCGGAGCGCCCCGCAGCAGGAGCACGTCGCGGCCGCACTGGACAAAGCTCAGGGTGCGCGGCACGAGGGTGTAGCGCGTGTTGTCGATGGTGCCCTGCTCATCAAATCGCATGTAACCTCCCCGGGTTGCGCTGCCCGCGCCTGTCGATGCTATAATACCGCCGCATCGGCGCGAGACCGAGCCGGAATTCTGCGCGTTTCAGGAGGGCCATCATAGCATGACGATATCAGGGCGCAAGCGGCGATTACTCGGACTACTTGGCGCATGTTTGGCTCTTGCAGGAATGGTTCTCACGCTGACGGCCTGTTCGGGAAACGGAGACTCGGAAGGGGCAGTATCGGAGGCCGTAGCCACCATTGCCACGGCCCGCCCCACCGCGAGGCCGACCTTTACACCCTTGCCTACGGCGACGGCCACGGCAATCCCCCCCACCGCAACCGCCACAGCATCCCCGACGCCCACGGTGACGCCCACACCCACGCGCGC
>CAZMAI010000115.1:7199-8549 GCA_964564195.1 uncultured Anaerolineales bacterium | reverse complement strand
TGACATCGGCCCCGGTCGACAATGGCTCCTGGGGCACCAACGAGATCTATATCCGGTATGACGGATCAGTGGACGAGATTCAAAGCGACATCCTGGTCAAGGGAACTGACGGCGGCACCTACAGGGCGGAGATGGGCTTTTTGTCCAGCAACGCTGCACGGACCAAGATCCAGGAGTATTGGAGCTATGCCCAGCGCGGCGAGGCCAACTGGAAGGGTTTCGTGCGCCTGTACGAGGACGTCTACTGGGTGTCATGCAGCGCACAGGCCAACGTCTGCTACCAGAAGGATGAGAACTTTGGGCAGGCTGCGGTTACGTCGCAGATCTATCTGCGGCCGCATGTGTGGGAGTCTCTGCTCAAGGACTTTCTCGCGGGCGGCATGATGGCCACGACCGGGAACGGCTACTATTATGAGATTCAGAACGCCGTGTTCCGCCCCATCATCGATATCGCCCCGCCCAGCGTGCCCTGCGTCGTCTTTCGTTTTACGCGGGTGAGCTAGCATACGGCACGATCAACAGAGGGCGAGCCTTTGGCTCGCCCTCTGTTGTTGTGGCAGCGTCTCAAGCCACATCGCCGAGATATGTACGGCACACCTGGCGGAAGTGAAAACCATAGATCGCCAGCGTGACGGCCTCCGGGAATAGCCTGGGCTTGTGCGCCAGCGCCCAGGCGAGAAACTTCCAATACTGCCAGCGTCCGCGGTGCAGCACGCCCAGCCTGATGAGAGACCGGAAAAAGGCCGCGATATACTGCCAATCAAGCCGGTTACGGACGACCGCCGATTTCTGATACGTAGAAAGAAAAGTCCGGACACGCTCATAGTACCTGGCAGGAGCATAGATCGTCTCCAGAATTAGGCGGTAGCCCTCATGCAGAAGGTCGGGATCCATCCGGGGCAGGAAATTCATCGAGTCATCCGTGTTGTTGCCGGAGAATGACCCGGTCAAGCGTCCCTCTTTGCGCAACCTCTCATGGAGGCGTGTGCCGTAGGGGGCCTGCAGCAGTCCCACCATGGCCGTGACAATGCCACTGCGCTGGATAAAGTCGATCTGTCGCTGAAATATCGAGGGCGTATCGCTATCGAACCCTACGATGAACCCACCCTGGACCTCCAGCCCGGCAGCCTGCATGGTATGGACGGCGGATACCAGATCACGGCCCCGGTTCTGAACCTTGTTACACTCCGCCAACCCCTCCTCGTCGGGCGTTTCGATCCCGACAAAGACCCGATCGAATCCGGCCTGGACCATTAGGTCCATCAGTTCGGAGTCATCCACCAGGTTGATTGAAACCTCCGTTTGAAAGCCAAAACCCTCCTTGCCCTGACGCCACGCGATCAGAGCAGG
>CAZMAI010000115.1:0-7099 GCA_964564195.1 uncultured Anaerolineales bacterium | reverse complement strand
TCCGCGAGCTCCCAGAGCGGCACAGGCGTCTGGCGGATGTCGGGAAACTCGGTGCTCTCATACACACGTCTGGCCTCGCCGGCAGCCAGGTCAGCGAGGAAGGACGGGAGAGTCAACTCCGCCTCGCCGAGCACAAAGTGGCTTACGTGGCCAAAGTCCTGCCACTCCCCCAAAAAGAGTGGCCCTCCCGCCACGACAGGCACGCCGGCCTCGTGGCAGCGTTCGATCACCGCGCGCGTCGATTCGCGCTGTGCCACCATGGCGCTCACAAACACATAGTCAGCCCACTGGATGTCGCTGAGACAAAGGGCCCGTACATTCATATCGACCAGACGCTTTTCCCATTCCGTAGGCAGCATGGCAGCCACAGTCAGCAGCCCCAGCGGGGGGAAGGACGCTCTCTTTCGAATGAACTTGAGCGCGTGCTTGAAACTCCAGAAGGTATCAGGAAACTCGGGATACACCATCAATATGCGCACTAGATCGCCTCCCCTGATTATAGGATGCTGTTGAGGATCGTCTGCCTGTTTGACACCATTGCGCACTCAGGGTTGCACGAGTTGACTTGCTCTCTACTCAAGATATCATTAGGTGTGCTAACTAATGAGGGGGCATTCTTGAACGACCTGCACGTCACAGTCGCCGACATGATTCTGCGTATGGTCCCCAAACTGATGGGGACTCTGGCATCCGACCTGCGCAGAACGCTGCCCAACCTTGCGCCAGGGCACTTTCAGGTGCTGGCATCGCTGGCACCCGGCGAGCGCAACCTGACCACATTGGCGGCCGATATGGCGGTGAGCCTGCCAACCATCTCCAGGACAATCGCCACGCTCTCTGATCGGGGTTGGGTAACGTCGCGACGTGACCCCGCGGATCGTCGCTGCATGCTCATCTCGCTATCCGCTGATGGAAAAGAGATCCTGCACACGATCAGGGCAGACGCCACGGAGACCATCGCGCGCGCCCTCGCGCCCCTGTCCAGCGAGGATTGCCTGCGCGTCCTGGCAGGGCTGGACACCCTGGGCGCACTATTCGAGGAAGAGTCCACACCAGACGCACAGGATCTCTGCGAACGAACAAAAGAGGCCGATCCACGGGCCTCAATGCGGTCAACATCATGAAGTCACTCTTGCGCTCTTTTCGCTACATGGCTGCCTATTGGCCACTCGCCCTGGCTCAACTATTGTGCATGTTACTGGCGACCGCTGGAATGTTGGTGATCCCGCGCCTGCAGCAGGTGATCATCGACCGGGGCATCATACAGGGCGATCTGGACTATGTGACCCTCTTTGCACTGGTGCTGGTGGGGCTGGCTGTGATCCGAGGGCTGTTCCAGTTTGGTCAGGGGGCACTGGCCGCACGCGTGTCGAACGGCATCGCCTTTGACTTGCGCAACGACCTGTACACCCGCATTCAGTCGCTGTCGTTCAGCTATCACGATCGCACGCACACAGGCCAGCTGATGACGCGAGCCACATCGGATGTCGATCGTGTACAGGGCTTTATCGCGCAGGGCGCCATCATGCTTTTGTCCGCGCTGCTGATGATCACGGGCTCCTTCGTTCTGCTGTTCAGTCTGAATGCACGTCTCGCTGCCCTCGTTTTGCCACTGATCCCGGTGACGCTGTTGCTGTTTGCGATCTTTGCGCGCCGCGCCATGCCACTCTTTGGGCAGATTCAGCGCACGCTGGACGACCTGAACACGGTCTTGCAAGAGAACTTTGCCGGCATTCGCGTCATCAAGGCGTTTGTGCGCGAGGGCCACGAGCAGACACGGTACGACCGGGTCAACCGTGACTTTTATGATCTGAATATCGAGGTCAACAACGTTCTGTCGATGGCGTTCCCCTCCGTGTTCGGGGTGCTCAACGCGGCTACGCTCATCGTGTACTGGGTCGGGGGCACGCAGGTGATCGGCGAGACATTGACCGTGGGCGAACTTGTCGCCTTTGCCAGTTACCTGATGACCGCCTTTTTTCCGATTTTGATGCTCGGCTTTATCGTCAGCTCGCTCTCCAGCGCCTCTGCATCCGCCACGCGCATCTTTGACCTGCTGGATGCCCAATCCGAAGTGATCGAGACGCCCGGTGCCGAGACTCTGCCTCCGGTGCAAGGCCAGGTCGCCTTTGAGAATGTGACTTTTCGCTACTATGAGGGCGGCGATCCGGTGCTGGATCATGTGAGCTTTGTGGCGGAGCCCGGTCAGACGGTGGCCTTGCTGGGCACGACGGGATCGGGCAAGTCTACGATCATCAACCTGATCCCGCGCTTCTACGACGTCGGAACGGGCAGGGTGACGGTGGACGGACACGATATTCGTGATGTGACGATTGCGTCGCTTCGCCGGCAGATCGGCATCGTCCTGCAGGAGACCAACCTCTTTGAGGGGACAATTCGGGAGAATATCGCCTTTGGTTTGCAGGACGCCGACCCCGAACAGGTTGAGCAAGCCGCCCGGGCGGCCGAGGCGCATGATTTTATCATGGGCTTCCCTGAGGGGTATGAAACACACGTCGGGGAGCGTGGCGTCAACCTCTCCGGCGGCCAAAAGCAGCGCATCGCCATCGCTCGCGCGCTGCTGTCGGATCCCGCCATCTTGATCCTCGACGATGCCACCTCCAGCGTCGACCTCGCGACAGAGGCACGCATCCAAAAGGCGCTGGACCGTCTGATGCAAGGGCGCACCAGCATCATCGTCGCACAACGGGTGGCCACTGTGGTCAACGCGGATCAGATCCTCGTGTTGGACAAGGGACGCATCGTGGCCAGGGGTAAGCATCAGGACCTGATCGAGAACAGCGAGCTCTATGAAGAGATCTACTGTTCACAATTGCAGGACCGCCGTGCCACACCTGCCATGGTCTCACAGGAAGCGGAGGCCTCTGTATGACAGAGCAGACCACAACCCGTGAAAAGCCTGGCAGCAGCGTCACTGAGGTGCTCAAACGTCTGGCACCCTACTTTTCTCCCTACCGCGCCCGGTTGATTCTGGTTGGCGTGCTGCTCATTGTCGGGACGCTGGTCGATCTTGCTGTCCCGTACCTGCTGGGCCTCGCGATCGATCAGGTGCTTCCACCGCAGCATGTGACCAATCCCGCGTGGTTGTCAGCGCTCGTAGGTTCGTCGCCCTCGCAGGCGACGTCCCTTCGGGCCGTGATGCTATTGCTCGGGTCCCTGTACCTGCTCTCCTGGGGCCTGAATGTCGTCCAGTTCCGGATCATGGTCAGAACCAGCCAGCGAGTGTTGCTCAGGCTCCGTGCTGAGATCCTCGAGAAACTACACAGTCTGTCCCTGGCATTCTTTGACGGGCATCAGGCCGGTGACCTGATGAGTCGCCTGACCAGCGATACCCAGGTGATTAACGACATGTTCGGGCCCGACCTGATGCGGCTGCTCCGCATGCTCCTGTCACTGATCGGCATCGTCATTGCCATGGTAACCCTCAACTGGCGCCTCGCCCTGGCCGCCTTTGCGATTCTTCCCGTCATCGTGATCGCTACCGCCTATCTCTCGCGTCGTGTTCGCCGTGCTTACCGGCAGACGCGACAAACAATCGGGGATGTCAGCGCCGAGTTGCAGGAGAATATCGCCGGTGTCCGCGAGGTGCAGGCCTTTGCGCGCGAACAAGAGACCATGGGCGAGTTCCGAGCCGTCAATGAGCGCAATCGCAACGCGCACGTCCGCGCGGGGACGCTTAGCGCGGTCTATGCTCCTGTACTGGACGTGCTGAGCACACTCGCCCTGGCATCTGTGATCGCCTTTGGCGGCTATCTCGCTATAGGATTTGCACCGCCGCTGGTGACCGTGGGCGTGATCGTATCGTTTACGAACTATGTGCGCAGATTCTACGATCCCATTCGAGAGATGGCCGGACTATACGGACAGTTGCAGTCCGCGGTCGCGGCCTCCGAGCGGATCTTTGACCTGCTGGACACGCCCCCCAGCGTCAGCGACAGCCACGATGCGATCGCCTTGCCCGAACCGGTGTCGGGCCACATTCGCTATGAGGATGTGTCGTTCCGCTACCGGGAGGATGAGCCTGTCCTGGAACACATCGATGTCGAGGTAATGCCAGGGCAGATGCTCGCTCTGGTCGGTGCCACGGGCGCCGGTAAGAGCACCTTTGTCAACCTGCTCTTGCGCTTTTACGATGTGCAGTCCGGGCGCATCCTGCTGGACGGCCATGATCTGAGAAAGATTCACGCCGACAGCCTGCGAGAGGCGATCGGCATGGTCCAGCAGGATACCTATCTATTCTCTACCAACGTGATGGAAAACATCCGGTACGGCAGGCTTGACGCCACGGACGAGCAAGTCATAGCCGCGGCTCGGGCAGCCAACGCCGACGAGTTCATCCAAAAACTCCCCTATGGTTACCAGTCTCAGGTTGGCGAGCGAGGATCGCTGCTGAGTCAGGGCCACAGGCAGATGCTCTCCATTGCCCGGGCCATTCTTCGCGCACCGGCGGTGCTCGTGCTCGACGAGGCCACCAGCGCCGTGGATACACGCACCGAACTCCTGATCCAGCAGGCCCTGGATCGCCTGATGGCGGAGCGGACCAGCGTCGTCATTGCGCACCGCCTGAGCACGATACGCAAAGCCGACCAGATCCTGCTGATCGAGGACGGACGCATCCTTGAGCGAGGCACACATGAAGAATTGCTGGATCGTCGCGAAGCGTACTATGCGCTGTACATGAGCCAGTTCCGAGACCAGGAGCAGGCAGCGCAACTGGAAGCGCCTGAAGGCGTGTGCCTGCCTGCCGGCGAACCGGGCCCGTCCTGAATCACGCGGGACGAACCGGGGCAAGCGACGCGCCGAGGCTCCTCTGAAGCGGACCCAATCGCTGGAAGCCTCGGCTGATATATAACGCAAAGCACCGGACTAGTCTCTGCTGCTCCAGATGCTGGCCATCGTCCAGACATCCGCACTATAGAGCATCGCGGCACCCCCGTTGCTGACCAGAGCCAGGCCTGTGGCGTCCGCTCTCGTTGGGTAAGCCCGACCGGTCATACAGATCCGGTCATTGGCAAAGACCTCGATCACCGACCGGTCGATGAATACTCTCAGATGAAGCAGGCCGTTTTCCAGCGCCAACGGTGCCTCGGACAACCTGCCCACAAACCCGTCGCCAAGACTTGCCCCCCGGGTGTCCATCACCAGCATACCACGCTCGGCATCGTAGCTGATCGTCGTCCGCTCCGCACCGTCGGGCGTGGCTAGCAACTCCAGGCCAACCTCCGCCGCTCCCTGGGGCGCAATCCTCAGGTTGATCTCCAGCGCGTTGCCCGCCACGTCGAGTGTCCGCCTGCCTGTCCACACGCCGCTGGCCAGGGCATGATGCGTGGCGCGCAGCGCCTCCACCTCCGGCACCGGTCGCTGCAAGAGATCGCCATCTGGCCCAAGCGACAACTCCCGTGGCAGCGACTGAACACCGGCCCAGCCTGCCGCCGCATAGGCCTCCGGCGTGCGCCCCTCCAGCAGCCAGCCAAAGCAGATGCGCCGACGCCCCTCGTCGATAAAGGCCTGCGGGGCATAGTAAAGCCCGCCATGGTCGAGGAGCCCGTGGGTCTCGGGCAGGAACCGCAAGTCTTGCTGATCGCCGACGTAATAATGCGCCTGCCGGAAGGGCTCGGGAGAGAATATCAACAGGCGGCGGTCATCCAGGGTCAGGTAGTTGGGACACTCCCAGTTGTGCCCCGTCTCGTCGATGCTGCCCTCCAGCAACGGACCGAGATACTGCCACTCGTGCAGGTCGTCGGAGCGGTAGAGCAGAATCATCCCGCCCACGTCGCGCGCACCGGACCCCAGAACCATGTACCAGTGCCCGTCCTCTCTCCATACGCAGGGATCCCGGAAACCGGTGGCATCGAGGCCGGCAGGGGGTCCCGCGATCACAGGATTGCTGGAATCCTTCTCCCAGACGATCAGTTCGTCATCGCTGGTAGCAAGACACTGGACCTGAGGCCGCACGCCGGTATACACAATCGTGGGAACACCCTCATTGTTGATCGCACAGCCGCTCCAGGCACCATCCTTGTCCGGGCCTTCCGGCGTTGGCGCGAGAGCGATCGGCAGGTGCCGCCAGTGCACCAGATCGCGACTGGAGGCATGCCCCCAGTGCATGCTCCCAAAACCTGCGCCTGTGGGGTTGTACTGGTAAAAGAGGTGGTAGACGCCCTTCCACTGGATCAATCCGTTCGGATCGTTCATCCAGTTCGCGACCGGCACAAAGTGATACTGCGGCCTGTGACAGAGTTCCATCGGTATCCTCCTCAGACTTGAGCCAGTGCGCTCAATGCACCCGGACGGCCAGCTCTGGTGCGTAGCGCGCCAGATCGCGGCGCAGTTGCACCACTGCCAGATCGCGGGCCTTGGCCTCGAGCATGATGTCAAAGGTACGTAACCCGCGGGCGTTCTCCATCCAGTCAATGAACTCAAAGGGCACGGCAAAATCGGCATGCTCCGTCCACGTCGGTAGTTTGACGCGACGTGAGCCCTCCACGAGGCGCATCTCGCTGCGAGCTGACGTGAAATGTACTTTGGGCTTGACATCGACTGGCCATGTGCCCAGCGAGTAGGCCAGCGCCTCACGCACCGGAACGCGTTCAGCGTTATTCACGCGGTGATGCAAGTTGTCCATGACCAGGGGCACGCCACAGGCCTCATGTATCGCCCGCACGGCGGCATGGTCATAGCGCCGGTCGTCCTGCTCCAGCACGACCCGGCGCCGTACGGGGTCAGGCAAGGCCTCGTATCGTTGCACAAAGCGCTCAGCCGACAGACACGGGTTATCGTAGACGCCCCCCACATGCAGGACTGTTACGGCTTCCGGACCCAGCCCAAGGGCGTCCATGAGCATGGTCTGCGCCGCCAGATCTCGCCGCGCGCGCCCCGCCTGGTCCTCGTTCAAAGCGTTCAAAGTTACCTGGCTGTAGGGATGGAAAGAAAGCCGAATCTCGGCCTGCCGGATCAGTTGCCGCAACTGCTCTATCTGCGCCTGGCACTCATCCAACTGCCTGGCCAGGGCGCCGGGATCGGCATACAACTCGGCGGGGATGACATTCGAGTGCATCCGGTAGAGGTGGATCTGATT
>CAZMAI010000114.1:0-8645 GCA_964564195.1 uncultured Anaerolineales bacterium | reverse complement strand
CGGGTGCGTAACTCGATGCCGATCATCAAGCCGATCCCGCGGACCTCACGGATCACGCGAGCATCGATGCTTCTCAGCCTTGAGAGAACCCACTCCCCCTTGCGCGCCGCCTCGCCAGGCAGGTCATGATCGAGCATGAACTGGATCGCAGCCAAAGCCGCGGCGCAGGCGAGGGGATTGCCGCCAAACGTCGTCCCATGCACGCCGGGCGAGATGTTGGTGACGCGGTCATTAAGGAGCACGGCCCCCATGGGCACGCCCCCCGCGATGCCCTTGGCCACGGCCATCAGATCGGGCTGCAGGTCGTGGTGCTCACAGGCGAACATGCGCCCCGTACGGCCGAAACCGGTCTGCACCTCGTCAATGATAAGCAGTGCGCCCCGGTCTCGGCACAGCGCCTGTACACCCCGCAAATAGTCGGCATCGCCGATATTGACGCCGCCCTCGCCCTGCACCACCTCGAGGATCACGGCCGCGGTCTCGTCAGAGACAGCTTGCTCCATCGCCTCAAGACGGCCGTATGGCACATGACTGACGCCCGGCAGGAGTGGCTCAAAGGGCTCCCGATAGTGCGGTTCCCAGGTGGTGGATAGAGCGCCCATCGTGCGCCCGTGAAAGCCGCGCTGTGTCGCCACGATACCGGTGCGCCCGGTGCTCAGGCGCGCGAGCTTGAGCGCCCCCTCGACGGCCTCCGTGCCGGAGTTGACCAGCATCGCACGCTCGAGCCCCTGGGGTGCGATGGACACCAGCTTTTCCAGCAAGCGGGCACGTACGTCGTTGTAAAAGATCTCGGGGCAGGTGATCAGCGTCTGTGCTTGATCACAGATGGCCTGTACCACGGCCGGATTGCAGTGCCCGACGATCGCCACGCCGTGCCCACCGACACAGTCGATGTACTCTCTGCCGGCATCATCCCAGATGTGCGCGCCCTGTCCCCGGACGATCGTGGCGTCGCGCTTGGAGTAGCAGCCGCTCGTATAGCGCTGTTCGAGTTCCATAATATCCATGCATAACCTCCTACGTGTGGCTCGGGCCGATAACCGTGCCCCGGCCGGCCATCGCAGCCGAAACCGGCGACGGGATGCGCGCGTCGCCAAACACAACCTGGCCGATACCATCGTTCAACGCCTCGATGGCTCCCAGAACCTTGATCCGCATGCGTCCCTCGGCGTGGGCCATCATCTCGTCGGCCCGTGCCGGATCGACGTGGGGTATCAGACTGCCCTCGTCAGCGACATCGCGCAGCAGCCCGGGCACATTCGATAGGATGATCAACTGCTCGGCACCCAGCGCCGCTGCGATGCGCGCCGCGGCGCGGTCTCCATCGACGTTGATCGCGATCCCCTCGGTGCTAATCCCCGGAGGCGAGATCACCGGCAAGTAGCGGTTCTCCAGCAGCAGACGCAAGAGACCCGCATTGACCGTCTCCACCGTCCCGGTATAGTCATCCCGTATGACCATCCGGCGCCCGCGCTGCATGACCTTGAGCGCATCCTTGCGCCGGCCCTCCAGCAGGCGCCCGTCTATCCCGGAGAGCCCCACAGCATTCACCCCGAGGGACTGCAGCCGTTCCACGATCCCCTTGTTCACCTCACCGCAATACACCATCTCAAAGATGCGCAGTGTCTCGCGGTCCGTCCGACGGCTGGTATAGCCCGAGATCGATGTGACAAACTCGGGCGGATGACCCAGGGCCGTGGCCACCTCGTTGGTGCGATGCGACCCGCCATGGACCAGCACCAGTTGCGTACCGGCAAGGACCAGCGCAGCGATATCGGCACACACGGCATCGAGGTCGATCCCCTCGCTCCCCCCTACTTTGACGACGATCATCCCCGACCTCCTGTCACACCGGGTGCAGGCCAGGGAAGCCCAGCCCGAGCGTCTCATCAAACTGGCACATGATGTTCATGCACTGGACCGCGGTTCCCGCCGCGCCCTTCATCAGATTGTCGATGGCGGCGATGGCCACGATGCGCCCGCTCTCGGGGTCATAGTCAAAACCCACCTCGGCATAGTTGCTCCCTGCCAGGATCTTGGGCTCCGGGTAGCGATAGACCCCCTGACGCTCACGGACGATGCGCACAAAGGGCTCCTGGCCATAGGCGCCGCGGTAAGCCTTCCACAGTCCCATCACGTCCAGGGTGTCCCGGTGTTCGGGTGCCGCAAAGACGTGCGCCGTGGCCAGCACTCCGCGCACCAACTCCACCGATGTCACCGACATGTGAACAGGAACGGTTGCGCCGGTCTGGGCTAACGCCTGCTCTACCTCCGCGGTGTGCCGGTGCCCTGTCGGCGCGAACGATCGCACGACATGGCTGCGATCGGGATGATGCGACGAGGGCCCGGCCGACGCCCCGCCCTCGGAGGAACCAGCCTTGACCTCTACGATCACGCCGCGCTCCGCATCCGCCAGTCCCGACTGAAAGAGGGGCCAGACGGCGAGGTTTGTGGCAGTCGCGTTGCAGCCCACGCCGCTAACATAGCGTGCGCCTGCGATGGCGTCCCGATTGATCTCGGGTAGACCATAGACAAAGCGCTCCAGCCAGGCGGGCGCCGGGTGCGCGCCTTCGTACCAACGCGCATAGTTTTCCGGGTCGCGCAGCCTAAAGTCGGCCGACAGATCGATGACGCGCTCTGCCAGCCCGGCAAACTGCTCGATGCGGCTGGCCGTCTCGCCATGCGGCAGCGCTAGAAAGAGCAGGTCGCATGGCTCGAGCAACTCCAGCGGCGTGAACTTGAGCCGGGTGCAGCTCCGCAGGTTCGGGTGGCGCGAGTGCACAAAACGCCCTGCCGAGCTTTCGGATGTGACCTGGGCGACCTCGACCTCGGGATGAAAGAGCAGCAGCCGCAGCAACTCGCCCCCGGCGTAACCTGACCCCCCGACGATGGATACGCGGATCGTCATGAGTGGTTCCTCCCTACCTCGAGTACATAGTCGACCATCCGCCCGGGGATATCGACCCCGGTTGTGTCGATGCTATTACGAAACTCCATGGTATAGTTCACCTCGCAGACGGTCAGCTCTCCCTGCGCATTCTCCAGCAGGTCGATGGCTACCACGCCGCCGCCCACCGCCTTAGCCGCAGCTCTGGAGAGGGCGTCGATCTCGGGCGTGACCGGGCAATTGGCCGCGCGCCCGCCCCGGGCTGTGTTGGTGATCCAGTGATCAGAAAAGCGATAGATCGCGCAGATGGTCTCATCGCCCACAACAAAGGAGCGGATATCGCGCTGCGGCTTGTCGATGTACTCCTGGATGTAAAAGATGGCGTGGTGATACGAGCCCAACACCTTCTTGTGCTCCAGGATGGCCTCGGCGGACTCTCGATCGTTGACCTTGGCGATCAGGCGCCCCCAGGAGCCCACAGCGGGCTTGAGGACGACGGGATAGCCGAGCGTCTCGATGGCCTCCAGCGCCGACTCGGGTGTGTATGCCATCAGCGTCCGGGGCGTGGGCACGCCGTTCTGAACCAGTGCTAGCGACGTGCTGAACTTGTTGCCACACACCTCCGCTACGTGGGCGGTGTTCACGGTAGGTACGCCCCAGGCATTGAGCATTTCCAGGGTATAGAGCGCCCGCGAGTGGTTGATGCATCGCTCGACAACCACATCATAGCCGCGCATCTCCGGGGTCCCTTCGATCGGCAGCACCAGAGTGCGGTCGTCGATGAGGTCCACCGCCTGGCCGTGCGCCTGAAACGCCTCCACCAGCAGCTTTTCTTCGACCCGCACGCGGGATAGCAGCATTCCAACTTTCATGATGACAACTCCTCCACTGCCCGCATCGTCGCTTCGGTCACCCGTTGGGTCGTAGCCTGCCCCCCCAGATCGGGCGTCCGTGGTCCCTCACGCAAAACATGCGACACGGCGCGCCTCAGCGTGGCCGCAGCGTCGGCCGCTCCCAAATAGTCCAGTAGCATTGCCGCGGCGCCAAAGGCTCCCATCGGATTCGCAATGCCCTGGCCCGCGATGTCGGGCGCAGAGCCGTGCACAGGTTCAAACACAGCGCGCTGCACACCAAGGTTGGCCGAAGGGGCCAACCCAAGGCCGCCCACCAGCGCGGCGGCCTCATCGGAAAGAATGTCGCCAAAGAGGTTCGTGGTGACTACCACGTCAAAGTTCTCGGGTGCCTGAATCAATCGCATCGCCGCAGCATCGACCAGTTGCTCATCCACGACGAGGTCCGGATATGCGCTCAGCACCTCCAGCGCCACCTCCCGGAACAGCCCGCAGGTGGCGCGCAACACATTCGCCTTGTGTACGATCGTCAGATGCCTGCGCCGTCCCATGGCCATGTCGGCCGCCAGGCGCACGATCCGCTCCGAACCCGAGCGGGTGATCACCCGCTCGGTGACCGCCCGATCTTCCTCCCTGCGCTCGATGCCTGAGTACAGGCCCTCGCTGTTCTCCCGCACGATGAGCATATCGATATCGGGTCGGGAATCGGGTACGGGCTGCGATAGCACCGGCCTCAGGTTGGCGTACAGGTCGAAATGCCGGCGCAGGCCGACAATTGGTGAACGATAGCCCTCAGCGGGCCCCGAGGGCGAGGACACCGCGCCAAACAGCGTGGCGTCCGCGTCGGCGACGGCTTCCAGCGTGGCATCCGGCAATGCTGTGCCCAGACGCTGGTAGGTGCCCCACCCGGCCTCGGCATGGGAAAAGCGCAGATCCGGGCAGAGCGCCCCGAGCACCCGTGCAGCCGCCGGAACGACCTCCTGTCCGATACCGTCGCCCTCGATCAGGCAGACGACGGGGCTCATTGGCTGGCCTCCACCGGCAAACGCCCGTGATTGAGATAGTACTGAACGATTCCGCCCTCAGCCCAGGCGGCCCGCAGCCAACCAGGCTGCGCAGGGAGCGACAGCCACGCGTCGCCTACCCGCATGCCGGGGCGAGCCAGGTCCAGTTCCACCTCCTGCCGGTCCGTCACCTGATCCCGTACATCGGCCTGAATCAAGGTCAGTCCCAGGTTGAGGCTGTTGCGGAAAAAGATCCTGGCAAAGCTCGGGGCGATGATGGCCGCGATGCCGACCACGTACAGCGCCCGCGGAGCGTACTCGCGCGAGGACCCGCAGCCAAAGTTGCGTCCCGCTACGATCACATCCCCAGGCTGTACCTCCTGAGCGAACTCGGGACGCGCCTCAATGAACGGATACCGCCCCAGCTCTGACTCGGCATTCATATAAGGGGCGTAGCGCCCCGGCACGATCTGATCGGTGTCGACATCATCCCCAAAGACCCAAACGGTAGCCATGGTTGCCTCCTACAGTGTGTTCGCAGCGACGATGCGACCGGCGAGAGCCGTGGCCGCTGCCGTCTCGGGAGAGCCGAGGTAGACGCGCCCATCGGGTGAGCCCATCCGCCCGCGGAAATTGCGGTTGGCTGTCGAGAGGCAGACCTCGCCCGCCCCAATGACGCCCATATGCCTGCCGATGCACGGGCCGCAGCCCGGCGTTCCCACCGTGGCACCAGCCTCCAGAAGCGTGGCGAGCGTTCCATCCGCCGTCGCCGCCTGGAGAATCCGGTGTGAGGCGGGAATCACCAGCAACCGCACATGCGGCGCGATGTGCCTCCCTCGCAGGATCTCAGCGGCTGCCTGCAGATCGCCCAGGCGACCATTGGTGCAGGTGCCGATAAAGACCAAGTCCACGGGCACCTCTCCCACCTCAGACACCGCAAGCACATTGTCCGGGCTGTAGGGTGCCGAAATCTGCGGCTCGAGCGCATCCAGATCGATCGCAATCTCACGCGCGTACGTGGCGCCGGGCTGCAGCGCGAGCCAGTTCGGCACATCCCAGTCGGCCGCTGCCGGTCCGGTCGGCGGCACAATTCCCGCCTTGGCCCCCAGCTCGGTCGTCATCGAACAGAGTGTCTCGCGCCCATCGAGATCCAGCCAATCGAGCCCGTGAAATTCGACCGCCTGGTAGTTGGCGCCATCGAGGCCCAACAGGCCGCAGAGGTACAGGCTCACATCTTTGGGCCCCACGCCGCGCTGGAACCGCCCGGTCAGCTGCACGCGAATGGTCTCGGGCACGCGCAGCCAGTTCCTTCCCGTCGCCAGCGTCAGCGCCATGTCGCGCGAGCCGACGCCGGTGCCAAAGGCGCCCACAGCGCCGTAAGCGGTGGCGTGAGAGTCGGTGCCCAGGGCGATCTGCCCGGGGGCCACCAGGCCCTGCTCGATCATGATCTGGTGGCAGACACCCGCGCCCACATCGAAAAAGTGCGGAATGCCCTCCTCACGCACCCAGCGGCGCACTTTGACCTGGGCATCGGCGGTGGCCACCGAAGCGGCCGGCGCCACGTGATCGATCATTACCGCGACGCGCGACGGATCGTGCACGCGCTCTGTCTTGAGCGTATCGCGCAGGGCGTCGATCACCTCAGGTGTCAGCGAATCGTGGCTCATACACCGATCCACATCGACAATCACCAGATCCCCTGCATAGACCGGGTAACCGGCGGCATGGGACAGAATCTGCTCCGAGAGGGTCATCGCCCTGTCAGCCATGGGTTGCTCCTTCATGTGCGTGTGCTTGTGCATGCTCTGTGGACCAGCGCCGCAGCACGGCGTCAACGTCGGTCAGCGAAATCGGCTTTTCATCAGCCAGTGCTTTGATGTGCTGGGTGGCAGCCCTCAACTCATCGTCGGGGATGTCCAGTTGCAACTGTTCGGCCCGGTCCTTGATAGCGTTCCAGCCGGTGAGACGGTGCGCGATACTGATATAGCGCGTCATGCCAAAGTCCTGAGGCGACAGGATCTCGTACGTCTCGGGATTGTTGAGGACCGCCTTGGCATGGATACCAGCCTTGTGGGTAAAGGCGGTGATACCGGTGATATAGTTGTTAAAGGGGATATCCACCCCAACCATGCCGGCCACCAGGTCGTCCAGATCGCGGATCAGCGGCAGGTTGTACTTGGACACCAGCGACCGGTCCATCGAGTAGAGCCGGGCGATCATCCCGCCCAGCGGGGCGATGCCATTGCGCTCGCCGATGCCAAGGATGCTCGTGTCGACGTGGGTCGCCCCCGCCTCGAGCGCGCAGAGCGCATTGGCGATCGCGCAGCCCGCGTCATTGTGCCCGTGGAACTCGATGTCGCAGGAGACGCGTTCACGCACACGCCGAACGAGGTCATAGACCTGCAGCGGCGTGGCGACGCCCACCGTATCGGCGATGCCGACCCGGTTCACGCCCAGATCCGCAACCGCCTCATAGATCGTGAGGATGTCGTCCAGATTGCTGCGGAACGAGTCCTCTGTGCTGAAACGCACCTCAAAGCCACGGTCCAGCAGATGGGTCACCACCTCGCTGGCCCGCTCCAGAATCGTAGGGATGTCCATGCCGTGACTGAACTCGCGCAGCATGGATGACGTGCCGATAAGCAAGTCGATCCCGTCGACGCCGGTGGCGATGGCCGCCTCGGCGTCTCCCAGCGTGCAGCGCACGTGGGTCAGCACCTTGGCGTTCAGGCCCAGGCCAGCGATTGTCTTGCAGTCATGGTAGCTCTGCGGCGAGGCAACCGGCGAAGTGACCTCGATGTACTCCACGCCAAAGGCATCGGCCATCTGCGCGATGTCTACCTTTTGCGCCGTGGTAAAGTTGGCTCCGACGAATTGCTCGCCTTCCCGCAGTGTCGACTCGATGATGTGATAGGAACCGATGGGCATATCTATTCTCCCCAGTCTTCTTCTTCGTCCGGCGCCAGTTCAAAGGCCAGCGGCTCGATGGCCACTACCTCCAGCTCAACACCGCAGTCCGGGCAGTCTACGATCTCGCCTTCCAGCGGATCATTCAGCTCTATCTCTGCTGCGCACTCGGGACACACACCGATCATGACTCTCACCTCCTCTCTGTATGGGCTCAGCCATCACCGGGGCGACACTGCGGGTCCGGAAACGATGGCGACACATGAAAAAAGAGCGGCCCCCTGGTCTGGGAGCCGCTCTTGATTCCAGTTACCTCGGTTCGAGGTATGAGCAAGCTAGCCTGACCAGAGGTCGGCTTGGTTACGCTTGCTCTTCTTGCTGAGGGACAGGGCACCCGCCCCTCGAATGATCTGACCGCGTTGTGGCATTTTCTAAACCGCAGGGATCCTGATAGCCTTCGAACCGATGGAGGCGACTATAGCATGGGTGCTTTAGGGTGTCAAACATGCCGGAACAACCTGCTGCACGTCTCGCGATTTGCCTAACCGGTGGGATAATCGTATAATGACCGCAGTTCGGGGCGTAGCGCAGCCCGGTAGCGCACTTGAATGGGGTTCAAGTGGTCGGACGTTCAAATCGTCTCGCCCCGACCAGAGGGAGCCAACCGTGAGGTTGGCTCCTTTTGCTTTTGGCACAATCAGCGCAGCCCGCCAGTGCACTTGCGGTCAACTGGCCGGACCTCCAAATCGTCTCGCCCCGACCAGAGGGAGCCAACCGTGAGGTTGACTCCTTTTGCTTGCACGGGGTCACCGCAGCCCGCCAGTGAACTTGAGGTCAACTGGCCAAATGTTCAAGTCGTCTCGCCCCGACCAGAGGGAGCCAACCGTGAGGTTGGCACTACTTACCTGGACGAATACCTACCTCAACAACTGAACTGCAAAGCGCGCTCGACGGGCTATACATCTGGCCATCGCGTTTGCGCTCATCCAGCAGTAT
>CAZMAI010000113.1:0-8775 GCA_964564195.1 uncultured Anaerolineales bacterium | reverse complement strand
GTACCAAAGCGTAAGTATAACAAGAAATCCTGGAATGTCAATAGGTTTTCAGTCCAAGATTGGACCAATTTCCCTGGATCCCGGGCGCATTGATGCATCTGCTGGACTCATCGGGTACAATATCCTGGCAACAATCAGACCATCGGAAAGGGGCCACAAGGTGAGCGTTACACCCAGAGATCGTGTGCTGGCAGCATTGCGCCACGAGCAACCCGATGTCACCCCGTGGCAGATCAATCTGACTGCTGACGCCCACGATCAAACAGCAGCATATCTCAAAGACCCGGATTTCGCCAGCAAAATGGGTAATCATCTGGCTGCCTACGGCGATGGCTGGTTTGAGGAGGTCCGGCCTGGCTATTGGCGTGACCAGTTCGGCATCGTCTGGAACCGCACCATTGACCGAGACATCGGCAATGTGGATGTTTACCATCTGGCTGAACCCGACCTGTCACAGTACAAGTTTCCAGCGCCCGATCTCGAGCGCAACGCGCTCGGACTGAGTGCGCTCTTGCGCGAGAATCCGGATCGTTTCACGATCGGCGAAATTGGGTTCTCGATGTTTGAGAGGGCGTGGACGCTGAGGGGCATGGAAGCTCTGCTCATGGATATGCTCGACAACCCCTCTTTCGTCGATGACCTGCTGGACCGCATTCTCGAGTACAACCTGGGCGTGCTGGACCACATGCTGACGTTCCCCGTAGATTGCATCTACTTTGGCGACGATTGGGGACAGCAGAGAG
Source organism: uncultured Anaerolineales bacterium (assembly GCA_964564195.1). GTDB lineage: Bacteria > Chloroflexota > Anaerolineae > UBA1429 > UBA1429 > JAAYED01. The sequence continues at coordinate 8,032 of CAZMAI010000113.1, read as the reverse complement.
GACTGATCATGGGGCCCAGGCTATGGCGGCGGTTCATCGGTCCTCGCGTGGCCACGATGTACAGCCGCGTGAAGGCAGCCGGCAAGTACGTCATGCAGCACTCGTGTGGCGATGTCCAGTCTCTGTTCCCAGACCTCATCGAGATGGGTCTCGATATCTTTAACACCTTCCAGCCCGAGGTCATGGATGTGGACTGGTGCAAGCGGGAGTATGGCGAGGACCTGACCTTTTACGGCGGCATCAGCACCCAACAGGTGCTTCCTCGCATCGCGGCGTGTGATCTGCCGGTGCATATCCGCGAGATGATCACACGCATCGGGCGGGACGGTGGCTATATCGTCGCGCCCACCCATGCGATTCCGAGAGATGTGCCGCCGGAGAATATCGCGGCCTTCATCGAGACTGTGCAGTCGCAGTAGCTCTGAATGGAAAAGGCGGGCGGCTTGCCGCCGCCCGCCAGCGAACTCTGCGCTATCTAGTCGGTGCCCTTACGGCGCCGGTTGATGGCGATCTCGTCCTCGTACTCATAGTTAAAGTCGCCATAGAGCTTGGTCGGGTATTTGGTGAGGGCTTCCTCATCCAGTTCCAGACCGAGGCCAGGCTTGTTTCCCAGCGTGATGTATCCGTCACGGTCGAGCAGCACCCCCTTGACGACCTCGCGCCGCCAGAAGACGTCGCGCGCGCGGTGCTCCAGGAACAGGCAGCTGGGTGTGGTGGCCAAAACATGCAGATTGGCCATCTCGGCGATGGGGCCTGTGGACCCATCGTGAGGGGCGAGCATGACGTTGAATGCCTCGCACAGGGTGGCGATCTTTTTGGCTTCGGTGATCCCGCCGATACGCGTTATCTCCGGCTGAGCGATGGCTATGGCGCGCGTCTCCAAGAGCTCGCGGAATCCCCACTTGGAGAACAGCCGCTCGCCCGCAGCCAGCGGCACGCGGGTGCGCTCACCCAGCCACTTTAGGGCTTGTAGGTCGTCCGGATTGGTCGGCTCTTCGAGGAACATGGGCTTGTACGGACGGATGTCTTCAGAGAGCGTGAGTGCCTCTGCGGGCGAGAACTCGCCATGGCAATGCACTCCAATCTCGATGCTCGGGCCCAATTCCTCCCGCAGCTCGGCCAGCAGTGCGACATCGGGCTGGCACTTGAAGGCCGTGTAGCCCTTTTCCACCAGGGCGCGGGCTTCCTTGACGGTGTTCGCGTGGCCATAGATGCGGATCTTGCGGTTGATGGGACCGCCCAGTAGATCATAGATTGGGACGCCCATGTTCTTGGCCTTGATGTCCCACAGCGCGATGTCGATCGCACTGATCACCCCGCCCCGGACGGCGCCGGTCAGTCCGTGCGCATGCAGCGCGCGGTAGAGCTTTTGCCACACGCGTTCGGTATGGTAGGGCTCCTCGCGATAGAGGGCCCCGGACAGTTCCTCGATGCCTTTCTGGACGACCTCGGGCCATCCGCTGCCCTCGCCAATACCCTCGACACCCTCATAGGTGCTTATCTTGGTGAACAGCCAGTTGCGCCCGCGTGGCCGGTCGGCACGCTGCAGAATATTCGCATTCACGAGATACGTTTGGACCTTTTCAACCCACATGACTTTGGCTCCTCCTGCTATCTAGCCCCTGATTGCTGAGGGCGGCATCGCTCTCAACGCCATCGCATACTCTGGATCTCGGGTACTACCATTCTGTGTAACGCAGTCACATTTGTCGCGGGTGGGCCCGCAACCGGGAGGTAAGATCCCTTGATCCGCCAACATGTCTATTGACCGACTAGAAAGATAGCCGCCCACCCGAACGCTGTCAAATGTCTCTGGGAGCCAGCCTCTGAGGCGCCCTGGCGTTTGTGAGGAGGCGGGCTTTATGGTATACCCTCGCCAGCCAGATGCAGTCGCCGGAAAGGGGTACTCGTGCGCATTGTCGTATGTATAAAGTCCGTGCCAGAGACGACAGCCGTTCAGTTTGATCCCGACACTGGAACAATGCTCCGTGAGGGGTTGGGGACGATCATCAACCCCTTTGACATGTACGCGATCGAGGAGGGGCTGCGCCTCGCAGAGGCCCATGGTGGGTCGGTCACCGTGCTGACCATGGGGCCTCCGCAGGCTGAGCGCGAGCTACGCGAAGCCCTGGGCATGGGTTGCGAGCGTGCCGTCCTGCTCAGCGCCAGGGCGTTTGCGGGAGCAGATACCTGGGCAACGGCCTACACGCTGTCCGCAGCTATTCGCGCGCTGGGCGGCGCCGACCTGGTGCTGTGCGGCAAACAGGCCATGGATGGTGATACGGGGCAGGTGGGTCCCGGCATCGCGAGTCAGCTGGGGATGGCCCCTCTCACCTACGTCTGGCGAATCCGCGAGATCGATCTTGCAGGCGCCCGCATCGTCGTCGAGCGGCTCCTGGAGGAGGGCACGGAGATTGTCTCGGCCCCGATGCCCGCTGTAGTGACGGTGCTCAAGGGCATCAACACACCGCGCTATCCCACCAGGCGAGGCTTGCGGCGCGCCCGCATGACCGAACTCGAGGTCTGGGGCCCCGACGAACTGCCCGATCTGGATCCGGAACTGGTTGGGCTTAGCGGCTCACCCACCAGGGTGGTGCGCATCTTTACGCCGCAGGCTCGAGCAGAGGGTGTGCGTCTGTTCGACGCAGAGGAACTGGATCACGCCGCCGCGGCACTGGCCGAGCAACTCATCGCAGACAAGGTCGTGTAGGCTATGTCCAGCGGATTGCTGATAATAGACACGGATCTCTGTATAGGTTGCGCAGCCTGCGTGGCGACCTGTCCCTTTGGGGCGCTGCGTATGGAGGCGGGCGTGGCCGTCGTCGATGAGCGATGCACGGCCTGCTCTGCTTGCCTCGATGTCTGTCCGGTAGAGGCGCTGAGCCTGCCCGTCTCACAGGCTGTGGCCGTACCTGGCGATGCGCGTGGCGTCTGGGTGTGGGTAGAGCAGGCCAGCGGCGAGGCTCACAGTATATCGTGGGAGATGATGGGTCAGGGGCGTCTGCTGGCCGACGCACTATCGGTGCCTCTCACCGCGTGCCTGCTCGGGGCTGGCGTTGGCGAGATAGCGCCGGAGGCGATCGCCTACGGGGCCGATCGTGTGCTTCTCGTCGATCATCCGGAGCTGGCCATGTTTCGTACCGAGGCCTATGCTCTGGCACTCAGGCAGCTGATTGAACAGGAGCGACCCGAGATACTCCTGCTGGGCGCAAGTTCACGGGGCCGTGACCTTGCGGGCTCCGTGGCCACATCGCTGCACACGGGGCTCACCGCTGATTGCACGGGGCTGGAGATCGACCCGCAGACACGCCTGTTGTTGCAGACGCGGCCAGCCTACGGCGGCAACATTATGGCTACGATCACGACCCCGGGGCACCGGCCGCAGATGGCTACCGTACGGCACCGGGTTTTCGACGTGCCCGAGCCGGACCCAGCCAGGCGCGGCGAGATCATTACGGTCGCAGTCTCGTTGCCTCCCGAATCTCTGACATCAACAGTGCTTTCTTTTGTGCGCGTCGGGGAGCAGGTGAATCTCGCGGATGCACGCATCATCGTGTCCGGTGGGGCTGGCGTGGGCGGTCCCGACGGGTTTGCCCCGCTGCGTGAGCTGGCGGATGCACTGGGCGGAGCCGTGGGCGCGTCCCGCGCCGCCGTGGACGCAGGCTGGATACCCTACGCTCACCAGGTGGGTCAGACAGGACGGACCGTGCGGCCCGAACTATACATCGCCTGTGGCATCTCCGGCGCAATCCAGCACCGCGCGGGTATGTCCACCTCACGCGTAATTGTGGCGATCAACAGTGACCCGCACGCGCCGATCTTTGGGATCGCCGACTATGGCATCGTAGGCGACTGCCTGCAGGTGGTCCCCGCTCTGACCCGAGCGCTACGAGCCAGGTTGGGTCGCTAGGTCAAGCATGTGCTCGATTGAGACTGCTGGCAAGCCAGGCTTGAAGGTTCCGACGGAGGCGCAAGTCAGGCACTGGCGCGACTGGCGCTATCGCCGGGTGCCGCAACGCCGGGTGCATACCGAAGCCGAGGCTCGCGAATTCGTCGATGACGTGGGTCTGGCGTTCCTCTTTGGAGCCCGTGGCGTAGAGATGCCTACCCTGTGGGGTGCCGTCGCCGGATCGAACCGCCCCGTGCCCGAGCATCACCAGGACGATGATCTGGGACGCGTCTGGGCCTGGAAGGATACTCTCCCGGCTCGCAAAGAGATCTACTATGGCAAGCTCCTTAGAAATAAGCCGACCCTGGTTTCGCTGGACCTGCTGCCAGCCGTATATGCGCTATCGCCGAACTATGGAGACCCGCTCGACTACATCGAGCAGTACGAGGCCGGGCTCTTGTCGGTGGAGGCACGCCGCGTCTATGAGGTGCTCCTGAAACAGGGTGCCCTGGCGACGTCAATTCTGCGCAAGGAAGCGGGCCTGGCGGGCGGCGGGGCGGTCGCCCGCCGCTTTGATGCTGCCCTGACCGAACTGCAGATGCAACTCAAGATCGTCAAAGTGGGCATCTCAGACGCGAGCCGGTGGGGCTATGCCTATGTCTATGATCTCTTTACACGGCAGTTCCCTGATGTGCCTGATCGGGCACGCGCAGTCACGACCGACCAGGCCATGGAGATGCTCTTGCAGCGCCATCTGCACAATGTGGCTGTAGAGAGTGTTTCGGCCTGTGAGCGCTTGTTCCGCTGGGATCCATGGGAGTGGGAGCGTGTAATGACGCGTCTGACGAATCGCGGCGAGATCGTGACCGGGTTATCTGCAAACTGGATTCGGGGACCGGCCATGGCACATGCCGGCGTATTGGCAGAGCTTGACGATAAAGGGGTGAGAGATGAGTGAAACAGCGACACTAAAGGGCCGGGTAGCCTTTGTAACCGGATCGTCGCGGGGGATTGGCCGTGTCATCGCCGAGCATTTGGCCTCACTAGGAGCGAGTGTGGCCGTTCACGGGACGTCGTTCACTTCAGCGCAGGCCTTTGGGGAGGCGGAGAGCCTCTATCAGGTGGCTGAGCAGATCGGCGATGCCACGGGCGCGCAGGTAATGCCTGTGGCGGGCAACCTCGCTGACCCTGAGGAGGTGACCAGAATCGTAAGCGCGATCCGGGATCGATTCGGTCGCATCGACATCCTGGTCAACTGTGCTGGCGGCGATGTGGGGGCTCAGGGCACCGCTGCGCCGTGGGGCGGCAAGCCCGAGGGTAACGACGCGATCAATATCTCGCTGGCGGACCTAAAGGCGGTGCTCGACCGCAACTTGATGACGTGCCTGCTGGTGTGTAGAGAGGTTGCCCCCGAGATGCAAGCGCGCAAGCAGGGCTGGATCGTGAATATCGGCAGTATCGCGGGTATGTTCGGCAACACCCAGTCGGCGATCTATTCAACGGCCAAGGCCGGCGTGCACGAATACACGCGCTGCCTGGCTGCCCAGTTGCGCCCCGACAATGTGCATGTCAACGCCATTGCTCCAGGTGACACGATCACGCGCCGGTTCTCCGCCAGCCGCGAGATCGACGATGAGATGCTGGTAAGTGATGGCACGCTTGTGCGCTATGGCGCCCCACTGGAGATCGCGCGCGCGGTAGGCTTTCTGGTCTCGGATGCCGCGTCTTACATCACGGGGCAGGTCCTGAGAGTTGACGGCGGCAAGCAGATCTTTGCGGGTTAGTGTCGCTACCGGTTGGAAGCTCCTGCGTATATCAGGTAGGAATAGAGCCAGAACAGGAGCATAACCCATGACCGATATTCTGGGGTCTTTTCGCAGACGCGCCCAGGACCTGATCGACAGCATCAACAGTGCGGGGGGTTTGCGGTCCACCGTCGAAGGGCTGCGCAAGCAGATGGCCGAGTCTGACCGGCGGAGGGCAATTCACAAGGCGCGCTCCGATCTCAAACAACTGGATGCACAGATCAACGAGATGATCACCGCGGTGGGCGTCCAGGCTGTGGGTCTGCACCGAACGGGACGAATGACTGCTGCCGAGTTGATGCCACTGTGCGACCATATCATCGAGCTGGAGTCGGCTGTGGCCCAGCAGCGCGAAGAGCTGGCTCGCCTGGAGGCAACACAGGAGCATAGTTCAGAGGGCGAGGGGCGTCACTGTGTGCAGTGTGGCCGGCCGGTGCCGCCTAACGGCACCTTTTGCCCGTACTGTGGTGCCCCTGCACCGCAACCGCCCCCGGAAGAGCCGCGATTTTGCGCCAACTGCGGGGCAAGTCTGCGGTCGGGCGCCAGATTCTGTCCCCGTTGCGGGGAGAGTGTTTCCGGGTGATCCGGCCGTGCGCGTAAGGGAAATGCGACGATGGACCGGGGATGTCTTGCGGCATCCCCGGTTTGTTCATCACGACCAGGCGGCTTGAATGCGCGCCGCGGCGCGGGCAATGTCGTCCATATCGGCGGGGGCGCCGAGCAACAAGGACTGGGCCAGCCAGAGACCTCGCTCGCAGATATCTTCGCACACCGGGCAGGCATCCGGAGGCTCCTGGGCTATCCCCAGGCGTTCGCGGATATACGCGATGCGGCTCAGGACTACCGGCTGCCTGCTCAGCGGCACCGGGTAGCCCTCACGCACCGGTATGCCCTCCGCTTCCATGGCCCGCATGAACTCGCCCGGCGTGCGGCGGCCAAAGGCGTCGGGATCGTAGAGAAGCCTCACGAGATGATGCGCACACCGGGTGGCGCGGGGATCCCCGGTGACGGGGGCCAACCCCGGGATATTGCCGAGTGCTTCAAACAGGTACGTTGCATTCGCGGCGCGGCGCTCGGACTGCTCATCCAGCCGTGTGAGTTGAACGCGCAGCACGGCACCGATCCACTCGACCATGCGATAGTTGCTCGCCAGTCCGATGTGCTGGTAGAACGCCCCCTCGCGCTGGCGCCCGACATTGACTACCGACCAGCAGCGTTCGGCGAAATCGTCGTCGTTCGTGAGGATCATGCCGCCCTCACCGGCGTTCATGTTCTTGCTGGCCTGGAAGGAAAAGGTCCCCATATCGCCCAGCGCGCCGACCCTGGCGCCGCGCCAGCTGGCGCCGTGGGCCTGGGCTGCGTCTTCAATCAAGGTCAGGTGGTGTTTGGCGGCGATGGCGCGCAGTGCATCCATATCGGCGGGCTCGCCGGCGATATGCACCGGCAGGATGGCACGAGTGCGGGGGGTGATCAGGCGCTCTACCTGTGCGGGATCGAGGTTCCAGGTGTTTGGCAGGACATCGGCAAAGCGCGGGATGGCCCCCAGGAGCAGGCAGGCGCTGGCTGTCGCGATGAACGTGTAGGGGGTGGTGATGACCTCGTCGCCCCAGTCGACCCCGGCGGCTCGCAGAGTTATCTCCAGCGCCGCACTGCCGTTGGTGCAGGCAATGGCGTGGCGTGCCTTGTGGTAGTCCGCGAATTCGCGTTCCAGCGCATGAACCTGCGTGCCGGGCGGCGCCCACCAGGTGCCCGACCGAAGTGTTTCCGCCAGGGCCTTTTCCTCGCGCTCATCCCACACGGGCCATGCCGGCCAGGGTCTCGTGCGCACCGGGGTGCCGCCATCGATCGCCAGCAGCGTACTCACAGCACTATCCTCTTTCGTTGCTTGCCTACAGGAGCGTTGCGAGGTCGGCGCTGGTGTCCGCCAGCGCGGTTTCGATGGCCTGCAATTCTGCTCGGCCAGAGATCAGTGCTTGCGTCGGCTCCCGGTCGGCATCGGGCAGTCCGATGGCCAGCGCCCCTGCAATTCTGTCTCCGCGCACATACCAGTAGGTCACGGCGCCGTGTTGTAGCGAGCCGCGGGTGATCACGCGGTCGGGCCGGTTGAGATTGCCCCAGGCCTCAAAGCTGAGCTCCAGGATGTCGGAGAAAAAGTAGGGCAGGGTGTCATAGGTTTCTCCGGCGCCCGCCATGTTGCGACCGGCGCAGTAGCCCTGGTTATAGGCGACATCCCAGTGTTCTACGCGTGTCCGCTCACCGGCCGTGGGATCCGGCCACGCGGCGATGTCCCCTGCGGCGTAGATATGGGGATCGCTGGTGCGGAGGTGCTCATCGACCA
>CAZMAI010000112.1:0-8864 GCA_964564195.1 uncultured Anaerolineales bacterium | reverse complement strand
GTCGCAGGCCGCCGCCGTCTGTCATGACACCGTCACCATCTCGTAGGCCAGTTCCAGCGACTCGATGGCGATCGCTGAGCTGCCCGCGCTGAGTTCGGGGCCGCTCCACTTTGTCGGAAAGGCCATGTGAAAGTCCCAGCGGATGACAGGCTCACCGGCGTCGTCCAGCAGCGTCACCGACACCTGCTTACGGGCCGCCATCAGCTGTCCCTGTATCACCTGGGTGTACCAGGCCATCAGGTCGCTGCCGGTGGCCACGCCCCGCTTGAGCGTCAGCGTGCCTCGGCGCACGCGCCCGGGCAGGGGGTGCGATCCCACGTTATAGCCGCCCTCTTTTTGCTCCTGGATCTCAACCTCCAGTGCCGGGAGGGTGCACTCGGTGAATGTCGCTCCCGGAAGGCCGTCGATCTGGACGCTAAAGCGATAGGCGGGATGGGCATCCGGACGTTCCATCAAGTCCCGACCTCATTGGTGTGAATCTTGTCGACCTCGCGCACCCATCGCCGGCGCTCGGGATGTTCGAGTGACAGGATGTCGTCCCGTGACCAGTGCAAGTGATAAGCCAGGTACGCTACCTCCTCGAGCATCCGGTCGAGGGGGTAGCGCGTCATTCCCCCAGTGGCACGATCTCCTGGCGAAAGACCGTATGGCAGTTCGGACATTCGACCTCAATCGTATTGGCACCCGTCTCGTTGATGCGCCTATAAAAGTCTTGCAGGTAGGCCATGTCTGCCGCGAACAGGTTTTCGATCACGTGAGGCGTCACCTGGTCCAGACCTCCCAGGCGCGTGACCACGCGGGCCAGGAGCAGTATCGCCAGATACGCCTCATTTGACCGCACCCGCATGTCCCGGAGCGGGGCGATCTCGTCCATTGCGGTGGCCAGCCTCATGACGCCCTGACGATGGACGCGCCCCTCTCCGTCGACATAGCCGCGCGGAAGCTCGAACGGGAACTCTGTCTGCATGAGAGCCTCCGGCTTAGCTTACGCGGAACAGACCCTCATGGGTGATGACCAACTCCTCGACGCCCAGCTCATTGCTGTCCGCCTTGATCGATGGCCCTGAAACCTTCACGGGCCAGGCTTTCTCAAAGTTCCAGCGGGCGACCTCATTCAAGCCCTGATCGAACATGATGATCGATCCCTCGCGGCGAGCATCGTCGACCTTGCCCTGGACGACTAACTCACGCCAGTCCCAGATGTCCATGTTGTCCGTGATACCACGCTTGAGTGTGATGTTTTCCCACTTGAGCCGGCCAGGGATCTTGAGCACGTGCTCGCGCCCGGCTTCATCGACGACCTTGTGCTCGATGACCTCGTTTTCCGAGCCAATGCCAGAGCACTCGGTAAAGTACCCGGTGACCTCGCCGGCCACGTCTATCGCATAATGAAAACCAACTAGCGGATCTTTTCGGTCCGTCATGGATCGCTCTCCTTGCTCTGTCTAGAGCTGGGCTGGCGCTAGGCCGCGGCGGGCCCTGCCCACTGGCTGATACGGAAGATTACAAACTCCGCCGGCTTGACCGGGCAGATACCGATCTCGATGATCAGCTGGCCCAGGTCTCGGACTTCCACCGGGTTCAGTTCCTCATCGCACTTGACATAAAATGCCTCATTGGGCGTTGTGCCAAAGAGTGCGCCGGAGGTCCACACCGTCCGCAAAAAGGCTGTCACATCGCGCCTGACACGTGCCCAGAGGTCCGGGTCGTTAGGCTCAAAGACCACCCACTGCGTGCCGCGCTCGATGGATTCCTCCACCATGTTAAAGAGGCGGCGCACGTTGACATATCGCCACGCTGGATCGCTGCTCAGCGTGCGAGCGCCCCAGATGCGGATTCCGCGGCCCGGGAAGGCACGGATGCAGTTGACCCCGATGGGGTTGAGCGCATCCTGCTCGCCTCGTGTGAGCTGAACTGGAAGACCCGTGGCGCCGCGAATCACTTCGTTGGCCGGCGCCTTGTGCACCCCGCGCTCTGCGTCGCTGCGCGCATAGACACCCGCGATGTGCCCGGAAGGCGGGACACGGACGCTTCCCTTGCCCTTGACCATATCTGCGGTCTCGATCCAGGGATAGTACAGCGCGGCGTACTTGGTATCATAGTTGCTGGACTGCCGCCATTGCAGCATGGCCTGAGGACTGAGGTCGGGCGGGCAGTCCAGGATGGCAAAGCTGTATTTGCTCTGCTCGCAGTGCTCGTACAGCGCCTGCTGCACCGCCTGAACGTCCTGCAGCGACATCTCGCCAGACTGGAAGCTCTGCATCAGATCGGGCACGGCCACCATTGTGACCTCGTCTACAGGGGTGAGACCACCCAATCCGGTGCGCTCGGCCACTTCGCCACGATAGGCCGCCACAGTGAGCGCCTTGGTCTCGATTTTGCCGCCCTGCAGGCTGTACTCGCCCGCCTGCGGTTTGCGCTCTGCCAGGGTGCCTTTGGCGCTCTGCACCTGCACGGTGATGAACCGAGACCGCGTGTTGACCACCGTCTCGACATTCTGATCACCCTTGCCCAGCGTCAGATCCCCAAAGGTCTCTGTACCGCCGGGAGCGGCGATGATCAGGGTAAAGGTCTCGGCAGCCGGGTCTTCAGGCTCGCGCACCGTCACCTTGATCTCGTTGCCGCTTGGGCCGCCAGACCTGGCCTTGATTTGCAGGGTGTCGCCGCCGCCTTCCGCGCGGGCGGGAAGGGCCGCGACAGCCGGCGTGGCCAGCCTTTCGTCCACAGACGCGCCCAGTGCTTTAACGGAGACCACGTAGCAGCGACTGCCTCCGTTCGCAAAGTAACCATAGACCGAATAAGGCAGGTAGGCGCCCTCGATGAACCCACCGAATTTCTCGGTGTACTGGGTCCAGTTGGTGATGGCCACAGGGCGGTTCTGGAGCGAGGTCACCTCGCCATTGCTGGCTTCCTCAGCCTTTTCGGTAAAGCCAATAAAGGCCGCGACCGCAGTCCCCACGGCCTCGATGGGTCGGGTTCCGCCCTCGCGTTCTTCGATATACACACCAGGAGACAGATAAGTTGGCATCTCTCTATCCTTTGACTGCTAGCAAGCCGGGAACGTGGCCGGCCTGCAACGAGATTCGGTGATCCGGAGCTATAGAGCGATACCCTCCTTTCCTGTGGTGGCTATATCTCGAGGTCGTATGACTCCAAGCTCGTCGGCGGCACGGGAACGCGGTGCGTCGCCTCGCGGCCATCCGCCTGTACTCTGAGTTGGTATTCTCCGCTCGAAAGCCCACCAAAGCGATAGCGTCCAAAGTGGTCGGTGAGGCATGTCTGGCCAGTCTGCATCACGGTAACCGTGGCCCTGGCCACTGCAAGTTCACCCTTGGCCTGAAAGACGATTCCCGCGATCTCAAACATGGTCGACCGGGTGGCCTCGGCCGCATTGCGGTCAAGAACATCCACACGCCGGGAGATCACCCATGGGCTTGTAAAGGCCACGGCACGCTCCATGGCCAACGTGACTGTATAGTTGATCGAGGGCCGCAGCTGGTTCTCCATGACGCCCCACAGGTCTGGCAGATTCTCGATGGCGCGCGAAGGCTGAGCAGTCCGGGCGTGCACCGGATAGGGTTGGTTACGGAGCCCTGCCTCCAGGATGTCCGTGCCCAGCGTCGGGTTGGCGGCCAGGGCACCCAGTACACGCCACAGAATCGCGTGTTCGTCTTCGACCTGGTTCTGGGTCCAGACGGTGACCAGGTAGGAGAGATCATATCGCAGAGGCGCCAGCCGCTTGCTAACCTGCCCTTCAGAATCGCGCTCGACGATCCATTCCTGCGAACGCAGCTCTGTATTCTCTCGGATGTCATAGAGGTAAAAGTTGATCGTCGGGCGCGTCAGTCCGGCAGCCCAGTCGCCGGTGGGCTGGTCAAAGCTCACCGTGACACTGTCCGTGTCAAAGTAGCCGCGCTTGAGCACCAGATTCCGGATGGTCTCGTCGAGCTGATTGATCATCCCCTGCCTCGAACTAGCTCTAGCACCTGACTAGCCTGCAATGACGCGCCGAGGTGTTACCCTTCTGGGCTATGCCTCCTCCAACTCTTCCTCTTCTTGCCGGCGCACTGTCTGTACCGCTTCCTCCTCCTCCTCGTCCTCGGCCTGGCGCTGGACAGCGTCGCCTCCGGTGTCTGGCGCCCTGCTGGCCAGGCGCTGTACCACCTGATCGGCAATGGCGTCCGCCTCGAACTCGGCGGGGTCATTGGCCGCGCCTACATCGAGTTTGGCGCCATCTTCCTGCTGCGTGACGTGGGTAAGCTCGTGAGCCAGCAGGCGCTGCCCGTCCCCGGTCGCCGGGTTGTACTCGCCAGCGGAGAAGAATATGTCGTTGCCCCGCGTAAAGGCCCGTGCCGACAGCTCAGCGCTGAGCGTATCAGCCTGAGAGTCGTTGTGTATGCGAACCCCGGACAAGTCGGTGCCAAAGGCCCCTTCCATGCTCTGTCTGGTTGCATGATCCATGGCCGAACCCGAACCAGCCTGGGAATCAATGGCACGCTCCACATGCTCGGGGGCCACAAAGGCGTCTTGCTGTGCGAAGCGCCGCGTGATCCGGTTGCCCGCACGTCTGGCGACCTCGCGCAGGACGTGCGGTGTCAGCACCCGCGCGAGACGAGATGGCCGAGTGCGTAAAGAGGTTTCGGCGTCGACGGTGTCAGAGGGCTGCCGTGCAGCCAGCCTACTTCTTGTGCGGATCCATTCGCGATCAGTGCTCATCGTCCCGACCTCCCCGATGACGCGTCGTGGATTACCGCGACACGACGGCCGAGTTCCATTCCAAAGTCATCTTCATCGATCAACTTGCCGAGCTTTTGAAACTCGCGGCGCACTCCCCAGAGAAGGTGCCGCATGGCGACAATCTCGCCATCCCGCGCCGCTAGAAAGGCGGCGTTCACTAGGGCATTGCGAATACTGCCGCCCGAGAGCCGAAAGCGCCCTGCGAGCGAGCCAAAATCGACGTCGTCCTCCAGGGGAAGTTGTGCTGGCACGGTGCGCTCCCAGATCAGGCGGCGCGAGGCTTCGTCTGGAAACGGGAACTCGATGCTGAACTGCAGCCGGCGAAGAAACGCCTCGTCAAGATTCTGCCTCAGGTTGCTGGTGAGGATGACGACGCCGTCGTACTCTTCCACCTTTTGCAGCAGGTAGCTGATCTCTATGTTGGCGTAACGGTCATGGGCATCTTTGGTCTCGGAGCGTTTGCCAAAGAGCGCATCGGCTTCATCAAAGAGCAGGATGGCGTTCGAGTCGCGCGCCAGATCAAAGATCCTGTCCAGGTTCTTTTCGGTCTCGCCGATATACTTGCTGACCACGCCCGAGAGGTCGATCTTGTAAAGGTCCAGCGACAGATCAGTGGCGATTACCTCCGCAGCCATGGTCTTGCCGGTGCCCGAGGGGCCTGCGAAGAGGGCCGAGAGGCCTTGGCCTCGTGCCGATTGGCGTCCAAAGCCCCAGGCGCCATAGACCACATGTCGGAAGCGAAACTGGTCGCACATCTCGTGGATCTGAGCCGTGCGGTCAGCAGGTAACACGAGATCATCCCAGGTGTGCCGGGCGACGATCTGGCTGGCCAGATCGCCCAGCCTCACGGCGCTCACGGCACGAGAGGCAACCGCCAGATCCTCAAAGGCGACGACAGGATCCGAGGAGCGCCGCTGCCAGGCGTGTTCCGCGGCGCTTCTAGCGGCTATCTGGATCTGCCCGCCATCGAGCCTGTAGCGTGCCGCCAGAACTGGCAAGTCGTTCATGTCGGCCAGGGTTTGTCCCTGAAGAGCGCGCTGCCAGAGCGCCAGGCGTCCGTCATAGTCCGGCGCCGGCAGGTCGAGCACCGCCACGCGCACGCTTTCGGAGCGTGGCTGCGGCAGGCTGGCGTGCCTGGGAGCGTGCCACACCACGCTGAGCCCGGGGTGTTCCAGCAGGGTTCCCCACTCGGTCGCGACATAGCTCTCGTCGGTGGCAGTACGATCTGTGACCTCAACATACAAGATGGCATCGTACAGCAGTGCATCTCTGGCGGCCTGCTGCACGCGCAGCAGCACGGCCTCATGCTGATCCGAATCATCGATGGAGAGCGTCACCATGGGGCGAGCCTGCTGTGCGGCGCTATCCTGCGCCAGCGCCCGTGCCGTCCAGGAGCGATCGGAGCGCACCTGTACCCAGAGCGACCTGTCGCCACCGTTGATCAGCGACCATATCGCCTCCCGTGCATCTGTCGGGTACAGATCGGGCAGCCAGGTGGCTCTCTCGCTCCACCAGTAGGGTGATGCGGGGGCGGGGCCATCGGTCTCCGGTGACAGCAGATAGCGAACGACCTGTGGTGCGACCTGAACCGTGCGTCTCAAGAGTGTATCGGGGCCCTCATTGGGTGCCGACAGGACCAGGAGCCCGTAGCGCGACAGGGTGGCTTCCTGGTGGAACAGCGTTCGTGCGGCAAGTCGACCGCCCAGATCCTGCCATAAGAGGGCGAGGATTAGATCCACAGTGGGGCGCTTGCAGGTGACGTCATCCTGGAGGAACCCAAAGATGCGTTCGTAACGCAGGTCGAACTCGGGCAGCAGGCAAATGAGCAGTATCTGCGCCTGGCTCACGCTCAGGCCAAACGTGCGTTTCAGGTGCGTCCAGCGATCGTCTTCGGATGGTGACGCGAATGCCGCGAGAGAAGAGGATTCTAACGACGAACCGAAGGGTTTCTGTAAGAGCTCAAGAAACTCATGATCGGTAATAAAAAGACCACGAAACTCGACATTGTCTGACACGCGCTCTTCATAGAGCCTTCTGGCTGTCTCGACCAGAAAGTTGTCGACGCTCCGCAGTTCGTTGAGAAGGGTGCCTCCGACCACGTGTGCCTCGCGTTCACATTGAGAGGAGAGGGACGCTACCAGGCACGAAAATCAGACGTCAACTCCCTACCATCATAGCGCACGGCCAACTGAGTGTCAACGGATTTCGGAGCGGGCTTGGTTGTTGCGTGGTATAATCGCTCACATCAGAGGCCTTTGATGTGGATATAGGGGGAACATGAAGCACCTGTTCGCAATAGTGGGCTGGCACAACGCAGGCAAGACAACCGTGGTGGAAGGCCTGGTAAAGGAGTTCAGACGGCGAGGCGCGTGTGTGGCGGTTGTCAAGCATTCGCGTGAAGGGTTTGACCTCGACCACCCCGGTACCGATACCTGGCGCTTTGCTCAGGCAGGCAGCGACACGGTTGTGATTGCCAGTAAGAGCGCTGTGGCCTGGCTTGAGAGGACTGTGCAGGAAAAGAGTCTGGAGGACATCGTAGCCCGTTTGGACCCCGCCATCGATGTGGTGATCGCCGAAGGGTTCAAACATGAGGCTTGCCCCAAGATCGAGGTGATGCGTGCCGCTACGGGGACGGAGCCCATCGCTTCGGCAGAGGAGTTGCTGGCTATCGTAACCGACGACGTCGCGGATCCCAGACCGGCGCCGCACTTTGGGTTCGAGCGTATCGGCGAACTTGCCGACTACCTGGCGCAGCAGGGGCTAGGCCCAGAGGCGCGACCCTAATCCCCTGCGGGGGTGTCGTCGCCGCCAGTTCGTGCCACCGAGGCCACGAACCAGGCAAAAGCGAGACCAAAGACCACCAGCGTGCCGAACTTGAGCATCCGGTTGGGCACCAGCAATCCAACGGCGCCCAAAAACGCCGTAATACCATAGTACATCAGGACGATACGCCGGTTTGACCAGCCCAAGTCTTGCAGCCGAAAGTGCAGGTGCCCCCTGTCCCCCAGTGAGATCGGCTGACCCCGGCGCCAACGGGAATAGATCTGCCAGATCAGATCCACGATCGGCAGCCACATCACCAGGAGCGCTGTGGCGACCTTGGCGCCAGAGACGATCGAGAGGGTAGCGATGCCGAACCCGAGCACATAGGCGCCACCCCCGAGGAATATCCGGGCGGGGCTAAAGTTGAACCGCAGAAACCCGAGGCAGCATCCAAAGAGTGCCAGGGGAAGCAGTGAGACGCTGTACTGCCCGAGGCGAAGCATGTGGATGAACAGCACCGCGGACGCGATTGCCGTCACGCCGGCTGCAAGGCCGTCCAGCCCATCGATCGAGTTGACCATGTTGGTTAGCCCCACGATCCAGGCCAGACTGATCGGTAGCATCAGATACCAGTCCACCACGACTTGCTGATCAGTGAGCGGGTTGTTAAAGCGCTCCACGAATACCTTGAACAGGATGGCGACGATTGCTCCAAGGACAAGCCCACCTAGCTGTGCCACCGGGGACAGTTTGTAGCGGTCGTCGGCGAGCCCGACGATCCAGATGATCGCCATCCCGAGCAGGACGCCCGTCAGGCGTGTGAGCTCAAGTACGTCATCCCTGGGACTGCCGAGCAAGACCGGGATTAGGGAGGCGATGGCAAAGGCGGGAAAGATCCCCAGGCCCCCGATGCGGACGATCTCGCCCCGATGCGTGCGGCGACCTCCCGGGCGGTCAACGATATTCAGCCGGCGCCCCAGTCTGATGGCCTGCGGCGTGAGAAGGACGACGACAAGGCAGGCCGCCGTAAAGACGCAGGCAAATAGCCAGATGGACACGATAGCGCCGCCTTTCAGAGCGTACCGAACTCCCGATCACCGGCATCGCCGAGGCCCGGTACGATGTAGCCTTCCGGCGGATCATCTGGCGAGGAGGGAGGGGGCGTGAGATGATCGTCGATGGCGCCCAGATAGATAGCCACGTCGGGATGAGCCGCGGTCAGCGCCCTGACACCCTCCGGCGCAGCGATGATGCCCAGATACTTTATCCTGGGGATCTTGCACTCCTTGAGCATGTCCACCGCGGCAATCGCCGAGCCTCCCGTGGCGAGCATTGGGTCCAGCACCAGGCACAAATCGAGCCGC
>CAZMAI010000111.1:0-8907 GCA_964564195.1 uncultured Anaerolineales bacterium | reverse complement strand
CTTGTTGGCGCCCATCATACGGATGATCTCGGTACGCAGCTCCGCCGCGCGCTCTCGCAATGCATCAATGTCACGGACAGCCATCGTCCCTCCTCACGCTGACATTCATCCCGCCGGATCATAGCCCGGCGCTCTCACGATGTGGCACGTACTCTAGAGTCACTTGGACCCGCGGTCAAGCGATCCCCTCTGATGGCGCAGCGCCATCGACCTCGTCGCTGAACAGATCCGCATAGTCATGGGGGAGCATGTCCTCTGGGTGCGCGCCCAGGATCGCCAGCAGTTCTCCGATCAAACCTGCCTTGCGCACTGCGTCCTGTTGCGACCAGGTCCGGCTCTTGACCTCAACATAGGGGCCTGCCGGTTGCGGCGTGGTCACGTGGTCCAGGTTTACCGCAAAGTCCAATCCTTTGTAGCGGATATGGTACCTCTCTCGATGCTTGGAAATCTCGATCTCACGCTCCGGGCCAAAGTACTCCCTGTAAAAGCGCAGGCTGCGGTCTGCATCGGCCGTATAGCTCGAGCGGCTGAGAACGACGCTGTGCTGGTACTCTGCCTCTTTGGCCGGCCCAGTGAGGACGAGATTATAGATGGGGTTGATGCTACCATCTCTCCGGAGCACCTGGTCCTCGCGATATCGAAGTCTCTGGCCGTCCGGACCCGGGAAGAAAAAGTACGTATCGAATTGATCCCTGGATGTATGGGAGATCTGGTGTACCTCGGGGTCTTGCATACCCTTCCGAAACAACTCTTCATCTCTCAGGACGCCCTTGGCCTGCACTTCAAAGGTCTCCCGCTGCTCCAGGGGAGCGATGTCCACCAACTTTTCCAGCACCGAAGTCTCGCGCTCCACAAAGAATTGACTGATCTCATCCGCGAGATCCTGCGCGCGCGCCAGCACATGCGCCAAATCGATCGAGAGCACCTGACCATCACGCACGACGTTGCGTCCATTGACATACACATGGCGCACATCGCTGGCCTGGGTTGTGTAGGCCAGGCGCGAGTAGACATTGGCCGGGGACGTCGAGAACGCCGGACGTGAGTGCACCGCATCGCCTCTGACCACAATGATGTCTGCGCGCTTGCCCGGCTCCAGCGATCCGATGAGGTGATCCATCCCGATCGCCCTTGCCCCCTCGATCGTCGCCATCGCCAGGGCGTCCTCGGCGGGCACCGCCACCGGGCTGCCGGTCACCACCTTGGGCAGCAGGGCGGCCAGGCGCATCTCTTCGAACATATCGAGATCGTTGTTGCTGGCACACCCATCGGTGCCGATGCCCACATGCACACCGCGGCGCAGCATCTCCGCAACCGGGGCAATGCCGCTGGCCAGCTTGAGATTCGAGGTCGGGTTATGTGCGACGCCTACACCGTAACGGGCCATAAGCTGAATCTCTTCCGCGTTGACATGCACACAATGCGCCGCAACCAAAGGATGCTCCAGAAGCCCATGCTCCTGCAGCCAGCGCACAGGCCCTAAAGCCGACTGGGCAACGAGCGCCTCGGTCTCATCGAGCGTCTCGGCCACATGGATGAGCTGAGGCACGCGGTGTTCGTTGGCGATTCGGGTCGTGGCCTGCAAGAGCTCTGGCGTGGTCATATAGATCGAGTGGGGCGCCGGTACCGCCACGATCAGATCATGTCCGCTCCAGTGCCCGACAAAGTCCTCGCAATAGCGCAATCCCTCCTCGTAGCTGGCGGCGTCTGGTGTCGGGTACTTGACGACGGTCTCACCGCAAATGCCGCGCATGCCCGCCTCTGCTGCCGCCCAGGCTACCTCCTCTTCAAAGTAATACATGTCCACGAAACAGGTTGTGCCGCCGCGCAACATCTCTGCGCAAGCGAGCGAGGTGCCCAGGAAGCAGAACTCGGGGGTGACAAAGGCGCGCTCCACCGGCAGGATATATCCGTGCAGCCACACATCCAGGCGCAGATCATCGGCCAACCCGCGCAGCAGGCTCATGGGCGCATGCGTGTGCGTGTTGACGAGACCCGGCAGGATCAGGTCGCGCTCGCAGTGAATCGTCTCCGCCGGGACAAAGCGAGCGGACAGCTCTTTCAAGGGGCCCACAGCAACGATGTCGTTACCCCGGATGGCCACCGCCCCGTCCTTGATCAGGCTCCGGCGCGCATCCATCGTAATGACCGTCCCACCGGCCAACAGGACGTCGACGTGCAGTGGGGCGTGGTCGCTTGTATTCATCATCACCTCCCGGAGACTGGGCCTGCCAAGATTATAGCAGGTGCGGCAGCGCTGGCCAACGCTGTCAGACCACGACAATTGGCCGGCACGCATCTCCATGATATAGTTAGCGATGTTTGCACGACAGATACGATACTGTGAGCAAGCGAGAGGGAACAGATGAAACGCATAACCTCATTTCGAATTCTACTTCTCGGGGCACTGCTGCTAGGCTTGGCAGCCTGTGGGCAGGCCTCGGAAACGGCACCGACCCCGGAGGCCACGCTCCAGGCTACCGCAGGTGCCACGTCTACGCCCGTCGAGGCGGACCCGGAGCAGGAAAGCGTAACGCCTGAGCCCACGCGTGAGACCGAAGACACCGCCACGGGTACGCCTGCTCCTGCACCCAGTCTCGCTGACCAGGCGCGCGCTCGCAAGCCCGCCATCACGGATGCCCTGTCGCGCATGGTATTGCCGGAAGACGGCGACGTCGTCGCCTCGGTCAACGGGGAGACTATCACCGTTGACGAACTTGAAGGCTACATGCGCCTGCGCATGGATGGCCTGGCGACCCAGTACGATCTCGACTGGGCGAGTGAGGAGGTGGCCGCGCTTGTCATGCAGGTGCAGTCAGAAGTCACCGAACAACTCATCGAAATGAAGCTCATCGCTCAGGGCGCCGCACGTGATGGCATCGTTGTGGATGACGCTGAACTGGCCGGCATGGCTTTTGAGGTGCAGCAGAGCATCATCCAGAGCCAGGGCTATGCCTCATGGGAAGACTATCTCGAGACTGTTGGCCTGAGCGAGCAGTCCTTTATGGATATCATCACACAATCCCTGTTGGTCAATGGGCTGATTCTCGCACAGAGCACGCCGACTGAAGCGGAGCAGGTCCACGCCCGCCACATTCTTGTTACTGACCCGGATCTCGCCGCGGATCTGGTAAAGCAGATCGGCGAGGGCGCCGATTTTGCGGGGCTTGCCGCGGCCAATTCCGAGGACACCGGCACGGCGCCGCTCGGTGGCGATCTCGACTGGTTCCCTCGTGGCATGATGGTCACAGAGTTTGAGGACGCCGCCTTTGCGCTGGAGGTTGGCGACGTCAGCGATGTCGTGACGACGACTTACGGTTTCCATATCATCCAGGTCCTGGAAAAGGGAATCCAACCGCTCTCAGAGGCGAGCCGCCAACAACTCCAGCAGATGGCCTTTATTCAGTGGCTGGACGGCATGTACACAGAGTCCGATATCCAGCGGTTTGTGCTCCAGGGCGTGGGCTGATCCCGCCCGATTACAGCGACCGGGAGGCTCAGATTGCTGAGCCTCCCGGTCTTTGCTATTCGAGTCCGATGGTACGATCTAGCCGGTCACAAGCCGCTTGAACGCCTCGGCGTAGGCATAACCCAGAGGCTGGCCGGTATCGCGCGCCGACTGGCGCACGCGAGCCTCTACCCCGTCCTCATTGCCCCGCAACTGGCTTACGTGCTGGCGCAGCGATTGACAGCGCAGGTCCATATAGTCACTGACATCCTCCCAGTAGTCCGGGGCGTTCGTCCAAAAGAGAAACACTTCTCTTACGCGCCAGGGCTCCAGCCCGTTGAGTTGCTCGGGAAAAAGATGCCAGGCGTGAGAGCCGCGCGCCGCGTCCAGGGCCCCGTAGCCCGCCGCGCGATGGTCTGGGTGAAGCTGGTAGGGCCGCCAGGGATCGATGGTGACGATGGCGTGCGGCCGAAAAGTCCGAATCAGACCGCACAGCCGCCTCCTGAGATCCATGTCGTTCACCAACATCCCGTCCGGATAGCGCAAAAATGTGACGCTGTTGATACCCAGCGTCTCTGCTGCCGCGCGCTGCTCCTCTTCGCGCCGCGCCGCGATCTCGCTGGGATGTACCAACCTGTCCCGATTCCCCTGATCGCCACTGGTCAGTAGCAGATAGTCCACCTGTTGTCCCTGTGCCGCCCACTTGGCCATCGTCGCCGCGCACCCGAATTCGGGGTCATCAGGGTGCGCCGCAATCACAAGCACCCTTTTCCTGTCAGTACCGAGCCCATCAGTCATCGCTCTCGAACTCCCTTCCTATACCTGAGGATAGTGTCGCCTCGCCGGCAAGATCGCTCCAAATGCTTCACGAATGGAGGCCCTGGTGATACCGCCCTCATCGGCCGGCCGCAGGTAGAATAACGCGACGCCTACGGCCCTCAACACCCCACCCAGTATCAGAGCGTTGCGTATGCCAATAGCCCCTGCCAGTGCCACGCCGATAATCGGACAAACAAAGGCGCCCAGGTTCATCACCATGCTGTAAAAGGCAATCCCGGTGTGTCTGTGGAGCGGCGGGATGCGTCGCATGAATATGAGACTGTGATTGAGATCGACACCCGGGATGATCAAATGACCCAGGAACCCCAGCAGAAGCAACGCAGGCAGATAAGGGAGTACACCCACCAGCACAGGATAGGCCGCGGCAAAGGGCAGCGCCATCAGCAACGCTGGATGATCCCCGATGCGGTGGTTGATGCGCCGCCATGCCCAGTAGCCGAGCATGATCCCCAGATGAATGAGCGTCGTGTGCAAGCCGATCCACCCATCGGCGGCGCCCAGTTCCTGCACATAGTAGATGACAAAGAGCGGGCCGACCATCCACGCCCCGAGGTTGAACACCAGGGTGTTGACGATCAGCCGGGCAAAGCGCGGGCTCTGCTGCAGAGAGTCAGTGATGCCCTGGCGCAGGGACACACGGGTGTGCAGAAGCGGCACCTCGGCGGGAGGCGTCTCGGGGACCCGTACCCTGGAGACCAGCCAGGTGCTCAGCAAACCACCCGCAAGTCCAATGCCGTAGAGCCACTGGTAATTGGTCGGGAAAGAGCCACGCTCAAGAGCCAGTCCGATCAGATAGGTCAGTGCCGCAATAGTGCCGCTGCTGAGAATGCTGCGCCAGGAGAAAACGGTCGCGCGCCGGCGCTCCGGGATTACATCCGCCAGCAACGGGTTCCAGCCTGTGGAAAAGATCACCGACGGCACCGCCATCGCCACGAGGACGGCGACAGTGATCTCTGGCACCCCGCTGCTGGCCAGAAAGGGCAACAGGGCCAATGCCAGATAGCCAATCCTGGCGCCCAGAAGGCTCCAGACGACCAAGGGACGATAACTTGCCTGCCGCTCCAGCAGTTGTGCCGCAGGAAGAAACAAAAAGACGGCAACCAGCGCCGGGATCGAGGACAACAACCCCACCAGCGTCGCCGAGCCGCCAGAGCGCAGAATGTACGTCGCGTTGAACGAAGCCGCGGCGGCGAGCACGCCTGCAAAGACAACCTCGGCATAGAGTAGCAGGATATTGCGCTCCTCGACGCCGCGCGGGCGCGGAAACAGCCGCCATAGATGCATTAAGAGGTCCTTCAGAGCAACACCTCCAGGATTCCTGTCGTGCTCAGGCAGAATGTCGTCAGTATAACACGCACGAGACATCTGCGAAATCGGCGGAATAGGCAGGCACTGCATCCTGCGTCTACTGCCAGGGACACGCATGCAACCCGGCAATTGGATAGGCCGCCGCACAGAACACTTGGTACGCTTCAGGGCTCATGTTATAATCGCCGCAAACTATCAAGGCGGCCATCGAGTGACAGAAGTCAAATGGACCCGCAAGTGGCGGCGCATCGTCGTTAAGGTTGGTACGAGCACCCTGACAGCAGGGACGGCGCGCCTGAACGCCCCGCGAATGGTCGACCTTGCGCGCCAGATTAATGATCTCATGACCACGGGCACCTCTGTGGTCCTGGTAACATCCGGGGCTCAGCAGGCTGGACGCGAGCACCTGAACACTCCGACGGGCCGCAAGAGCATCCCCTTCCGCCAAATGCTCGCCGCCGTTGGGCAGAGCCGGCTGATGAGCCTGTGGGAACGCTACTTTGAGCTCTATGGCCTGACGGTGGCGCAGGTCCTGCTCACGCGACAGGATATCGAGGACCGCCTGCGCTATCTTAACGTGCGTGACACCTTTAACGCGCTATTGCAGCGCGGCATCGTTCCGGTGGTCAATGAGAACGACGCCGTCGCGACGGACGAGATTAAGGTCGGAGAGAACGACAGTCTGGCTGCGATGGTGGCCAATCTCATCGACGCCGACCTGCTTATCCTGTTGACCGACACCGACGGACTGTACACGGCAGATCCCTCCCGCGACGCCGATGCGCAACTGATCGAGCGCGTGCCCCTGATCGACGAATCCATCTACCAGCTGGCTCACGGGAGTCGCTCTGGCGTCGGTATCGGGGGGATGTACACCAAGATTGTGGCCGCAGACCTGGCTGTCCACAGCGGCACGGCGGTAGTGATCGCCAATGGGAGCCGCGACCACGTGATCGCCAGCGTGCTGGAGGGCAGCGCCCCGGCCACCTGGTTTCCGGTGCACATCACCCCCGCCGAAGGGCGGCAGCGATGGCTCCTTGCCCAGTCCGTTACGCCAGGCAGCGTCTTTATCGACGAGGGCGCCTGCCGCGCCTTGCTCGAGCAGGGCCGCAGCCTGCTGCCAGTGGGGGTGACGGGGACTGAAGGCACCTTCTCGCGCGGAGAGATCGTCTCGGTGCGCAATGCTTCTGGCCGCGAGGTCGCCCGAGGGCTGGCCAACTATGATTCGGCAGACCTAAGGCGTATCATGGGTCAGCAGTCAGGCCAGCTGGCAGAGACCCTGGGTTATGACTACGGGCCGGAGGTGATCCATCGCAACAACATGGCCATCATCTAGCCGGCAGGAACGCGGAACAGGGAGGAGACAATGACCTTGAGTGTGAGACAGATGGCCCTCGATGCCAGAGATGCCGGGCGAGCGCTCGCCCTGATACCCGCACAGAAGCGCACCGACGCATTGCTTGAGATCGCCAGGCGTCTGGAAAGCGTCAGTGACACACTTTGGGATGCCAACCACGCTGACCTGGAGGCGGCCGCAAGTCTGGGTCTCCCCCCTTCCCTGCTCGATCGCTCCACGCTTAACCCGTCCCGCCTCGCGGCCATGGTCGCCGGTTGCCGCTCGGTGGCTGCGCTGCGAGACCCGGTCGGTGAGGTTTTGGATGGCGCGACGCTGCCCAACGGGCTGCGGATCGCCAAAAGGCGCGTTCCCCTGGGCGTCATCGCGGTAATCTTTGAGTCGCGCCCCAACGTCACCGTCGAGATCAGCTCGCTGGGCATCAAGACCGGCAACAGCATCATTCTCCGTGGCGGCAAAGAGAGCCTGGAGACCAACAAGGTGCTGGTGGAACTGGTGCGCGGTGCCTGTAGGGACACGGGGCTGCCCGAGAACGCCGTGCAACTGGTGACCTCCACCGACCACGCGCTCGTCCCGGAACTGCTGCACATGGATGACATGATCGATCTGGTCATCCCACGCGGACGGCAACAGCTGCAGAATCTGGTCAAAGAACATGCCCGCATGCCGGTGGTCTATGGCGGTATTGGTGTGTGCCACCTGTTCGTCGACAGTTCGGCTGATCTCTCGCGATCGATCCCGCTCATCGTCAATGCCAAAATCCAGGCGCCCTCGGTGTGCAATGCGCTGGATACCGTGCTCGTGCACAAGGATGTCGTGGGCGCGTTTATGCCGGAGATGGTGCGCGCCCTGCACGCTCAGGGTGTCAAGGTGCTGTGCGATCCAGCATCGCTCGATGCAGCCAGAGCTGATGGCATCGATGGAGACCTGTTGGCGCCCGCCGGTGAAGGTGATTTCGGACACGAGTTTCTGTCCCTCGCCCTGTCGGTGAAAGTGGTGGGTTCGCTCGACGAGGCCGTCGCGCACATCGCCCAGCATGGCACCAGCCACTCGGACGGTATTCTGACCGAGGACTATACCAACGCGACACAATTCCTGGATGCCGTGGACTCTGCAGTTGTTTATGTCAACGCAAGCACGCGCTTTACCGATGGCGGACAGCTCGGCCTGGGCGCAGAGGTGGCCATCTCTACGCAGCGCATGCATGCCCGCGGCCCGATGGGCCTGCAGGAACTTACCACCTACAAGTGGATCGTTCAAGGCGACTATCACGTCCGTCCATGACGGGCAGCGTAGCCCGGCAAAGCAAAGGGGCCTGGTACTATGAGCACACAATCTGCCTTACGCCGGCTGTCGGAGCTGCATCCTGGCACAGAGATCTGGTGGGATTCGTCACCGCTCGTGTTTCCCTCGTGGCGGGATGAGACCCGTTCGACGTGGGCGGATCATCCTGCGCTGCTCGCCGCGCTCGATGAGCTGAGCTTTGCCTCGCTCGAGGGAGTACTGCGGGGGTGCACCACCAACCCTCCTCTGGCGCTGGAGGCTGTCGAGCACGACCGCGAGCGCTGGTTGCGCTGGGCTGAGGAGCGGCGGAGTGAGGTGGCCAGCGCCGATGAACTGGCCTGGACACTGTACAGGGAGGTGCTGCGCCGCGGCGCGGAGCAGGTGCTGCCTCTCTGGGAGCAGTCGGGTGGCGCCGTAGGGCAGATATGCGGTCAGGTGGATCCGCGCCTGTTGCACGATCGCGACGCGATGGTCCAACAGGGCATCGCATTCCATGCCACCTGCCCTAACGTGATGGTCAAGATGCCCGCCACAGAGGCTGGCATCGACGGCATTCGCATTTTGTCGTCCCTGGGCATATCCACCAATGCGACCCTGGGCTTTACCGTGAGCCAGATTATGGCAACCGCCAGGGCAGCCCGGACGGGCCTCAGTGTGGCACGGGAGAAAGGTG
>CAZMAI010000110.1:0-8949 GCA_964564195.1 uncultured Anaerolineales bacterium | reverse complement strand
GTGCCCCTGACTGGACTCGAACCAGTACGCCCTAACGAGCACAGGCCCTCAACCTGCTGCGTATGCCAATTCCGCCACAGGGGCTCAATCGCGAGTATAGCCCATCGCCTGCAGTTGTCAACTCTGCTCCCCACAGGGTACAATGGCGGCCAACAACGGGTCACTCAGTTCACCCCGGGGAGGCTCATATGCGTATTGCTCTGGATGCGATGGGAAGCGATCATGCTCCCGCGGTGGATGTGCGCGGCGGGGTGCGTGCGGCACGCCGCTTTGGGCACGAGATCATCTTTGTCGGCCGCGAAACCGAGATTCGCGAGATTCTGGCAACCGAGGATGTCTCCGGTCTGGCGATCTCGGTCGTCAATGCCTCCGAGGTCGTGGAGATGGGCGAGCATCCGGCACAGGCCGTTCGCGCCAAAAAGGACGCCTCGATCGTCGTGGCCATGGGTCTCTTGCGTGATGGACGAGCCGATGCCGTGGTCTCCGCCGGAAACTCGGGGGGTGTCCTGGCCGCCTCGCTGGCCAGCGCCGGGCGCATCGGGCGCATCGCCGGCGTGCAAAGGCCCGCCATCTCGACGATCTTGCCCGCAATCGACGGGCCTGTGTTTATCCTGGACATTGGCGCCAACACAGACTGCAAGCCCGAATGGCTGGTGCAGTTCGCGATCATGGGCTCAGCGTACGCCCAGTACATCATGGGCATCCCGCATCCGCGCATTGCGCTGCTCTCCAACGGCGAGGAAAAGATAAAGGGTAGCACCCTGGTTCAAGAGACCCATGAACTCCTGGAGCGCAACTGCCCGGATCTGAATGTCGTGGGCAATGCCGAGGGCAAGGATATCCTGCGTGGCATCGCCGATGTTATCGTGACCGATGGCTTTACGGGGAACGTGGCCCTCAAGACCGCGGAAGGCACCGCCAGCATGCTGCTGAGGGTGTTGAGCCAGGAGATAAAGTCCCGGCCAGTCGCCGTGCTCGGTGCGTTGCTGGCGAAACCGGCGTTCAATGCCGTGCGCAAGCGGCTAGACTTTAGGGAGTATGGCGGCGGCGTGCTGCTGGGCGTCGATGGCGTCGTTGTGATCGCACACGGTCGCTCCGACGAGCTTGCGATAGAGAATGCGGTGGGTGTGGCCATCGCTGCCCGCGACGGAGAGATCGTCCAGGTGATCGAGCAGCGCGTGGCCGCGATGACAGAGCCCGCGTCGCAGGAGAGCAAGGCCATCTAGCACCCGCCACGTTCGACCCAACAGACTGAGGTTATGCATGCAAGCTTTCGCCAATGACGCCTTTCTGGAGAAACGTCGCAAGTACGCCAAGTGGGGCAACTATATCGGTTTGGGCGCCCTCTTTATCGGGCTTTTCACCGCCGCGCGCTCACCGGTGCTATCGTCGACCCTGCTGCTGATCGGCGTACTCGGGGCATCGGTCGGCGCCTATATGGCCAACCGGTATGTTCGCGAGCCGCGTCCGGACCAACTCCTCGCACGCGCACTGGATGGGCTGGACAAACGGTACACACTGCTGAGTTACTATCTGCCCTCCGACCAGGTTGTTTTCTCCCATCGCGGCTTTACGGTGCTGGTGACACGTGCTCAGCAGGGACAGATCACCTACGCCGACGGACGCTGGGATCACCAGATGCGCAATCGCAGGATCAAGCAGCTTTTTGGCGAGCCGGCCGTCTCCAAACCTGAAAAGGACCTGGGGCTGGAGGTGCGAGACGTAGAGAGGTGGGTGTCTTCTCTGGGCCTGAGCGGTCAGGTCCCCGTGAATGGCGTGATTGTCTTTACCGCTGAGGATGTACAACTGGACGTGCAGGATCCCGATTTTCCTGCAGTTACCCTCCAGAACCTGGCGGGCTTTCTCCGAGATACCACGGGCGAGCAGACGCTCCTAACCACCAGCCAGCGTCGTGAGATCGAGAGCAAACTGGATGCGCTGGTCGGAAAGGTCTGAGTCGATCGGGCGCCTCGGCCGGCGCGCCGCGTTGCCGGTCATTCTGCTGATCGCCCTCGCCCTGCGCCTGTACCGGCTGGGGGCCGCTAACCTCTGGTGGGACGAAGCTCTGGCTGTCTGGGCCGTGCGCAAGGGACTGGGCGGCGTCACGCTCTGGACCGCCTCGGATGTCCATCCCCCGCTCTTTTTCTGGTCACTGTGGGCCTGGGCACAGGCCTTTGGTGAATCCGAGTTCGCCCTGCGGTTGCTTCCGGCGCTCTTTGGCGTGCTCACGGTGGCCGCCGTGTACCTCCTTGGCCGCCTGGTGGGCGGCGAGCTCACAGGTCTGCTCGCTTCGCTCCTTACAGCCCTGAGCCGGCTTCACGTATGGTGGTCGCAGGAATTGCGCATGTACGTGCTGGCAGGGTTGCTGGGGGTCCTCTCAGTCTATCTGTTCCTGCGATGGCTGCGTACGATGCGCTGCGGTGCGCCGGAAGAGGAGAGGCGAACCGGTCACCGCCTGCTTGCGGCCTGCTCTCTGGCGACACTCGGCGCCCTCTACACCATCTTCCTCAGCGGGGCCTGGGTGCTGGTGGAGAACCTCGTCGTACTCTGCATCCTGCTGGTGCTCAAGGGCTATCGACGCCGCGAGGTGCTCGTGCGATGGGCCGTCTCACAGGTCGCCGTGGGCGCGATGCTGGCCCTGTGGCTCTGGGTCTCCTGGGGACGCATGCCCACCTGGTCCGTTACCGCGCCCGTGTCCCCGGCCTTTGTCGCGCGGCTCTATGCCATCCTGCTGACCTCGGGCGCGTCGGTGGATATCGATCGGTACCTCTGGGCAACGGTTTTGCCGCTGGTGACCGCTCTCGTTGGGACCGCTCTGCTCCTGCGCCGCCACCGACGTGAAAGCGATCCAGGCGGCACTGTGGCGCTGGTGACTCTTTTGCTCAGCATCCTGATCCCACCGGCAATCGTCTATCTGTCCACCCTGCCCCGCAGCCTGTTTTACACGCCGCACATCGAGGCCCGCTACCTGATGCCCTTTGCACCCGCCTTCTGGGTGCTCCTGGCCTGGGCGGTAACGGCAATCGGCCGACGGTGGCACCTGGCTGGCGGCGTCATCGCACTGAGCATCCTGGTCACCTGGCTGGTTGTTCTCCCCGGCCACTATACGGATCGCATTCTGCGCGACGACTATCAGACCATGGTGCGCGCCATCGCCAGCCAGTCGGAGCCGGGAGATATCGTGCTGCTGGATTCCAGCAACCGCTACCCGCTGTTCCTGTACCAGTACGACCAGCTGGCAGCTGAGGGGCGGCCGCCGTTCGACACCGTTCCGCAATCGGGCAACGCGCTCTCCGCGCAGGACGTGGCCTCCTGGCTGGAGGAGAACGCCGGCCGTTTCAACCGCATCTGGCTCGCCGAAGTGGACGTGAATCTCTCCGATCCCGACAGGGTCCTCAGACGAGCGCTGGATGAGGCCTACGGTCTGGACTGGGCCGAGGGGTACGGGCACAACACGCTGCTGTTGTTTGCACCGGGCGAGGTGTCCCCTTCTCTCGCGGATCGCTACCGGCCGGAACAGCAGGGTGACTCCGGAGCCGCCACCTGGGGACTGCGCGGGTGGGAGATCATGGTGGACAGGTACACGCGCGGTGACCAGATCTGGGCCACACTGTACTGGGATCGTGGCTCCTCATTCGACTGCCGCCTGGAGCTGCTGAACGAGCTCCGCACCCTTGTGGCAAGTCGCGCAGTGGGCCTGTCCCTCGGCAGCGCGCCGGCGCGCGAGCGCGTCACACTGCCGGTCACCGCCGCAATGCCGTCAGGCTCGTACAGTGTGGAGCTGGTGAATACCAGCGGCAACAGAATGCTATTGCAGGGCGTGCGTATCTCGTCCCGGGATGACTACGCCATGCCGCGGGGACCCGCCATCGCGCTGGACGCAACTCTTGCCGAAGGGATTGCGCTGCAGGGCTATACCCTGCTGGGTGCCCGCGCCGGTGAGCCCCTCGCCCTTCAGGCAGGGGATGAGATCGTGATGGATCTCTACTGGTACGCGACGGGGACCCCGGAGCGGGATTGGACCGTATTTACGCATTTGATCGGCGAGGCCTATAACCCGGGCACGTCGGGACCGCTCTGGGGCCAGCAGGATGGTATGCCAGGCGGAGGGCAGTGGCCCACGTCGACCTGGCGCTCCGGCGAGTCGGGCGTCGATCGCTACATTATCTCGATCGATCCGCAGGCACCGCCCGGTGACTATACACTGTCCTTTGGCCTGTACGATGGCGCCACGGGGGAGCGAGCCGAGATTCGTACGGCGGGGGACCTGACAGCGGATCAGCTAACGGCCGACACGACGATACAGATCACGGCACCCTAAATGGCGGCGCTGTCCGCGTACTGCGCGGTCACATCGATGTATTTGACCCAGGACTCGTGGACAGGTGCATGCGCCAGGAGCACCACCGCGCAGTACATGGGCCGGTAGGGTGCGCGTCGCAGAGGCATATTTGCCTCTTCGGGCGTGCGGCTCCCCTTGTGGGTGTTGCAGCGCTGGCAGGCACAGACGACGTTCTCCCACGTCGTGGCTCCGCCCCGTATCCGTGGCAGCACGTGGTCGACAGTCGTTTCAGATCTGGCGGGGCGCTGGCCACAGTACTGGCAGGTGTAGTTGTCGCGCATGAACACGGCGCGGCGTGTCAGGGGGACGCCGATCTGCCTGGGGACGTGGACAAAGTAGACCAGCCTGATCACGAGCGGCACGGGCAATGACAGCGTCTCGGCACGGAGGCGACCCTCCGCAGCCTCCACGACCTCGGCCTTGTCCTTGAGCAACAGCACAACCGCGCGTCGCAGACTGACGACACTCAACGGCTCATAGCTGGCATTCAGGACGAGAACGGCACTCATGCCCGACCCTTTCGCAATGCCTCTTGTCCCCGATTGAGCGGCAGTGTACTATGGCATTGCATGGGCGTCAACCAATAACGGGTAGAGTAAGGCTCCAGGCCAGTGCGTTGGTCGCGGAAAGGGGACGATCAGGGATGGACAGCCCACGGGCCAGCCGGCATGCTCTGCTGGAGACGCTTTGGCGCGACCGGATGCATACCGACCCGCAGGCCATCGATTTGGCGCCGCTCGCTGTGCGCCAGACCTTTGGGTCCATCTGGGAGCCCGCCGAGCGCATGCGCGGCTATCTCTCCCTGCTGCCTGCCGGCCTGCTCTCATTGTGGCTCGGCCAGGCTCGCGGCCACCTGATCTTTACCCAACTGCCCTCGGCATACCATCCCGGCACGTACACCTGGCGCGGCCGGGAGTACGGGGGCGTCTGCACCATAGGCACCACCGATCTGGCGCAGCAACCCTGCACGGCGCTCATGGCGGTGGGAGATCTGATCGACCATCTGTTGGGAAGCGGCCTGGAGGCGGACGAGGCCTGGCTCGCCGATGGTGCGGGGTTGACAGATAGTCTCAGGGAACTCGCGCCCCGTCTCGCAAAGCTGCATGCGCTCGGGTACGCGACGCCACGTGGCGTCACGGACACCCCGCGCAGCTATTTCTCCCGTACCTTTGCCCTCTACCTCACTGACTCGGCTGGGCTCAACATCGCGGACCCCCTTGCCTACCGTTTCTTTCACCACGCGCTGCTCTCAGACGCATGGTGGGGAGGTATCCAGGCATAGATGCAGCCCCGCTCAGCTCAGGAAACCCGTTCGCCCATCAGGTCATAGGGCTCCGCCCCGGTGATGCGTACATCGACCATACCATCGATGGGAGCTGATGAGGGGAACAACACGGTGCCGTCGATATCGGGCGCGTCGCGATAACTGCGTCCCACAGCCTGGCCATCAACATGATCCTCCACCAGCACGCGCAGCACCCGGCCGATCTGCTCCTGGTTGCGTTCGAGTGAGATCGCCTGCTGGGCCACCATCGCCTGGTGATATCTCTCCAGAGCGACGGCCTCAGGCACCTGTCCCGGCATCCGTGCCGCCAGCGTACCGCGCTCCCGGGAGTAGGTGAATACCCCCACGTGATCGAAAGCGATCTCCTCGATCAGCCCGAGCAGGGCCTGGTACTCCTCGTCAGTCTCGCCCGGAAAGCCCACGATAAAGGTGGAACGCAGCGCGATATCGGGCATAGCCTGGCGCAATGCGGCGATGCGATCATAGATCGAGTCCAGATCATGTGGCCGGCGCATGCGCCGCAGCACATCGGGGTGCCCATGCTGTAGCGGAAGGTCGAGATAGTGACATACGTGAGGCAGTGAGGCCATCGTCCGGATCAGCGCGTCGCTGATGTGCTGGGGATAGGCGTACAGAATGCGAATCCAGCCGTCCGGCGGAACAATGTCCGCCAGGCGCTCCAGCAGCGGGGGCAGCCCGTCACGCAGGCCGAGGTCGCGGCCATACGCAGTGGTATCCTGGGCGATCAGCACCAGTTCCTCGACGCCTTGATCGACCAGTTCCTGTGCCTCGCGCAGGATATCGTCCAGCGGTTTGCTGACCTGGGGTCCCTTGATCGTCGGGATGGCGCAAAAGGCGCAGCCCGCATCGCACCCATCCGCGATCTTGAGATAGGCCGTTCGCCCCATGATGGCGCTGCGTTGTACAGAGGCAACCAGGTCGCCGCGCTCGCGGACGCGGCGCAGCACACCACGCCGGCGCTGCCCCAGCGCCTCCACAACGTCAACGATCTCGGGCCAGGAGCGCGTTCCGAGGACGGCATCCACGGCGGGAACACGCCGGCAGAGCGCATCGCTGTCCCGTTGAGGAAAACACCCCGCGGCGATCAGCACCTGATCTGGCCGCTTGATGCTCGCCAGCTCGTCCAGGGTCTCGAGAGACTCTTGGCGGGCGTCATGGATAAAGGCGCAGGTGTTGGTGATGAGAATGTCGGCCTCGTCCGGATCGGCAACAGCCCGGTGCCCCGCCTCGATCAGGAGTTGCGCCATCATCTCCGAGTCCACCTGGTTCTTGGGACATCCGAGGGTGATCAGGTAAAAGTTCATGAGATTCCACCATACAAAAAAAGGCCGCTGCTCACAGGCACCGGCCATCCCGGGGGCGCTGCGGGCTCACTGACCGGGAAGGTTATCGACGCTGTATTCAAGCGTAATGACCTGACCGCTGTTGCCCAGGACGCCGACGTCGTAGCCATTGACCAGCAACTGGAGGCCGCCCGCGTTCCCTATCCGCAGCACAATCGTCTCGGCCGCCTGCCATTGCGCGGTGTCGTTGGGACGCATGATCCCGGTGTAAACTCTTGTGCCATCCGCGGTCGCCTCGATGTAGGTATCAGCGGTGGCCAGGGCCTCAACATAGACGCCTGTCATGACCGTTGGCGTCGCAGACGGTACCGGTCGAGGCGTGGGCAAAGCAATCCTGGTCTCTGTAGGGCGCGCGGTGGGCTCCCCCTCCACTGCCGCTTCAGATGCTTCATCAGCGGGTTCGGTGGGTTGGATCGCCTCTGGCGTTGTGCCATCGCCCGGCGTGATGACAGTCGCTCGCCCTGGGGAAATCGCGGGCTCTACCACCGGGGTACTGATCTCAAGTGGCCAGAGACTCTCGATCCGCATGCCCCGATCGATATACAGTTCTGTGTAGGCGAACCATGTTGCCACCAGCAGAGCGATAAACAGCACCACCGCGACAACGCAGCCATAGCTGCGATGGATGGCAGCCAGCGGCTCGTCGAGGACCTGCGGGATGACCTGCTGCGGCCGCCTGCTATAGTGAGAGAACTCTTCGACGGCAGCCGCAGGATCCAGACCAACGTACTTGGCATAGTTGCGCACCAGCCCGCGCCCATAGACATCGCCGGGGAGCTCGGAATAGCGCCCCTCCTCGAGCGCGCGCAGCAGACCCCCGCGGATATGCGTGGCCGCCTCCGCCTGCTCAAGAGAGATGTCCATGTCTTCTCGCGCCATACGCAGGCGCTCACCGAGATCGCTCACATCTGCCATCCTGGGGTCTGTTTCCACCGTTGGTGACTATACACTGGCCACAGGGGAGTGTCAAAGCTCATTGGCAGGCGCCAAGCACTCGACAGGTTGGGTTGCTGCTCCGCCCAGCGGGACAGATTGCTCTCCGTAAGTAGCGATGCTACAGTCATTCATTGGGTCAATCACCACAGAAGAGAATCTCGTCCGGAGAATGCTATGGAAAACACAATTCAAGTGACTCTGACGGACATGGCGCACGGTGGCGATGCCGTCGGCAGATACGAGGGGCGGGTGATCTTTGTGCCCATGGCGCTACCTGGAGAGACGGTGACTGTGGCCCTTGAGCAGTCCAGGGCCTCTTATGCCCGCGGCAGGCTCCTCAGCATCGATCGCCCTTCAGACGCGCGCGTGTCGCCTCCCTGTCCGGTGTTTGGGCGCTGCGGCGGGTGCCAGTGGCAGCATATCAGCTATCCGGCTCAGCTTGAGTTCAAGCAGGGCATCGTGAGAGACGCCCTGGAGCGCATCGGCGGCGTGCAAGCGCCCAGGGTGCAGCCCATGCTGGGGATGGCGGAGCCGTGGCACTACCGTAACCATGTGCAGCTTCGCATAGACCGCTATGGCCACGCTGGATACTATGCGCTGCAAAGTCACGAGATCATCGCCACTGAGCATTGCATGATCGCCCACCCTCTCCTCGAGACGATGTGGGACGCACACCGCACCTGCCGTATCCGCGCCGACGAACTCATTTTGCGTGCGGGCGTCAACACCGGCGACCGGATGGCGCAACTGCGCGGGCGCCAGTCGCTGCCACCGGGCCGTGGTCCGGCTACGCCCTATAGCTGCCTCTACACGGGGCGCTCAGGGCAACGGCAGGTCCTCTCGGGACGGGACTTTATCACCGAAGAGGTCCTGGGACTGCGATTGCGTGTCTCAGCGGATGCCTTTTTCCAGAACAACACCGCCCAGACGGAGCGCCTTGTAGAGATTGCCAGAGACTATCTGGCGCTGACAACGGGCGAGTCACTGCTCGATGCCTACTGCGGCGGAGGCCTGCTGGGCCT
>CAZMAI010000109.1:3151-9005 GCA_964564195.1 uncultured Anaerolineales bacterium | reverse complement strand
AGAGTGTACAGGCCAAGGAGATCATGGGGTCCCGTGTGCCCGCCCTGGAGGTGACTGTCACGACCGATACGGGCGCCGTGGGGCGCAGCACCCCCGAGTCGGGCGTGTCGACGGGCATTTACGAGGCGGCGTTTGTGCTGGATGGCGGCGAGCGCTTTGGCGGCATGGGCCTGCGCAAGGCCGCGCACAACGCCGAGGAGTTGGGCCGCGAGATCGTAGGCATCGAGGTCAGCAAGCAGCGCGAGATCGACAACCTGCTGAAGGCGCTGGACGGCACCCCGAACAAGGCACGCTATGGCGCTAATGCGATCGTGGGCGTATCGCTGGCCGTGTGTGCCGCCGGCGCCGCCTCGGCCGGTCTGCCGCTCTACCAGTACATCGGCGGCGTGAATGCCGCCACGCTGCCCATGCCGATCATCGGCATCTGCCTCTCTGGCCGCTACCGCGATCCCGGAGATACGCGCTGGCTCAAGCCCTCCTATGAGATCATCCCCTACGGCGCCGGCAGCTTTGAGCGCTCGCTGGACATGGCCGACGCCATGCACCGTGAATTCACCCGGCTGGTGGTCGAGCGCTATGGCATGAATGTCTACCGCAAGCACGCCCTGGAGCGCAGCTATGACTCGTTCTGGATGGTGGGCGCCATCAAGGACGACCGCGAGATTCTGGACCTGATGACCCGCGCAATCGAGAACACCCACGGCGTCGAGAACATCGGCATCTATTACGACGCCGCGGGGGGCTGCTACTATGAGCGCGACATCGATCGCTACGTGGGGATCTACTCGGAGGGCGAGAAAACCCGCGACGAGATGGTGGCCTACTATGCGCAACTGGTAAAGGACTATCCCATCGTCTCCATCGAGGACCCGCTCGACGAGGAGGACTGGGAAGGTCACGCCATGGTGACCGAGGCGACCGGCATCGAGATCGTGGGCGACGACCTGTTCACCACCAATATCGAGCGCGTCAAGATGGGCGTAGCCGCCGGCGCCGCCAACTCGATGGTGCTCAAGATCACCCAGGTGGGCACGGTCACCGAGGCACTCGACGCCGCCAACTACTGCCTGACCCATGGGTACAATGTCCACCCCTGCGGCAGCCGCGGTGACCGTTCGACCATCGCGGACTATGCGGTGGGGCTCAGCGCAGGCCAGGTACGCGGCTATGACCAGCGCCGCATGATGGCCTTTGAGGCCGATCTGGGCAGCGCGGCGATCTGGCCCGGCAAGTCACTGTTCAAGGGCGCCAAACAGCGCTAGATCTCTACGTCAGCCGTCCGCGCCGGGAACCTGGCGCGGACGGCGCGCAATACAGACCAACAAGGAGCGTAGCGCGCATGCCCATCCGCAACTGGGACGCGTTGACGTCGCATGGCAACATCGAGGGCCGCCGGCTGGCGGCGACCATCCTGCAGGCCGGGCTCGAGGCCGCCGACCCCTACGAGAACGTCCGGCGCCTGGTGCGCATCGAGGGCGACCGGTTGCTGGTGGGCCAACCCGAGTTCGACCCGCTGGGCTCGCCCGTCCAGGGCACGGATGCCTACGACCTGAACACGCTGGGACGGATCTACGTCCTGGGCGCGGGCAAGGGCGTGCAGCGCGTGGCTCAAGCGCTGGAGGATTCCATAGGCGAGCGGCTCACGGGCGGGCACATCGTCGACAAAAAGGGCGGCGATCCGGCGGGCCTCAAGCGGGTGGAGGTGACCTTTGGCGCGCACCCCGTGCCGGACGAGGACTGCGTGCGCGGCTGCCAGCGTATCCTGGAGATCACGCGCGGACTCACCGCCAACGACCTGGTGTTCACCGTGGGCGCCAGCGGGCTCGGCTCGCTGCTCACCCTGCCCGTGCCGGGCGTCAGCCTGGAGGATGTGCGCCGCACGGTGTACCTGATGCAGATCGAGCGCGGCGCGCCCACCAGCGATCTCTCGCCCATTCGCAACCATCTGGACGTGCTCAAGGGGGGCCGCCTGGCGGCCTGCATCCAGCCGGCGCGGGCGATCCACATCCTGGCCAAGCCTCCCTCACCCTGGGAGGACCTGATCTATCGCAACTACTGGGTGCACATGTTCCCCGACTCGACTACCTTTGCCGATGCCGTGGCGGCCCTGAAAAAGTGGGATGCGTGGGAGGCTGTGCCCGAGTCGGTGCGCCGGCACCTGGCGGAGGCCGATCCGTCGCAGGAGACCATCAAGCCCGCAGAGTACCTGACCTACCCGCACCGCATCTTTTGCAGCATCCACGAGGAGGAGAGCCGCTGGGCCACGCCTCGTCGCAAGGCCCAGGAGTTGGGTATCCGCCCGGTGCTGCTGGCCACCGGGCTGGGTGCCGAGGCCGCGCAGGCCGGCCGTTATGCCGCTGCCATCGCCAGAACGATCGAGCGGCTGGGCGAGCCCTTTGAGCCGCCGGTGGCGCTCTTTACCGGGGGCGAGATGCTCGTCACAGTGGGACA
The DNA here is from genome assembly GCA_964564195.1 of uncultured Anaerolineales bacterium. Lineage (GTDB taxonomy): Bacteria > Chloroflexota > Anaerolineae > UBA1429 > UBA1429 > JAAYED01. The sequence goes on along the minus strand of CAZMAI010000109.1, from coordinate 6,554 downwards.
GGAGAACGGCATCGGCGGACGCAACCAGGAGTGGGCGCTCTCGGCGGCGCTGCAGATCGCGGGCAGCAAGCACATCGTCATGGGCGCCGTGGACTCTGACGGCACCGACGGCCCCGGCAGCCAGTATGTGCCTGGCGCGACCTACCCCACCCTGGCCGGCGGGCTGGTGGACGGATCGACCGTCGCCGAGGCGCGGGAGCGCGGCGTTGACATCCTCGACGCGCTGCGGCATCACCACACCACGCCGGCGCTGTTGACCCTGGACTCGGGCATCCTCTCACCCCAGAGCACCGGGCTGGTCGATCTGGGCCTGATTCTGGTCACCGGACGCCAGGGATAGGGCGGGTATTCATGTCAGCATCGGACTCGGACAGCCGGCCTGTGGGCGCCCGGCCTCGCCCGCCGGACAGCGGGGGCCAGAACCGGTTAGGCTGGGGCTGCAGCACGTTACTAGTGCTGCTCCTCGTCGCGCTGCTCGTGTCCTGTCGTGGCAGGGATGCTCTCGAGCCGACCTTCGCGACCGCTGCCGCGCCGACCCTTGTAGCCAACGCCTTGGCGGCAGATTCGGCGGCGCCCGCGACTCGTGCACCTTCCGCGACGCTGACGGCCACGGCCACCCGAACAGCGACAGCGTCGCTCACGGCCACGACGACACGGACATGGACGCCCACTCGAACCGCGACGCGGACGCGCACAGCGACGCGGACGCAGACGCCCAACTCCTCGGCAACAGCCACCCCTGCCGCGACGCCGCGCCCGACGCGCATACTCGAGGCGGCCAGGGTCGTCAGGATCGTCGACGGTGACACCATCCGTGTGGTGATGAATGGCCAGGAGTATCCCGTTCGCTACATCGGGATCGACACCCCGGAAATCGTGCACCCGGGTCTGCCAGTTGAGCCCTTTGGACCGGAGGCGGCCGAGGCCAACCGGCAACTGGTGCTCGACCGCGAGGTGCTGTTGGAACGTGATATCAGCGATACTGACCAGTATGACCGCCTGTTGCGCTATGTCTGGGTGGGCGATCTGATGGTCAACGGCGAGTTGGTGCGGCTTGGGCTGGCCAAAGCCAACAGCTATTTCCCTGATGTACTCTACCAGGATTACCTCGACGGCCTCGAGAGCGAGGCTTTTGCTCAAGGATTGGGTATCTGGAGCGTCACCCCCAGTCCGCCGCCTCCGCCAACAGCCGAGCGCAGCCAGATTCTGGGTGTATTCATCGCTGAGGTGTTCAAGGCCGGCAAGCCAGAGACGGTCACGCTGGAGAACAGCGGCCTCGTGCCGGTGGATCTATCCGGCTGGACCCTGGTGAGCGTGCGCGGCAACCAGCGCTACAGCTTCCCCGGAGGGACGGTGCTCGAGGCTGGAGCACGCATAACGATCTACAGCGGGCCGGGTGCGGACGCCGCGGGCCCCCTGTTCTGGACGACGGATAACATGTGGAACAACAGCGAGTTCGATCCGGCCGAGCTTTATGACGCCGCTGGCACGCTCGTGTCGCGCTGGGAGGGATGAGGCCAGTGACTGACCCTGATGCAATCGGTGACCGCCCGCTCTCGCTCGTCGAGTGCCCGGTGTGCAGTCGCCTGGGGGATGTCGAGCAAAGCTATGCCAAATGGGGTTGGGACGAGCAGACGATCGCCTTTCCCGACACAGCCCAGCACCTGGTCATGGTAGAGGATGACGCCCTCGGCGGCGACGCGGCGGCCACCGGCACGGCGCTGGTGCGCTGTCCCGAGTGCGGCACGCTCTACCGCTACACCTGGTCCAGCGAGTATTACGTCAATGGCTCTGAGGAACGCAGCGAGTTGCGCCGGCTGGCCCCGGCCCAGGCGCGCGGTGCGCTAGACGACGTCACGTACGACTGGCTCATGTCATGGATGGGGCTGTGGCTGTCGCATGCCGAGGCGGCGGTGCGGCGCCATGCGGCGCGCAGTCTGGCGGCGCACCACCTGGCGGCTGGCCGTCCTGATACGGTGCGAACGCTGCTGACCAGTGTTGACCCGGAGGTTGCCCGCGGGGCGCTCTTTCTATTGCGCGATGCGGTGCGCGACCATGACTGGGACATTGTGCTCTCTCCCCTGAGCGATGCGCTGCAGGTTCTGGCGCGCGACGCCGATGGGGAGATCGCCGGTGCAGCCACCTATCTGCTGCGCCGCGTCGGGGTTACGGGGAGTCCGACGCACTGACTAGCCGCGCGCCCTGAACCGCTCCTCCAGCCGGCTGGTGAGGAGCGAGAGCGTCAGCGTCAGGGTCATGTACATGAGTGAGACGGTGATCCAGGTCTCAAAGATGGCCCGCGTCGCCACCACCACCTGCCGCCCCATAAAAGTGAGTTCCTGAATCGAAACGATCGAGGCGATGGACGAGTACTTGATCGTATTGACAAACTCGTTGGCCAGCGCCGGCAGCACCCGCCGGATCACCTGCGGCATCACCACAAAGCGCATCTCGTCGGCCCAGGAGAGCCCCAGCGAATAGGCCGCCTCGCGCTGCCCCCTCTCGATGGACTCGATCCCCGCGCGCAGAATCTCTGCGAAATAGGCCCCTTCGAAAAAGGCCAGTGTGATGACGCCCGAGACGAACTGGGTCAGCAGACTGCGCTGAGCAAATAGCACCCCGATGACCCGGAGTGAGCCCGCCGAGCCGCTCGCGATAAAGGCGTCGATGCCCAGCAGCGGCATGAGCTGGTCGATGACAAAGTAGTAAAAGATAAAGATCAGCACCAGCGGTGGCAGGTTGCGGATGGTCTCCACATAGGAACCTCCTACCAATCGCAAGAACAGGCTCTTGCTGGTGCGGCACAACGATACAACCAGCCCAACGACCAGCGCCAGCAACGTCGCCCAGAAGGAGAGCCGCAGCGTCGTGAGCAAGCCCTCGACCAGATAGTTGACCACCAGCCGCCCGGTGGCCGCATCGCGCCGAAAGAGGTACTGCGGGATCGCCCCCCAGTTGGCGTTGTACTCCAGGCCGTAGGTGATACGGTAATAGACGTATCCGGCCAACGCCAGACAGGCCGCGATGATCACGGCATCCAGCGGGCGGAATCGGACTTTACGGGCGATCACCAGATCTGCTACTCCTCACACAGGAATCCGCGTCCCGCCTCGGGCTCAGGCGCCGAGGCGGGAAACGGGATACCGATCACGGAAAGCTACTCGCCCAGCAGGGGCTCCCAGTCCTTGGTGCCGAACCAGTAGGCCTCGCGCTCCTTGAGCCAGTCCTGGTTGACCAGAATCCACGCATTGAAAAACGCCAGCGCGTCAGCATCACCCTTGCGCAGCGCGAAACCGGCGGGCTGCATCATCAGGAACTCGCCGCCCAGCGGACGGTAGAGCACGTCGGGATACTCTGCGGCCCAGAAACCCGGTGTGGGCGACGAGGAGAAACCGGCGTGCGC
>CAZMAI010000109.1:0-3051 GCA_964564195.1 uncultured Anaerolineales bacterium | reverse complement strand
CGCTCGGCGGTCACGCTCATGCTGCCGATGATGACATCGAACTTGCCCGTGAGCAGCGCCGGGATGATGCCGGACCACTCGGTGGGCACGAACTCGACCTCGACACCCATGTCCTGCGCGACCTTGGTAGCGACGTCAACCTCAAAGCCGACCAGATTCCCTTCCTTGTCCTTGGCCACCCAGGGCACGAAAAAGTCCAGACCCACCTTGAGCGTGCCCGCCTTGAGCACGTCGTCCACCAGGTTGGCCGAAGCCGCCGAGTCGGCGGCCTGCGGCTGGCCGCAGCCTGCTACACCGCCAAGCAACATGCTCAGCAGGAGCACTAACGCGAACACACGATACCCTCTCAGACTCTTCATTGCTCTACTCCTTAATGCTCTGCTCATGTCTTCTCCTCCGGGGCCACCCCGCCTGGGCCAAGGTGCTCGGCCTAGAGGATCTGACTCAGGAACCGTTTAGAGCGCTCCTCCCGCGGGTTGGTAAAGAACGCTTCAGGGGTGCCCGTCTCGACGACCTGTCCCTCGTCCATAAAGATCACGCGATCTGCGACCTCGCGGGCGAATCCCATCTCATGGGTCACGACGATCATCGTCATCCCTGCGCGCGCCAGGTCCTTCATCACATCCAGCACCTCGTTGATCATCTCGGGGTCCAGCGCACTGGTGGGCTCGTCAAAGAGCATCACCTTGGGCGCCATGGCCAGCGCGCGCGCAATGGCCACCCGCTGCTGCTGCCCGCCGGAGAGCTGCGCTGGATACACGTTCGCCTTCTCCGCGATTCCCACCAGGCGCAACAGTGCCATACTGTGCGCCGTGGCCTCACTTGCGCTCTTTTTGCGGACGCGCTTCTGTGCCAGGTTCAGGTTCTCTAGAGCGGTGAGATGCGGAAAGAGGTTGAACGACTGGAACACCATCCCGACCTCACGGCGAATCTCGAGCCGGTGGGCGTGATGCTCATCCAGCGGCGTTCCATCGACGATGATCGTCCCTTTATCAGCGTGCTCCAGCCCGTTCAGGCAGCGCAGCACGGTTGACTTGCCCGAACCCGACGGACCCATGATCACCACTACCTCGCGCCGGCGGATGCGCGCCGAAAAGTTACGCACTGCTTCGATCCCTCCGGGGAAGGATTTGCTTACGCCCTCGGCCGTGATGACAAAGTCATCCTGCTCTTGATCGAACACGGGTAACTCCCTTATGTCAATACAGTAAATCGCCTCTCGAGCCAGCGCGCCAGAAAAGCGAGCGGCACCATGATGACCAGATAGATCAGTGCCGTAGTGAACCAGATCTCAAAGGTGAGAAATGTGTCCGCCGCGATCACCCGGGCTTGCATGGAGAGGTCGGCCAGCGAGACCAGGCTCACCAGAGAGGTGTTCTTGATGAGGCTGATCACCTCGCCCGTCATGGGTGGCAGCAGCCGTCGAAAAGCCTGCGGCAGGATCACAAAACGGTACGTGTCGGCCATGCTCAGGCCCAGACTGTAGGAGGCCTCCCACTGTCCCTTGTGCAGTGAGGTGATGCCAGCGCGAAAGATCTCGGACATGTACGAGCCCTCGAACAGGCTCAGCGCGAGCACCGCCGAGGCAAAGCGACCCATCCCCAGAATGGGGCCGGCCACAAAGTAGGCCAGATACATCTGCACCACCAGGGGCGTATTGCGGATCACCTCGAGGTAGATGCGTGACAGCACGCGCCCCATAAAGGAGTCCGACAGTCGCAGGAGCGCCACGAGCAGGCCAAGCGCGAGAGAGCACAAGAGGCTGACGGCCGAGATGCGCAGTGTGAACAGCAAGCCCTCGATCAAGCCGCCTGGCACCAACTGGCCATCGCGAATGCTCCAGAGATGGCGCGGTACGCGGTACCATTGCCAGTTGTAGCCGAGCTGCGCACTGCTCACCGAGACCAACCAGACCACGGCGGCTACGAGCAACACAAACTGGAGGATATCCCTCCAGGGCGAGCGGTAGAATCTGCTCCAGGTTGTCGACCGAGCGGATACAGCCATCAGTATCCCATCGTTTTCTGCGGTAGCGCGACCTGCCCGGATATCAAGTAGCGCAGGGTCGATCCCTGTGGCGTCATCGCCGAGAGGTACCCCCGGTGGGTAGCCTGCCGCTAAGATTACCCCATAGAAACCTGGTGTCAAGTTGTTTCGAGATCGAAAATGGCTTACCCTCTACTGGCGCACGTTCAGGTGCGCGGCGCTGGATCTGTGACCGTGACCAGGAAGGAGAGGATATGTCACCGTCGAACCGAGCGCTGCTGGTAGAGATCGCCCGCCGTGTCATGCTCGACCGCGGCCTGTGGCCAGACTATGATCCCGCTGTGCAGGCTCAAGTCGCCGACATGAGCGGCGCCACCGCAGACATGGACAATCTTCCCGACCTGCGTTCGCTCCCGTGGTGCTCGATCGACAACGACGACTCGCGCGATCTCGACCAACTCAGCGTCGCCGAGGCCATCGGCGACGGACTGGTGCGTATTCTCGTGGCTATCGCCGACGTGGATGCACTGGTCCAGAAAGGCTCGCCGGTCGACCAGCATGCGGCCCACAATACGACCTCGGTCTATCCCCCCGGGCGCGTGTTCGCCATGCTGCCCGAGCGGCTATCCACGGACCTGACCTCCCTGAATCCGAGCGTGGACCGCCTGGCCATGGTGGTAGAGTTCGATGTGCGGAGCGACGGTACCCTGGAGCGTTCTGACATCTACCGGGCGTTGGTGCGCAACCACGCACAGCTGGCCTACCCTGGCGTCGGCGCCTGGCTGGCGGACGAAGGACCCGCCCCGGAGGCGATGAGCAGGGTCGCCGGGCTAGCAGAGAACATCCGCCTCCAAGACACCATCGCGCAACGCCTGAGAGACGTTCGCCATACGCAGGGAGCCCTCCAGCTGCAGACCATCGAAGGACAGGTCCAGTTCCAGGGTGATCGCGTGGCCGGGCTTGCCGTGCGGCGGCCGAATCGCGCGACCCAGCTCATCGAGGACTTTATGATCGCGGCCAACGGCGTTACGGCGCGCTACCTGGCAGAGCACGGCTCGCCTTCGA
>CAZMAI010000108.1:0-9094 GCA_964564195.1 uncultured Anaerolineales bacterium | reverse complement strand
CCCGCATCCGATGAGACCGACGTTGGTGGGTGAACCCGACATAGAGCTCCTTTCCTGACCAATAGTTTAGGCACACGACCCTATACTAGACACTAGCGCGGAAACCGCAAGCCCCGGAATCATGCAGATCTGTGCAAGAGGCTAGAACCACTTGTCCGGCATCTCAAACGGCTGGTAGTGCTCGATGTGATCCAGTGCATCGCGAGCATCGCTGGTGACATGATACAGCCCGCGGTATTCCTCCCGGGCAAAGGAGCCCGCGAAGAAACGCTCAAAGAGTGCGAGCAGATCCTCGTAGAATCCTTCGGTATTCATGAGCACCAGCGCACGGTTCAGATCACCCAGCTGCATGAGCGTCAGGACCTCGCTCACCTCCTCCAGCGTCCCGAAACCGCCGGGGAGCGCCACAAACGCCTCGGCGACCTCGATCATGCGGGCTTTGCGCTGCGCCATCGTTTCAGTGATAATGGTCTCGTCGGCCTCCTGATAGGCCAGGCCGCGCTGCACAAAGCGCCGCGGGATGACGCCGAGCACGCGACCTCCTGCGGCAGACGCGGCGCGCGCCACGTCACCCATCAGACCGGCGCTGGCACCGCCGTACACGAGTTCGTGACCGCGAGTCGCGATCTCATGCCCCAGGGCACGCGCAGCGTCCACATAGACGCTGTCGACGGCATCGCTTGAAGAACAATAGACACAGATGCGCATGCACACCTCATCTCGTGGCAACGTTCCCATAACAAAGCATAGCGCGCCGGCAGAGCATGTCAACCGCACCGCTCTGGCGAGGCGGGGAGCCGCCCTCAAGCGGCGTGCGAGGAGCCGACGATGATACCACTACAGGACACCATCCGGGCACGCCGCCTCCCGCTGATGAATCTCGCGATCATCGCGGCGAACATCTTGCTGCTCGTCTATGTGCAGCGCCTGAACCCAGCCGCGCATGAGGCGTATCTGGTCAATCACGGCGTGATCCCGGCAAGATTCCTTTCCGAACTGGGACCCTCGCAGCTTTGGACGCTGGTCACAAGCATGTTTCTGCATGGCGGCTGGCTTCACCTTCTCAGCAACATGTGGGCGCTCTATATCTTTGGCGACAACATCGAAGACCGCCTGGGTCCGATGCGCTATCTCTTGCTCTATCTGCTCTGCGGCGCGGGTGCCACGCTCCTGCACGTCTACCTGAACCCGTCGTCCCCGCTGCCGGTGGTGGGCGCCAGCGGCGCCATCGCCGGGGTGATGGGAGCCTACCTGCTCTCGTACCCTCGCGCCCGCGTCATCACCTTTGTACCCCTGGCCTTTGTCTGGTTCATCCAGATCCCCGCTGTGCTCTATCTGATCGGCTGGTTCGTGCTGCAGCTCCTGAGCGGTCTGCAGACCCTGGGAACGGAGACAGCGCAGCTGGCCACCGGCGGGGTGGCCTGGTGGGCGCATGTGGGAGGTTTCATCGCTGGCATGGTGCTTATCAAGCTCCTACCAAAGAGCCAAACGTACGCGAGCTGGCATCCCGACGAATACCGGCCCTGGTAATCAACACTGACAGGGGGTAATAGTCATGGACTGGTCAACGCTATTCTTTGTCTTTATCCTGATCACCTCCATCCAGCCGGCGCTACGGCAAAAGATGATCGAGGCAGCCAGGCAGCGCCTCTTGCACGACATCGAGCGGCTGCGCGGCTCCCGGGTGATCGCCCTGATCCACCGGCAAGAGACCTTTAGCTTTCTGGGGTTTCCGGTCGCCCGCTACATCGACATCCAGGACTCGGAGGAGATCCTGCGGGCGATCAAGCTCACGCCAGTGGATGTGCCCATCGATCTGATCCTGCACACGCCTGGCGGGCTGGTGCTGGCATCCGAGCAAATCGCCTATGCACTCTGCCGGCATCAGGCACCCGTCCGGGTGATCGTCCCGCACTATGCCATGTCTGGAGGCACGCTGCTGGCGCTGGCGGCCGATGAGATCATCATGGATCCCAACGCCGTGCTTGGCCCCATCGACCCGCAGATCGGCGAGCGCCCCGCCGCCTCGATCCTTTCAGTCCTGGATCAGAAGGACCTCAACGAGATCGATGACGACACGTTGGTGCTCGCAGACATGGCCCGCAAGGCGATGCGGCAGGTAGCTAGCACCGCCGTGCGCATCCTCTCCTCGCACCAGGACGAACAGCGTGCCAGCGCAATCGCGGAGGCCCTCTCGTCGGGCCAGTGGACTCACGACTATCCTATCTCGGTGGACGAGGCCCGGGAGCTCGGCCTGCCGGTGACCACGGAGGTGCCGCAGCAGGTCTATGACCTGATGGTTCTCTATCCGCAGGCAGCCCAGCGGCGCCCGTCGGTGGAATACATCCCCGGCCCCTATGCGCCCCGTAGCCCGCGCCCCGGTCGCGGTGGCTCTCCCCGCGAGAGCGCCTGAACACCGTGCCTGTGAGATGCAGGCAACAATAGAGGGAGGCGCCTGGCGTCGGCTCAGGTGCCTCCCTCTCGTTTCTTAACGGATCACGACAGCAGACCCAGTCTGCGCAGGGCAGCTGCGATCGATGCCCGCTCATCCTCCGTCACTGAGCGCCTCGGCGCTGCCACGCGCGGCGCGCCGATACCCACCAGATTCAGGCAGGCCTTGATCCCCGCGGGAAAGTCGCCATAGCCGATGCTGCGCTGCATGTCGGTGATCTTTTTTTGGTAGGCCAGCGCATCGCCCCAGCGGCCCTCCGCGGCCGCATCCCAGAGGCCCACAAACCACTCCGGCGCAACGTTCATGCCTGTGCCGATGCAGCCATCGCCGCCATAAGCCAGCGCGGCAAAGACAAGATGGTCGCTGCCGGTGATCACCCGAAAGCCGTCGCCGCCCGCGGCGTTTATGATATTCTGGGTGTTGATCTGGTCCCCGCTCGAGTCCTTGATACCTGCGATGCCGGGCAGGGCGGCCAGCTCGGCGGCCGTCTCCACGGCGATCGGCACCTTGGTGAACTGCGGAATGTTGTAGAGGATCACCGGCAGGCCGCCGTCCGCCGCGAGCGCGCGATAGTGCGCCAGCACCGCCGCCTGGTTACAGGGATAATAGTAGGGTGGCACCACCAGCGCAGCATCCGCGCCCAGCTCTGCCGCCTCCTGTGTGCGCGCCACCGCCCGTCGCGTCCCCGGCTCACCTGTTCCGGCGATCACGGGCACGCGCCCGGCCACCTGGTCCACGGTGATGGAGAGCACGCGCCGTTTGTCATCATCGGTAACCGTAGCGAACTCTCCGGCGGTGCCCAGCGCGACCACCGCGTGCACGCCGCCTGCGAGCACCCGCTCGATCAGTTGCCGCAGCGCGGGCTCATCGATCCCCTCGTCCTCCGTGAAGGGCGTCATGAGGACCGCCATCATGCCCCGAACGAAATCATCAACTGCCATGTACCTGCTCCTGGTGCGATTCTTGTATGCAGCCCGCCCGGCGCCTATTGGCGCCTGCCCAACGAAAAGGCCTGGCCCAACTCGGCGCCCACGCCATAGTACTTGCGGCCAGCAGGATCGAACAGCGTTGGCTTGATCTGCCCGATGTCCGGGACGCCGTCCTCTCCCAGCACGCTCTCGTCCACGTGCACATCGAGCACCTCGCCGACAAAGAGCGTGTGCGAGCCCAGCTCCGCCGTGTTGACGACCCGGCACTCGACCACCACAGGACACTCTGCCACATAGGGGGCATGAACGTTCTCGGCTGCCACGGCCGTGAGACCCAGGGCGTCGAACTTGTTCCCCTCACGTCCTGAGACCATCCCGGCGTAGTCAGCCTCCCGGATCAGCGCCTCGGAAGGGATGCTGACGGTGTAGCACCCGCCAGCCATGATCGCGCCATGGGTGTAGGTCGCGGCGCGCAGCGACACATAGATGCAGGGCGGCCGCGAGCAGCAGATGCCGCCCCAGGCTGCCGTCATGATGTTGGGCTGTCCATCCGCGTCGTAGGTCCCCACCAGCAGCACCGGTGTGGGATACAGGAGCGTGCGCGGCCCCAGAGATCGTCTGCTCATCGTGTCGGCTCCTCCCTCTCATCCTCATCTTCGTCCAGTATGCCGGCATCATCTTCATCCCAGAGGACAAGATCCTCTGCGTTCTCGTCGTCCGAGCACTCTTCCAGAATCGCCCGAGCGCGCTCCGCGTCCGCGGGCGCCACCAGAACCTCCACCAGGCCCAGACCGTCGACAGTCAGGCCCAGCACACGGCCGACAGACTCGAACCGGAGCACCGCCAGGATGCCCTCACTGCTCAGTTTGCTCTTGGCGACCTCCGCCTCCAACGGGCCATGGGAGGTAAAGACCACAACCGGCTCATCCATCGTCCACTCTCCTCTGTCGACACATCGCCCATCAGTCGTGAGCCACACAATATGCGAGCCCTAGATGATCTCGAGATAGTCCTTGTCGGGCAGCGCCGGGAAGGGCGCCGTGGGCAACGTCTGATACCAGTAGGCCACCGACGCGATGTCGTCCTGCAGCGGTAGGTAGCGATGCCCGCTGCGCCAGCCCAACGCCTGGATCGTCACCTCGAGCCCCTCGCGGAAACGGATCGGATCCATGATGTGCCAACGGTACATCCCGAACCGGGTCTGCGAGTCATACACGCCATCGGGGCGGATGATCTGCGATAGCCCCGAGTAGGGCGTGCTAAAAGCCTCATACTGGTGCGTTACCTGGTTCTCAAAGTTGTATGACCCGCAGAAATAGTCCTCGGTGCCGGTGCCGCAGATGGTCGGCCAGGTCTCCCCATCCAGGTAGAACTTTATCTCGCCCTCTCCCCACCAGCCCCGGTTGTTGACGCCCCAGGCCAGATAGGTGCCAACATACTGCCCCTGGCCCTGCGCGCCATCCAGAATCGTATAGACGCCCTTGTAGGGGAGCGGATTTACCCGCCGGAACTGGGCATGGAAATAGCCCGTATCCTCGGGCACCTCGGTGAGGGTATAGTTGATCTGGTAGTAGAGCACCATCGGGTCGGTGGCGATGTTGGTACAGGTCATGCGGCAGTGCTTGCGAAAGGGCATCTCCCAGTAGCAGTTAAAGGCGCTGCCCGGGTTCACGCACACCGCGAGCGAGGTCAGCGGTGCATACCTGCCCCAGCCACAGGCGAAGAAATCCCCGACGGGGCACTCGACCGAGGGCTGCTCCTGACCATCCCAGTAGATCCGCAGGATGCTATAGCGCCAGTTGCCGGTGGGCGTCATCCAGATCTGCTGGATCGCGCCAGGGCCATCGATGTCGGCCAACTCAAAGGTCTCACCCGGGCCAATGCGCACCGACGGGGACACCTTCCAGCCCTGTCCCAGGTCGCGGGCGGATTCCGCCCCTGTGCCCTCCACGGCCATGCCGCCGCCGGAGCGTGCGCCGCTGAAATTCTCCGGGCTGATGCTGCGGCTTTCTGCAGACGACAGTCTCGCCAGGTTGCCGAGGCTCATGTTCAGTCCATTGAACGATCCCATCGTATCCCCTCCAAACGTACTGTGATACGCCAGCAGTATACCGCGCGCCAACCTCAGGGGCCAGCCCACTGGCCCCCGGCGGATCAGCCCCGGCCGCTACTGAATCGTTGTGCGATGGCGCCGGCAGGACAGCCGTCGACGCAGCTCTGACAGAGAATGCACTCATCGTTGCGCATCGATCCACTGGCAACCATCGCGCTTACCGGCAGGCTCATTGGACAGACCCGATCGCACTGATGGCAGTGCGTGCACCGCTCCGAATCGGCGATCAGGTGCAGCCGCGGGAACCGAACGATGTGAGAAAGGCGCGTGCCCAGGATCATGCCCGGCGCCATCCAGCAGACATAGTGGCAGAAAGCCCGCCGCCCCGCCGCCAGCGACAGCACCACCACCAGCGCAAGCACGGCCAGATAGGCGATGGCCCCCGACCACTCGCCGAGCGGCAGCCCGGACGGCATCATGTAGAGCGCGTCAACTGCCTGATAGCCGCCTGCTCTGACCACAAGGATGACCAGCATCGCCACCCAGGGAACCCATATCAGCCACTTGAGCCAGTTCCAGCGCCCCCCGGCCGCTTGTCTGCCGCTGATCGTCGCAAGCCACTCGGAGAGCCCGCCCACGGGACAGGCCCAGCCACAGAATGCCCGGCCCACGACCAGCGAGGAGATCATCTGCGCGGAGAACAGGAACAGGCTGCCGGTCACCACGCCAACGGCAGCGCCAGCCAGGATCACGACCGGGGAAAAGCAGTAGAAGGTGAGCGGAAACAGGAGAAACGCGATCGTCAGCAGCAGCCTCCGGACCTGTTGGCGCCTGTTGATAGACATCGCCGCCCCCTTGTCGGACACACCACGGGTCGCCTGTCAGCGCCCGTCCTGCACCGGCCAGTGTGCCGGGTCTCCCAATGTCAGCGCCAACGCCATATAGCCCGCAGTCGCCTCCAGCAGTTGCTCCACCGGCATGCGCTCATCGAGGACGTGTGCCATCGCGGGATCTCCCGGGCCAAAGCCGATGCACGGCACACCGGCCGCGTGCAAAAAGCCGCCGTCCGTATAGAATGGCCAGATATCCACAGGCACCTGGCGCCCCAAAGCACTGCTGAGGGCGTCCTGCGCCGCGAGGAGTCGCGTGTCTTGAGCGGCAATCCAGAACGGCGTGACCGCGTGCTCAATGGTCTCCGAGATGCCCGTGTACGAACTGACCAGGCGTGTGGCCACGCCTACCTCAACACTGATGCCGGGCTCCAGACTGGCCTCTGCGAGCCGCTCGACGACATCGCGCGCCTGAGCCAGCGTCTCGCCGGGGGCATTGCGCCAGTCCAGATGTACCGATGTCGCTGCGGGGATCACGTTGCTGCTGGTCTGGTCCACATAGAGGAGCGTGGGGACCGCCGTGGTGTCCCCAAAGTCGCTGTCACGTGCCATGGGGGCCTCGCGAAGGGCCAGCAAGAACCGGCTGAGCGCAAAGGATGGGTTGCTACCCAGTTGGGGCGTGCTGGCGTGGGCGGAGCGCCCACGAAAGGTGACGACAAACTCAAAGCGCCCGCGGTGCCCGCGCCGCAGCGTGTTGTTCGAGGGCTCTCCAATGATCGCCAGGTCAGGCGGCGCCTCGGCCGCGAGGTGCCGGCTGCCCAGCCCGCCGATCTCTTCGCCGACGACCGCCGCCACCAGCATATCCCCCGGAGGGGTGAGCCCCAGCTCGCGCAATAATCCCAGCGCGTACACCTGCGCGGCGACACAGCCCTTGTCATCCACCGAGCCGCGGCCCCAGACATGTCCGTCAGCCAGTTCCCCGGAAAAGGGCGGGTACTTCCAGCGATGGGCGTCGCCAGGATCGACGATGTCCAGGTGGGCGTGCAGCATCACCGATCGCCCGGCACCGCCAGAGAGCTGCCCGATGATGTTGCCGCTGCCATCGACCCTAAAGTCAATGCCCAGCGTCCGGAGCTCGCGCGACACGAGCGCGGCCGCCTGCTCCTCGTTGCCGGTTCGGCTGGGCACCTGCACCAGCCGCTGCAGAAAACTGACGACGCGATCCTCTCTGGCCTTGACTGCGGGAAGAAGGTCACTGTATGCGATCATGAACCTCCAGTGTCCTGGCTGTCTGTAGCGGCCCCTTCGGGCACATCGATATCGATGAACTGAAATCCATAGGCATTGATCACGGTCGTATCGTGATACTGTGTCCGTTGGACCTCACCGCGATAGAGATGGATATGGCCATGCAGGAGGTATCGCGGTCGGAAACGCTCCATCAGCGGGAGAAATGCCCTGAACCCCTGGTGGGCAGGGTCCGGCTGATCGTGAATGCCGAACGGAGAGGCATGGGTCACCAGAATGTCCAGCCCTCGCCCATGGCGGTACTTGTTCAACGCCATTCGGGGGTACATGCCGAGCGCCATGCGGCGCATCTGGCCCTGCGTGTACTGGTAGGGACCCTCATTGTAGCGGACGCACCCATCCAAACCGCCAATCCGCAGCCCGCGAAAGTTCACGATACGCCGGTGAAGATCGCCGCAGCCCTGAGGACCCGCCCTGAAGGTGCCATCGTCGCAGTAGATACCATCGCCGCCAGCTGCGTGGTTACCGTGCACATAGAATGTTGGCTTGCCCAGCATCGTCACGATGAATTCAACATAGTCGTAGGGGAGGTCGCCGCAACTCAGCACGAGATCCACCTGGCGAAACCGCTCAGGCACATGCTGCGTGTAGAGCTGGGGAACAACCACATCACTGATGGCCAGAATTCTCATCACTCTCACCGCTGCGAGCAGCGCGGGCAGCGGGACCCCGCGCATCGGACACGACGCTGTGCCCCGGAATCGACGTATCAGGAACCTATCTCATCATCGAGGCGGATCCATCCCCGTCTCAGACCCACCATGACCGCCTCTGTGCGCGAGCCCACCTGCAGCTTGCCAAAGATATTGGCCATGTGCGACTGAATTGTGCGAGGGCTCACATAGAGCCTCTCGGCGATATCGCGGTTGCTCAGGCCCTCGGCGGCCAGACCGAGTACCTCCAGCTCGCGATCTGTGAGCGTTTCGGTGTCGCCCTGATGCGCCGAGCCCATGCCGTGTGCCACGCGATCCAGAACCTTTTTCGCGATCGCAGGATGAAGCACGCTCTCCCCCGCATACACGCGCCGCACGGCGTTCACCAGCTCTGTCCCGCGCGAATCCTTGAGCAGGTAGCCGGCCGCTCCGGCTTCGAGGATGGCAAACACGTATTCGTCGTAATCGTACGCCGTAAAGACGAGCACCGCGGTCCGCGGAGCGCGCTCTTTGATCCCCCGTGTGGCCTCTATGCCGCTCATCACCGGCATGCTGACATCAACTACCGCCACGTCGGGCCGGTGCTGATCGGCAAGGGCGATCGCCTCCTGCCCGTCACCCGCCTCGGCCACCACAACGAGGTCAGGCTCGCGCTCCAGAATGCGGCGCGTCCCCTCGCGCACCACGACATGATCATCAGCAAGCAGAATACGAATGGGCTCCATGGCATCGCCCTCAGCTGGTACCGGTCAGAATAGCATGCCCTAATAATACCGGACCTGAGCGACAATTACCAGAAGAACCGGGGGGACCTGGCCATCCAGCCTGCATCGCCACGCCGGCAAGGGCAGATCACACGAGTTGCAGTG
>CAZMAI010000107.1:0-9100 GCA_964564195.1 uncultured Anaerolineales bacterium | reverse complement strand
ATGTCTCCTCCCACTTTGCGCCCGAGGAACACATGGGTGAAACGTAACTATCGTGACGCTCACCCTTGAGCCTGTCATCACAGTAACAGTAACACACAGTATGTCCAGTGTCAATGGATTTCTGGCGAAAGGGCAACTTGGCCGAGTATTTATGAAGAATTTCGGTGAGCTTCTGTCACATGTGAGGCCAGAGAGAGGTAAAGGCTAGTGCACCAGTGGGAACCTGATCAGAAGCAAGGTCGACGAGGATGCACGATGGGCTCCGTTACCCTTCTCTCCCCTGGTCCTGGGCGTAAGTGCTAACTTACGCTCGGCCCATGCTCGTCCATCAGACTCTCCCTGCACGCACTCCCTGCAGGATATCGAGGGTATCGCCGAACGGCACCGGAGGGGCAGGCCAGCTCGCAGAGGCCGCACACCGCGCACCGATCATGGTATACGCGCATGCCCCAGCCTTCCTGGCGGTTGCCGACCAGTTCCAACGCGTCGGCGGGGCAGGCGCGGACACAAAGCCCGCAGCCCCGGCAGAGGCTCATATCGACAATCAGGACACCCTGATAGGTGGGGGAAATGTGAGCCTCACCGTGGGGAAAGTCGACCGTGTCTGGCCCGCGGCGCAGTGTTCGCAGGAGATGTCTGAGAAAGTAGGTTCTAGAACTGCTCTGAGACTGTCTCGAGGGCATCTATTTGGCTCCTATCAGCAGGGCGACGAGCAGTTGTGCGAGACCAAGAGGCACGAGGGTGCGCCAGCTGAGCTCTGCGACCTGGTCCACGCGGAGACGCGCGTACAGCACCCCAATCAGCGATAATCCCCCCATGTACAAGGCAATCTTGGTGGCATAGACCGGAAAGCCCCAGTAGGCCCAGACCTGATCAGCGCCCCCCATGTAGACCGCGACCATCAGGTTGATACAGACCACCGTCTGTATCCAGGCCATAAGGCTCCACAGCGCCAGTTTGCGCCCGCTGTATTCCGTCAATGGCCCGGCGCCGATCTCGGCTTTGGCATGGGGCGCATCCAGAGGCAACCGCTCGAGCTTGCCGATGATGCCCAGCGTGGCCACCAGAAAGCCCAAAGGTAAGGCCAGAATATGCCACCGGTACCCCTGCTGAAGCTGCATCAAGGTGCTGATCTGCCAGCTGCGGGCAAAGGCTGCTGGCGCCGCCAAACCCAGGAGAAGCGGTACTTCATAGTTGAGGTACTGGAGCAGTGCACGACTCCCCCCCAGCACATTGTAGACGCTGGGCACGATCAATCCGGCCAGAAACAGTCCCAGCGTTGGCATGCTGAGCAGAAAGAGTGCCACGACCAGGTCACCCTCGAACGAGACAATGGTGCGGTTGCCGACAGGGACCATCAGGCCAGCAGTCAGAGTGCAGGCCAGGGATACGACGGGCAGGGCTGCCGTGAGTCGTGCGTCGGCCCCTGCGGTCGTGATGTCCTCCTTGGCCAGGAGCTTGATGAAGTCAGCCAGCGGCTGGTAGATGGGCGGGCCGACTCGGCCCTGGAACACGGCGATAACTTTGCGGTCCACCCAGGCAAGAAACATGCCCAGTCCAAACAGGTAAGCCGCACCAGGGAAAACGAGAATCTGAGCCAATGTATCCATAACGCGTGGCGTTCTCCTTTACCTGTCCGCGCAGGCCATGCAGAGGTCTGCCCCCGCGACCACGGCTGCGATGTCGCCCGTTTGCAGGCCGGGCAGCATCTCCTCCATGACGAGCAGGGTGGGGAGTGTGGGCGTGCGGACGTGGACGCGCGCAGGCATCTCCCCGCCATCGGACTCGACATAATAGAGCAGTTCGCCTCTTGGCGCCTCTACGCGTGAGACTGCTCTGGCGGGCGCGATTCGCCGTGGCACGCGTGTCGCCAAATCCCCCTCAGGCAGACTCTTGAGGATCTCTTTGCAGAGCACGATGCTGTGGCTGGTCTCTTGCACGCGCGTCCATGCCCTCGCCCAAACGTCGGCATCGGTGGAGATGGCCGCCGGGACCTCGAGGTGCCTGTAAGCGCCATAGGGGACCGCACGGCGGATATCGAGCGTCGCGCCCGAGGCCCGCGCCATCGGTCCAACTACGCCGTAGGCGTACACAAGCTCCAGCGGCAGCACACCGATTCCCTGGGTGCGACGGTGGAAACTTCTGTCCCGATCGACAAGGTCGGTAAAAACACTCAGCTGCTCCTCTAGCTCGGTGAGACGCTGCTCCGTTGCCTCGACCTGATCGGGCGAGAGGTCCTCGCGTACGCCGCCGATGACGTTCGCCCCGTGCGCGATGCGTCCCCCCGAGATCATCTCCATAACGTCGAGGATCTGCTCGCGCTCGCGCCAGGCGTACATGAATATCGTCGTGAATCCGATGGCCTCCGCCAGCACGCCCAACCAGAGCAGATGACTGTGTAGCCTCTCGAGCTCGCACAGGAGCGCGCGAATGGCCTGCGCACGTTCGGGAATGTCCAAACCCAGCAAGAGCTCGACAGCCTGGCAATAGGCCGTGGTGTGGGCGTGGGAACAGATACCGCAAACACGCTCGACAACGGCTACGCCCTGGGCATAGGTACGGCGCTGTAAAAGCTGTTCCAGGCCGCGATGCACATAACCGATCTCAACCCGGGCCGCAGTAACGTACTCCCCTCGCAGGTCAAGCCGGATGGAAATCGGTTCCTTGATCAAAGGATGCTGCGGGCCGACCGGCAACGTGATCTCAGTCATCGCTCTTCTCCTGGCGGGCCAGCGGTGGAGGCCCGGACCATTCCGCCGCGAGCAGCAATGGCTCCAGATTGGGGTGCCCGAGGAACCGTACTCCCAGCATGTCGTGGGCTTCTCTTTCGTACCAGCTGGCAGCAGGCAGCAGGGGTGTGAGCGAGGGCGCCTCGTTTCGTAGGCAGCGGACGCGAAGCGTCACGCCTGAATCTATCCAGAGATGGTAGAGCAGCAGCGTGCCTTCGTCTGCAGGCAGTGCCGTGATCGCACTCAGGTGCACCCTGATTCCGCTCTCCATCAACGCGCGAAACGCATCCAGCATGTGCTCCGGCGCGCAGTCGAATACGGTCTCCCCACCGGCAATGCTGTCGCGGTCAGGAACGGCTCCCGGTAGCACACTTGCCAGCGCTGTAAGCAGCGTGTCATTCACTGTCATATCTTCTCCAACAGGTCGGCCAGGGCCGAGATAATCGCCTCTGGGCGGCAGGGGCAGCCAGGCACGTACATGGACACCGGCAGCGTCTGGTCGACACCGCCGAGCACGTGATAGCTGCCGGCAAAGACACTCCCACTGCAGGCGCAGGAGCCCAAAGCGACAACCCATCTGGGCTCTGGAATCTGCTCATAAATGCGCAGCAGCGGGCCACGCGACTTGAGCGTCACCGGGCCTGTGCAGATCAGAATGTCGGCGTGTCGAGGGGATGCTTCTTTGAGGATGCCCAGCCGCTCGACATCATAGCGGGGCGTGAGCGCGTCCAGGAGCTCGATGTCGCACCCGTTACACCCGCCGCTGTTATAGTGCAGGATCCAGGGTGACTTTTTACGGGCCCAGCGCACGATGCGATCAATCATGTTCGTCTGTCTCCGCCGTAAGAATCTGCACACAGACGCCAACCCCTGCCAGATAGATCAGCGCCAGCGGCCAGCCGGTGCCAACAAGCGAGAGCAGCATGGCAATGAGTGCAGCGATGTGAGCCACGATAAAGAGCAGTGCAAGCCGAAAGAAGCGTCCATAGGAGAGTTGCTCGCCCGCCGGTATCAGGTCCTGGCCGCAAGCGTAGGGTTGCCGCTTGGCGCCCTGATCGCTGGCCCCAGGTGCGATGCGACCGCCCACGCGGTATAACACCGCACCCACGCCGATAAAGACCAGTAGCCCCACAAGCACCGTACCCATACGACCCCCCTACAGAGGCGCGAGCGCCAGTATCTGCGCAGCCCCTTCAAGAGCTGCCTTCCAGAGGGGGGTGGTCCAGAGGCCGACGGCTACGGCCGCCACCCCCAACGCCAGGATAGGAATCTGTATCCAGTGGCCGTGCGTCTCCGCCTCAGCAGCATGCGCGGGGTGATGCAGCAGACGCCCCACGATGGGCAGATAGTATCCCAGGCCGATCAGAGTCCCCAGCACGATGAGCCCAATCATCGGAATCACAGCTTTTCCCGCCAGCCCAGGCAGGGCCCAAAACAGGCCAAGCTTGGCGACAAAGAGCGGCGCCGGCGGGAGCCCGGCGAGTCCGAGGACAGCGAATATCAGCAGACCGGAGGCGAGCGGGGCTCGGTGGGCCAGCCCGTCCAGATCGACCAATAACGTGGCGTCATAGTAGTAATGCAACGCGCCCTTGGCCAAAAAGGCCAGGCCCTTGAGCAGGGCATGGCTCACCAGCAGAAGCAGGCCAGCGGCAAAGGTCTCTGGCGATTCGTAGGCCATACCGAGACCAAAGGCGACCAGCATATACCCCAGATGCGCTACGGTAGAGTACCCGAGCAGACGTTTTCCATAGGTCTGCCTCAGCGCAAGGAGATTCCCTGCCAGCATAGAGACGATACCCATTACGGCAAGCATCCAGCCAAAACTTGTCCGGTGCACACCGAGTCCCAGGCCCAAGCGGACCAGGGTGTACAATTGGACAGGTACCACAATGCCTGAGAGGAGTGCACTCACGCTGCTCGGCGCTCTGCCGTGAGCATCCGGAAGCCAGGTATGCGACGGGAAGATCGCGGACTTGACCAATAGCCCAAAGGCAAGCAGAGCCATACCCAGCAGTTGCCAGGGGTCGGCAGGATTCAGTGCCATGGGCAATGCCAGGGTACCGGTGCCCCGCCACACCAGGGCGATTCCGGATAGCATGAGCAGAGATCCCATGCTGCCCATAATGGCGTACTTGAATCCGGCCTCTATGGCGGTATCGGTTTCGCGTCGAAAGGCGACAAGCACATAAGAGGCCCCCGTGGAGAGGGCGATGTACAGGTACATGGTAAACAGATCCTGCTCGAGAATCGTGCCTACGGTGCCAGCCAGCATTAGCAGGAGCATAGGGTAGTATCTATCGATGCGTCTGTCTCGCGACATGTAAATGCCACCATAGATGGCCACCATGATTCCCAAAACCAGGGCTACAAGCACCAGCAGCACCCCAGGGCCGGTTGAGGTGCGCGCAGCCGAAACGGCCAGTGAGTCCTGAACAGGTTGCGCCACCAAAGCATCATTCAAGGCCAGTCCGCGCCACAGTGCCAGGGCGAGGCAAAGGGCGGTGAAACTTGCCAACAGAGTGTTACGATTGGGCAGCAGCCGCGCCAGGGTATACACGCCGACAGCGCCCACGAGCAAGAGAGCCACAGGCTGCGGAAGAGAAAGGCTACTCACAGACCGACCCCCAGAGCATCACCGATGACCGAGCCGAGCCAACCGTCCAGCGCACCGCTCGCCATACCCAGCACGATGACCAGCACGACTGCCATCGTCGTACTCCCGCGCATGGCGCGTGGCACTACCGCCATGTCCAACGTTGCGGGCAGCGGGGCCAACGCCAGCCGTCCCACCAGTGCGATACCGTAGGCGGCGGTCAAGAGCGGGGCGAAGAGCGCTACATAGCCAGCGACAGGATAGGCGGATACGAGACCGGCAGACAGGATCCGCCACTCGCCCAGGTAAGCGGCGAGAGGAGGGATACCCGCCAGCGCAGCCGCACCCACGCCCAGGGCAATCATGGCGCCACGCTGGCGCTTCCACAGGTCGCCCAGAGCGTCAATGGAGCGTCTCCCCGTGCTGTGGATCACCAGGCCAATGGCCATGAACAGAAGCGACTTTATGACGCCGTGCGCCACGACGTGATACAGCGCGCCTTGAGCCCCCAGGGCGGACAGTGTTCCAAGGCCGAAGAGGATATAGCCCATCTGGCTGACGCTACTGTAGGCCACGATACGCTTGACGTCCTGGCTGGCAAGGCTCATCAGTGCGCCGTGCACCTGGGAGACGATGCCAAGTATAAGGATGGTGAGCTGCAACGGCTGCAGCGCCACCGGCCCCAGCACAAGGAGCATGTAACGCATCATGCCATAGGCGCCCATGGCCAGCATGGCCGAAGCCAACATGATTGTGACGGGCATGGGCGCGACGGAGTGCGCGTCGGGTAGCCAGCCGTGGATGGGGACAATCGCCATTTTGACGCCAAATCCAATCAGCAACGCAACGGCAATGGCCACAAGTGCCGAGGGCGTCACCAGAGTAATCCCCGCCGCTATCTCGGCAGGGTGGGTGCTTGCTGTTGTCGAAACCAGGTAGGCCAGGGCCCCGAGAAGGAAGAGCGACCCTGTCTGCGAGTACACAAAGTATCGCAGCGTAACCGCGGGAACGTCGCTGCCATCACCCCAGCCCAGCAGGAGACCCGCCGACACGATGAGCATCACCTCCCAGAAAACCAGGAATAGGAACACGTCGTTGGCGAGAAGCGCGCAGAGCATGGAACCCGAAAAGAGCAAGAGCAGCGCATAGCATAGGGCAGGGTTCCGCACGTGGCGCAGATATCCCTGTGCGTACCAGACCGCAAGCAGTGTCACCAGAATCACATTGGCTGCGTAGGTCAACGCGAGCCCGTCCAGTGCAAAGTGCCAATGCAGCGCGGGTATACGCTGCTGCGGCAGACACACCGCCGTCCCCGGCGTCTGCTGCTGCGAAAACCAGGCCCATGCCAGAGCAATTCCGGTTGCGACGACAACTGCCAGCGCAGCGCGAGCGATCTGCACATAGGGACGTGAGCGCAACAGGAGGACGAGCCCGGCACCTATCCAGGGTACCAGCAGAGTAAGCAACATAGGCATAGTCAGGGGCAGGTGACAGGTCACGTCACCCCTCCCCCCGCGAGAGGAACAGCACGAGCAACACGGGAATGAGTGCGAACAGTGCCCAAAGCAGGCTCCTTCTCAACTTGCCCGAGTGATGCCCAGAAAGCCAACTGCCAACGTGTGTAACACTATATACTGCCCGCTCCAGTGCATGATGTGACCGAGCGTCCACGGCCATGGCAGTCTCTCTGGCGCGGGATAGCAGTGCGCGCGCGCCATCGACAAGGGCCCTCGTCCAGAGCCCGTCATAGCCCGCTGCCAGGGCGGCAAAACGCTGCAAGATCTCGGGGACACTCTCGGCGAATGGTACCGGTCCTTGAGCTGATTGGTGGGCATTGCGGAGCATGATGCAGAGCACGAGGCGGACCGGAACAAAGGCCAGGAGATATGCGCGATACAGTGGCGTAAACAGCAGTATTACGCCCAGCAACGCATGGACAGCGAGCGCAGCATCCCACGCGTCTCGATCCTTGATCCAGCGCCACAGCAGCATGATGCTCGAAAGCGCAACGGCACCGAACAACAGCACGGTAGCCGGCCAGCCTGTCGCCTGCACCAGAGGGCGCAACCTGTACAGCAGATAGGCTCCGAGGAGTGGAGGTCCAGCGCTGGCCACCAGGGTTGGTGCAAGCCCGAGCCGGTTATCAAAGGCACGCAGCCATCTGCTCAATGGTGGCAGAGCCAGCTTGACCCAGGCTGCCAGCAAGCCCGCGCCAAGCACGGCCCAGCGCATACCTGGTGCTGCTATCACGGCCTGATTGAGAGCAGCGTCAATGTTCCACGTGTCAGCAATGCTGTGGAGAACCAGCGCCATGGCGAGGAATGCGAGATCGCCCATAAAGAGCAGGGCATAGTTCCAGAGGGCGGCGAAACGGGCAGAGGGCGCGACAGAAAAGAGGAGAAGAGCACACACAATCAACGAACCGAGGTCGAGAGATATAACCCGGATGAGCAGGTCATCCACCGTGAGTGCGGAAAGCACCACGCTGAGAAACATGAGCGCGGTGGCCTGGTACGCAGGAGGGCCGTCCTCCAGCGGACGCCCAAACGGCGCCAGTCCGATCACCACCAGCCAGGAGGCCGCCAGCGCCAGTAGCGCACTGGTCCCGCCGAGGCTCCAGCTCAAAGCAGCGCCCATGGGGCCAGGCAAGGGACCGAGCGCAGGATCTGCCTCCGCCATCACGGCAACACTCGCCCACCCTGTGACAAGCACCAGCGCGGTCCACACCCCAAGGCGCACAGACCTCTGATGACCACGCCAAAACAGAGCAACTGCACCCAACAGCGGGACCAGCAGCAATGCACCCAGCGCCGGGCTCAGCATTTAGCCTCTGAGGCGGTTGACATCATCGATAAGCCCCTCCGGGTAGTGTCGGTGAATGTTCAGCAGCAGCGCCAGCGTGATCGCCATGACTACAGTCTCGACCAACAGGGCAGCGATGACGATGCCCTGTGCCATGGCCATCTGGCCGTTTTCCAGTCCTGCCGCAACGATCAGCAGCAGGGCACCTTGCAGCATCAGGTTGAGACCAAATACGACCTTCAGTGCACGCCGGCGTGTGAGCAAGCAAACTATGCCGATGCCCTGTAGTGCCAGCCCAAGGCCTAGAAGCAGCAGTTCGTTCATCGCTCCGTGCCTCTCTGGTCTGTCTCATCATCGGAAGGCAAAAGCGTGCGAATGCCCAGGGCAGCGACCAGCATCAAAGCGAGTTGAAGAACGAGATCGGCCGGGCGCAGCATCAGTGTGGCGGGTTCGGGCAGAGGCAGAGGCTGATAGTGTGGAGCCATCCACAGCCAGGAGAACAGTGCGCCCAAAGGCAGCAAAGCGACCAGCAGCACCAGGCGACGGCGACGCTCACGCATCAGGCGTCACCGTCCTCTGAGCGCTCGCCCATGCGTTCAGTGAGGCTGATGGACACAAGAAACAGCGCAGAGAGGACGCCCACGCCGACACTAAGCTGAACAATACCTGCGAGCGCGGCACCGCTGTGCATCAAAAGCACGGCGAGCGCGGTATTGCCCACAGCCAGGGCTACCGCGCTCACCACGACACGCTCTGAAAAGACGGCCATGAGAGCCGCCGCGATTACGATACCGCCGAGAAAAAGTTGACCCAACATAGCCACCTGTCATCATTGACCCAGGATTGGCACCTTGGCTGACACATTGCAGCCCTGGTGGTTACGTCGTATGGACCTGATTCTTAACTGCCATCAGTCTATCATATCGTCACGGGCTTGCCAACTCGCGGCAGCGTTTGCTTCTCGCAAGAGCGACCC
>CAZMAI010000106.1:0-9196 GCA_964564195.1 uncultured Anaerolineales bacterium | reverse complement strand
GTCGCCAGCCTGGCCCCGGGGGAGGGCAGTGTGAGCAGGATCACGATCAGGAACAAGAGTGGAAAGCGCGACACGGTGATGATGTTTGCCATTGTTGCTCCCATGCGAGTGGCGGCGTTGACGCCGATACATCAAGATGCGGTCTGTTGTTTTTCAGCCTCACTTCGAGCAAGCGCTATCGCCCTTTCGGCCCTCTCATCGCCAGTTGTTCCTGACAGGTGCTCCCACTCGATATCGTGATCGCCCATCACCTGACTCAACTCTTGCCATAGCTCACGATTCTTGACAGGTTGGCCGGACTGCGTGCGCCATCCCGAGCGCTCCCAGTTGGGCAGCCAACGGGTGGCCCCGTCTATAACGTACTTGGATGGGGTGTGAATGGTAACGTGCGCTCGCTCTGGCAGGCTTTGGAGTCCCGCAATGATTCCCCAGAGGTCCATGACATTGTTCGTCGCCATGGGCCAGCCACCCGAGCGCTGGTGCTCAGCCTGGGGTCCAATGATGAGCGCTCCATATCCGGCGGGACCGGGGTTCCCCAGCGCGCATCCCCGGGCGTAGATCTGGTAGAGCGGCAAGTCGGCGGTCGCAGGTTTGGTCCGTGTCGCTGTGCCCTGCTGTGTACGCCCGGCGGTCTCCGGACGAGCCAGGGCAAGCCGCGCCTCGGTGGCCAGCCGGTCGGCGCGCTCGTTCCAGCGATTGCCCCGATGTCCCCGGACCCAGTGCCAGTCCACGTCATGGATCTCCACAGCGTTGAGCAAGGCACGCCAGAGATCAGCATTCTCCACCGGGGTGCCGTCGGACTTGACCCAGTCGCGGGCCTGCCAGCGGGACATCCAGCGAGTCATGCCGTTGCGGAGGTAGGTGGAATCCGTGTAGAGCGTCACCTTGCATGTGCGCTGGAGCAGTCTCAGCGCCTCGATCGCGGCCGTCAACTCCATGCGGTTATTGGTGGTGCGAGCTTCGGCGCCGCTGATTTCTTTGGTGCGGCGGCCGCTGATGAGGATCGCGCCCCATCCGCCAGGTCCCGGATTGGGATCGCAACCCCCGTCAGTATAAATCTCAACCTGGCAATCGACGTCTACCTGCGACACAACAACTCCCTTGTTCTGTTCGGCTTATCACCTGGGCCGTTTCTGCTGCAATGCGTAGCGATTTCAGGAGTGCCCGGCAGCTATCGTCTGAAGCGGCCAGGCAGTGCCGACTGGCCTACTGCGCCATCGCTCGAGCCAAAGGCAACAGCGCGACATCGACACTTTTCTTACGTCCGCCGATCTCATGGAGGTCCGTATAGGCGATGGCGTCCTCGATGAGCCCCACCAGAACACCCGTGAGACCCTCCAGCAGGGCGTCGACGGCGCCTTTGCCAAGCCGGGTGCCCAGGAGTCTATCGGTAGCTGTGGGCGTGCGGCCGCGCTGCACATGGCCAAGAATGGTGAGTCGCAGGCTGAACCCGACCTCTTGCCGGTGCTCCTCGCAGTACGCGAGAACTTCTTGAGCGCCGTGTTTGGCGCCCTCAGCCACGACAACCAGGGCCCGGCGCTTGCCGCGCTCAAAGGCCAGGCCAAGCTCTTTGGCGACCTCGGCCGGGGTGATCTCAAACTCGGGAATGCAGACGACCTCGGCGCCGCCGGCGATGCCGGCCATCAGGGCCACATAGCCAGAGTCGCGCCCCATCGTCTCGACGACAAAGCCCCGCCGGTGCGATTCGGCGGTGACTTTCAATCGATCAATAGCCTCCAGGGCCACATTGATCGCCGAGTCGACGCCGATGGTCACATCGGTCCCCAGCAGATCATTGTCGATGGTGGATGCAATCCCTACCACCGGGAATCCCATGTCTGTCAGGGCAAGCGAGCCAGTCTGTGAACCATTCCCGCCGATCACCACCAGGGCGTCTACGCCTCTCTGACGCAGATTCTCAATCGCCCGTTCGCGGCCCTCAACCGTGTAGAACTCCTGGGATCGAGCGCTGCCAAGAAAAGTGCCGCCGCGCTGGATAATGCCCCCGACATGACGTCGGGTGAGGTAGCTCATCTCATCAGCGATGAGGCCGGCATAGCCATTGTGAACCCCATAGACCAGCAGGCCTTCCGCGGTGGCGCTGCGAACGACGGCGCGAATGGCGGCATTCATGCCGGGTGCATCTCCACCACTGGTGAGTACGGCGATCTGCTTCATCTGGACCCACTCCTCCAAACCGAGCCCGTCGCGTATCTGTCGTTCCAGGCAACCCTCGCGAAAACCGCGGGTTCGAAGGATCCCGCGAGGCCAACTGCAACGTCGCTATTCTAGCGGTCTGGGGCTCGATGTGTCAACCTGGGGCATTCACTTTGGGCGGCTCTTCCTGGCAAACAGCCGTTGCAGACCGTGAGCGCCAAAATGGGGAGTCTCCCGAAACGTGGTATACTCTATTAGGAGGTTTCGCATGGTTACTCGGACGGTTCGCATCCGTTCGTGGCTGCCGATAGTACTGGTGCTCGGTCTCTTTGTTCTTCAAGTATTCTCGCCTGCCAGGGCGATCTTTTTTGTCTTTATTGCGTTGGCCAGTGTCCTTGTCATGTCTTTTCTGTGGGCATCGACGCTATCGCGGCGCGTCTCGATCCAGCGCCTGCGACGGTACGGCTGGGCCCAGGTTGGCGATATCCTGCAGGAACGCTGGATCATGCACAATGACGCCTGGGTGCCCCTTCTCTGGGCTGAGGTGCGCGAGTACAGCGACCTCGTAGGCTATGACGCCACGCGCGCAGTTGGGCTGCCGGCGCGTTCCTCGCACCAGTGGACCACGCAGGGGGCGTGCCGCATGCGCGGCCTGTATACCCTCGGTCCCCTGGTGGCGACGATGGGCGACCCCTTTGGTCTCTTTGAAGTCCAGCTTCGCGACAACCACACGGACAGCTTTGTTGTCTACCCGGCTGTCGTCCCGCTCCCTGATCTGCTCCACGAGCGCGGCCTCGACCGTGGGGCGGGCCGTGCTTCGGTGCGCAGCCTTGCGTTCACGACGAACGCGTCTTCTGTGAGATCGTATGTGCATGGTGACGCGCTAAAGCAGATTCACTGGCGCTCCACGGCGCGGCGATCACTGCCCGGTGCCGAGACGCTTCTGGTCAAGGTGTTTGATCGCGAGCCCTCGGGCGACCTGTGGATCGTAATGGACATGGACCAGGCCGTCCACGTTGGCAAGGGCGAAGAGTCTACGGTGGAGTACGCGGTGACCCTGGCTGCATCGCTCGCAGGTCAGGCAATTCATGAGGGCCGCGCTGTGGGCCTGATTACGCACACCGCCTCGCCGATCCTGATTCCGCCTCGCAAGGGCCATGAGCAGCTATGGGAACTCTTGCGCGTGCTCGCACCGGTCTATGCCGTATCACAGGTCAACTTGCATGATCTCTTGTCGCTGGCAATGCCGGCGTTGAGCCGCAACATGTCCGTGGCGGTCATCACACCTTCGGCTGACCCGGCCTGGTTTGATGGTCTGGGTGTGCTGCTCACTCATGGCATCACGCCAACAGTCATGCTGATGGATGGCTCCAGCTTTGATGGCGGGCCGTCCCTCGCGGGAGTACAGGGGGCCCTGGCCGATCTTGGCGTGGCTTCGCATGTGCTCGGCAAAGGGCATGGCCTCCACCCGGATACGCAGGCACCCGAGGAACCAGAGTACAAGGTGCTTGGCACCGGGCGCGTCGTCGTTGTGAACCCGCGCGCACAGAGTGAGTGGGTGCCGGTAGGCCCCGGAGTAGAGCCGCGATGACAACCGCCACACTCGCCAGGCACCGGGCACGATTTGATTGGCTCCTCTACCTGTTGGTCTTTGTCGCTATCGTGACGTTGCCCCTGAGCATCCTCTCCAGCGGGTGGGTACCAGCGGCGGAACGGTTGCTCCTGCCTGCATTATGGAGCAGCATCCTTGCGGCGATACTGGCACGATCACGCTGGAAGACCTGGGTCTCCTGGGCGGTCGGCCTGTCGCTGGGTGTTCTGTATGCTGCACAGTACGCCACCGGCGTGCTGCCTGGCCTTGGTCTGTTGCTTGGGGATGTTGCAGGCGCCGTCGGCTGGCTGCTTGAGTGGGCATACTCCCGTGCGATGCCCTCGCCCATGCCTTTTGTTGCGACCGCGGAGCATGTCGTCGCCAATGCAGAGGCCAGTGTTGCCGCTCTGCGTTCCTGGTTCTCGGTCGTGCGCGTTGGGGGCGTGAGCGAAGACGTCACTGTGCTCTGGTTCCTGGTGTCGCTGGCGACCTGGGTCCTGGCCTGGAACGCGACCTTTGAGATGATGCGGAATGAGCGCCCGATGGCGTCGTTGTTGCCTCTTGGGATCGCCGTGGTGGCCAACTCTGCTGTCACGCGCCTGAGCCTGGCACACGTTCAGGTCTATATCGGCTCCATGCTAGTGATTCTTGCCTATGCCAATATGAACCGGATGCATGCGATCTGGGAACGTTTCGGCGTGGATTTCTCTACCGAGCTCAGGCGCGATTCGCTCTTTGCCGGAGCAGCCATCGCAGTCCTAGCTCTTGTGCTGGCGCTTGCCATGCCGTACACGACGTACAACCGAGCGGTGTATGCCTTCTGGGATCGCTTCGGGCCGACGCTCGAGTCCATCTACGACGAGTTGGACCGTGTGTTCGCCGGCCGTGATCCCGTTCCCGAGCCAGCGTCCGCCAGCTCTCGGGATATCGCCGTTGGGGTGCTGCCCCACGAGGTGGGACTCGGCGCAGACGTGAGTGATCGCACGGTGATGATGGTTACCATCAGCGATCCGCCGCCACCGCCTCTTGATGTACTGGAACAGATGGCAGGTGCGGAGGCGATGGATCCGCGACGTTTTGTGGAACGCCGCTACTGGCGACAGCGGACGTATGACGTCTATAACGGGAGCGGATGGGATACCAGCGAGCGCAACACCCTGTCCTTTGCTCCTGAGCAGGGCTGGACAGAGATCGTGTATCCCAACACGGTTGTCACGCAGACCTTTACATTGCGCGAGGTCCGCGGCAATGTGGTCTTTGCCATCAACGAGCCTGTGTCCGTGGACCAGGATTACCAGGTGCTATACAGGGGAGAGGGTGATTTCGTCGCGCTCGCAGTGGATGCCGACGAATATACGGTCGTTTCGTACGTGCCCCAGCCTACCGTTGAGGAGCTGCGCGCGGCGGAAGATGCCTACACCCCCGAAATCGCGGAGCGCTACGTAGCGCTGCCCGAGATCCCGGCACGGGTGGCGGCACTTGCCCTGGAGATCGTCGATACGGCCGGTGCAGAGACACGCTACGACAAAGCGCGTGCCATCGAGAGTTATCTGCGCGGCTATACCTACGATCTGGATGTCGCTCCGCCTCCACTGGACCAGGACATTGTCGAGTACTTTTTGTTCGATCTCCAACGGGGCTACTGTGACTATTCCGCGAGTGCCATGGTTGTGATGCTCCGCTCGGTTGGCGTCGCCAGCCGGTATGCCTCGGGTTACGGTATGGGCACCTATGACTACCTGGAGGAGCGCTGGCGGGTGACGGGACAGAACGCCCATGCCTGGGCGGAGGTCTATTTCCCCGGGCTGGGCTGGATCGAGTTTGAGCCAACGCCCACCGAGTTGCCGCGGGCGTTCGCCGGCGGCGACCAGAGCTATGTCTTGCCGGATCGCCCCGTGATGAGCGAGCCTGCCCCGGCTCTTGAGATACCGTGGCGCGGCATCGGAGGCGGAGCGCTCGTGCTGGTGCTGACGGTGGGCCTTGCTCTGGGGGTCTCTGGCAGCGTGCCGTACCGCCCAACCAGTGGCACGGATAGCCGCCAGGTCATCCGGCGCATCTACGCAGCCCTGGCACGCAGAGCTTCCTGGCTGAATCTGTACCCAGAGGATGGACAGACGCCCGGCGAGTTCCTGGCATCACTGGCGGACGAGTTGGAGGCGCGAGGCTCGTATTCTGGCGACATCGCGCGCGATGTCGATGCGATCAGTACGGCCTATGTGCGCGCGCGGTATGCCACGGGCGCCATGACGCCGCAGGAGCGCGACCAGGCGTTGAGCGCCTGGAACCGGCTCAAGCCAGCGATGTTCAGACTGCTGTTTGTTCGCGCCCGGCGAGCTCGGGCCTAATCGCTCTCTGCAATGTAAAGGCCGCCCCCGGATGGGGGCGGCCTGTGTACATGCGATCGATGGACAGGAGCGCGATCAGTCGCCAAAGGCGGCGTCAAAGGCCACCGAAGAGGCAGGAAAGTCGACCTTGCGCGTGAACTCAGCGGCATCCCGTGCGCCGAACTCGCGGTCCATGCCCGAGTCCTCCCACTCTACAGAGAGCGGCCCCTGATAGTTGAGCCGGTTAAGCTCACGGATGATTGCCTCAAAGTTGACATCCCCGTGGCCCGGCGACCTAAAGTCCCAGCCGCGATGCGGGGAGCCAAAGTTGAGATGGGAGCTCAGGATGCTCGAGTACCCGTCAAGCATTACGGCAGAGTCCTTCATATGCACGTGATAGATCTTGTCGGGGAACTCTTGCAGGAACCGCACTGGATCCACGCCTTGCCAGATCAGATGGCTCGGGTCAAAGTTGAACCCAAACGCCTCGCGGTAGTTTAGCGCCTGCAGCACGCGCCTGGCGGTGATAATGTCGTACGCGATCTCTGTCGGGTGCACCTCGAGCGCAAAGCGTACGCCCATTTCGTCATAGACGTCGAGTATCGGGTTCCAGCGATCAGCGAAATCCTTGTAGCCGGCGTCGATCTGGTCCATCCCCGTTGGCGGGAAAAAGTAGAGCAGTCGCCAGATGGCGGAGCCTGTAAAGCCATTTACCACCGGGACGCCAAAGGCTTTGGCAGCGCGGGCGGTATCAGCCAGCTCCTGCGCTGCGCGCTGGCGCACACCCTCGGGGTCGCCGTCGCCCCACAGGCGGGGCGGCAGCACAGACTTGTGGCGCTCATCGATGGGATCATCGCACACGCACTGCCCGACGAGGTGGTTGCTGATCGCCCAGGACTTGAGGCCATGCTTGTTGAGTATATCCCAGCGGCTCTGGATGTAGCCATCCTCCGAAAGGGCACGATCGACCTCAAAGTGATCGCCCCAGCAGGCCAGCTCCAGGCCGTCATAGCCAAAGCTCGCCGCCTTTTCTGCCACAGTGTCCAGCGTCAGATCTGCCCACTGTCCGGTGAATAGGGTGACTGGTCTTGCCATTGTTGTGTATTCCTCTCTGTGTTATTGTGGTGCCAATCCGGCTCTCATCACACCGGCGGGTTGTAAGGCAACCACTTGACGTCGGATTGCGAGCTCTCGACAACTTTGTGGATAAAGTACACGCCCCGAGCGCCCTCTTTGGGGCCGGGAAAGTCGGTGGCCAGTTTGCCGGGTGCCACACCCGAGATCCTGGCGCGGATCGTGTCCGTAAATGCCTTGTAGATGTTGCCGAACGCCTCAAAGTAACCTTCCGGGTGTCCGGTCGGGATACGGCTGGCTGCGGCTGCCTCTTCATACAGATAGCCGTTACCGCGCTTGTAGATCTTGACCGGATCCGAGTTGCTCACCACATACAGGTAGTTAGGGTCCTCTTGCTCCCAGCGCAGGCCTGCCTTGGTACCCCAGACACGGATCTTGATGCCGTTCTCCTCTCCAACGGCGATCTGCGATACCTGCAGAATGCCCTTGGCACCGTTCTTAAAGCGGAGGAGGACGTTGCCATCATCATCCAGAAGGCGACCCGGCACAAAGGTCGTGATATCAGCGCAGATAGCCTCTATCTCGAGTCCCGTGATGTAGCTCATCAGGTTCTCAGAGTGGCTGCCGATGTCCCCGATCGCGCCAGCGATACCGGAGCGCGCCGGATCGGTGCGCCATTCGGCCTGCTTCTGACCATCGGCTTCGATCCGGTCAGCGAGCCAGCCCTGGGGGTATTCCACGATCACTTTGCGGATCTCGCCCAGTTCGCCTTCCTCAACCATCCGGCGCGCCTGCTTGGCCATCGGATACCCTGTATAGTTGTAGGTCACAGCAAAGACGATATCGTTGTCCTCGGCTGCTTTGACCAGGTCCATCGCCTGCTCAACTGTGTGGCAGAGCGGCTTGTCGCAGGCGACGTTAAAGCCTGCGTTGGCAAAGGCCAGCGAGACGGGATAGTGCACGTGGTTCGGTGTGACCACCGATACAAAGTCCAGGCGCTTTTCGGCTGGCATCGCGGACTCGGCCTCCAGCATCTCCTGCCAGGAGCCATAGTTGCGGTCTTCAGGAACGTAGAGGTCGCGGCCGCTCTCCAGCGCCTTTTCCGGCGTAGAGCTAAAGGCCCCAGCTACCAGTTCGACGCCGCCATCCAGCATCGCCGCCCGACGGTGTACCGCGCCGATCATGGCCCCGCGTCCGCCGCCGATCATGCCCATGCGCAGCTTGCGGGGGAAGCGCTCCTCCGCCTGTTTGGCAGTGGCACTGCCCAATGCGTCACTCATCACTTGCTCCTTTCACCTGCATTGTGATACAAGATCGATCTTGATGCCCCGGGTTGCATTGCCCGGAGCAGATCACCGATTCACGCTCACCCCAATTCTCTACCGGCCGCCCTGATCTGTCAAGGCCTTCTGGCTTCTGGCCTGAATCTGGCCGTTGGCGGAGCCCATTATCCGTTGCCGTGACCCCGATAGATCTCGCCCGCGATGTTGTCCACGGACTGCATCGCCTGTGAGAACGAAGCAGCCGTCGCAACAAGGCCAGGCAGGGAGCCATAGTCCGCTGGCGCGACGCCATCCTGCTGGTAAGCCTGTGCAAAGTAGGGCACCTGCTGTAGGCGCTCCATGACCTCAGTTGGAACGGGCTCTTCGATGGTCGGTTGCAGGGGGGCATCAGCATAGCCCTGCATGAAACTGGCGAGGATGTTGGGAAAGATTGTCAGCACCGTATCACCGCCTGCCAGTTGCTCCAGGTGCCAGATATGTGTCCTGCCGTCCACTACGGGCCCAAGGCGCATGGAGGCAAGAAGCAACTTGGTTTCCATCTGTTGGTCCTGGAGCAGACGGTAGGCCTCGCGGGCGACGGAGATACCGGCCCAGCGACGGTCGCTCTCGCTCAGGGTGATACCAGCGGCCAGGGCTTGCGCGTTGAACGCGGGCGCATCCTCCATGCGACCCAGCATCAGCGTCGCCATGGAGCGCGTGCGCGAAAGATCGACACCTTTCTCCCGTGCCACACTGAGGCCCGTCCGGGCTGCCCTGGCGGTTGCCAT
>CAZMAI010000105.1:0-9219 GCA_964564195.1 uncultured Anaerolineales bacterium | reverse complement strand
CCTCGTCACTCATCCGCAGCGCATGGGTCGTGCTGCTGATGCTCCCGCCGGCCGTGATCAGGTCCAGGGCAAAGCGGTGGCCGGGATCCCGGTAGACGGCCAAAGGCTGGGCCTGCGCGCCCCGATGGCCTCGCTCATCGGCACGCGTGTAGCGGGGCGCTGTGGTGAGCGGGATCCGCAGCGACCATCCGGGTCCCTCGGCAGCGGACAGGAGCACGCACGTGGTCTCGACCACCACCTCCTGATCGGGCTGCAGGCCGGCAACGTGCAAAGTGAACACATCCGGCGTTTCGCGCGTGGTCAGCGCCGCCTGCTGGCCCTTGCGCTTGGCCTCCTCATAGGCCTGCTCGGCCGCCTGGCGCTCCTTGAGCTCGGCGACGATCTCGACATCACCAAAGGTCACCACCACCCGGTGCACCGCGGCGTCGCCCGGGAGCGGAAAGCGATAGATCGCCTCCAGCACGCGGTCGCACTGGGCGCGGGTGTAGGCATAGGTGTGGGTGATCGTGAGCGCCGCCAGCGGCCCCTCCCAGCGGCCGTTGACCGTGGTGCGGCGCAGGGGCACAAAGGGCATGGTGGCGAGGGGGTTACCCTCGACGGTCACGGCCTCCAGCACGGCGACGCCGGCCGGTGCGGCATTGGCATAGGCCAGGGGATTAAACATCATCGACCTCCAGAATGTCTGTCTTGACTTGACTGGTAGCGCTCATGGACCCAGGCCATGATGCCCAGCAGCAGCGCCTGATCGTCAGAGCTCAAGGTCTCCCAGCGCTCCAACAGCGGCTGCAGATGCTCGCGCAGCCGGGGATCGCGCAGCGTGAGCGTGACGGAACGGCCCGGATACGGCTCATCCAACGCGATCATCTGTACGGGCCGGCCGTAACGCCGCTGGCCCTGCTCACCGCGACCGTCCGTGCCGGCCTCGCTCACGCGATGGGCAGGCGATGCAGGACCATCCGCGGCCGGCGTCACGTTGGCGGCAGCAGAGGATGCTCCCTCGGACGCTGGTGGCGCCCCGGATGTCTGATGCGCCGGTGCGGGTGGCAGGTATCCGGCGGCGGCCATCAACTCGGCATAGATCCGGTGTTCCAGCTCAGCGCCAGCGGCCTGGGCTTCTGCCGCGGTCGCCTGAGCCAGACCGCGCGCCAGTTTCTGCATGATCGCGGCCGAGGGCACCACCTCGCGGCCCTGGTCATCCACGCCGGCCTCGATGGTGCGCACATACGTGGCGCTCACATCGGAGAGGTCGGCAAGCCGCTGGCGTGAGACGCCGGCGCGCTTGCGCCAGCGCGCGAGCACCGTGGCGGTATCGGGACCTGCAGCTGGCCGCGAACCCGTCCCTGCCCGGCCCTGTTCAAATCGGCTATCTGCCATAGTACTTGCTCCATACCTATCCGCAGAATTCTGTGGATAGTATACACATAATTCTGTGGGATGTCAAGAGATGGTATGCAGAATAATGTGGTCCGCTATGTGCAGGCATGGGCCACCCAGATCTGTCTCATAACACGCAAACGCGTTCATATGCGCCTTCACTGGCCTTCTGTCCAAACAACGCCGCAAAATCCATTGACAACACTTTTCATATGTGTTATGAATATATCAGTGTAAAGTGCAGGTGCAGAATAAGGGAGTGTCCTGTGCTCACCCCTCTATACACCAGACGGACCAGGGCCACGGCCCGCGACGTGCGGCGCATCAACCGCTCTACCGTGCTGCACGACCTGATCACCGCGGGCGCCATGAGCCGTCGCGACCTCGCTTCACGCTCCGGACTGAGCCCAGCAACCGTCTCCAACGTGATCTCTAGCCTTGAATCCGAGGGTAAAGTGATCGTGGTGGGCCAGGAAGACTCCGCGGGCGGCCGGCCGGGCGCTGTCTATGGCCTGAATCCCGCACTGGGATACTGTATAGGCATTGCGGTAACTGCGACCTTCATTTCACTGGAGCTCTTTGACGGCGCGTTGCGCTTGTGCGGCCAGATGCAGGTGCCGGTCTCACCGGCAGACACTCACCCCTCCTCGATAGTGGACATTCTGTGCCATTGCATCGATGCGCTCTTGTATGATCATGGCTTGTCCTGCGAGCGACTGGTAGGCGTAGGGGTGGCTATGCCCGGTGTCTTCGACGCTGTACACGGCATCGCCCTACACGCCCCCAACTGGGGGTGGAATAAAGTCCCAGTTCTAGACGTCCTGCGGCAGCGTCTTTCCACCCCGATCTACATGGATAACACGCTCAAGTTCTACACCATCGCCGAGGCCTGGTTTGGAGCCGGGCGTGGTACAGACAATTCGGTGACTGTCGTTCTAGGCACGGGAGTAGGGGCCGGCGCCATGGTGCATGGCACGCTGCTGCGCGGGGCCACAAATGCGGCTGGCGAATGGGGTCACACGACGCTGGTGTACGACGGCAGGCCGTGCCGCTGTGGCAACCGAGGCTGCGTCGAGGCCTATGTCGGCGCCCCGGGGATCCTGCAGACGCTGAGGGAACTGGAGCCGGACAGCCCTCTACTCGATCAGACGGATGAGCGCAGTTGCATCGAGGCGCTGGGGGAGGCGGCGAAGCGCGGCGACGTGACAGCGCAAAGAACGCTTACGATAACGACGCGCTACCTCGGAGCAGCAATCGCTACGCTGATTAGCGTGCTGAATCCCAAAGTAGTCATCCTAGGTTCGTGGGTCGGCACCACACTGGGACCAGTGATCATAGAAGGTCTGCGTAGCGAGATCACTTTGCACGCGATGTCAGAAGTCTGCGCGGCCGTAGACGTTGTCGTCAGCGAACTCGGCACCAGAGCCGCTTCGCTGGGAGCGGCCACGGTTGCCCTGGAGCAACTGCTCAATAGTCGTGCGACGCCGCAGAGCGATCGCATGCTGCAACCCGACGAACAACGAATGTAGGGTGCCACCCAGAACCAATACCAATCGACCACGTGCGCGAGATGTGAACGCTTGAGATGCTGCACAGGAGGTCGATTAGTGGCGGCAAAGGGGTGTTGTAACCCGCCGGAGACTCGGGACTCCTATGCGACAGTCGTCTGTAGCCGCGACATGAGCACGGCAACAACTGCATATCCTAGCTGAGCATCGGGAGTAGGCGCAGGACGGGAGACCAGCAATCTTCGGCAAGACGCAGTGCGGTGGGGTGCTAGGTGGAGCTGCGTCAAGTTGTCGACAATTCGGTGGTCGATGAGTTCAATGCGACCAAATAGGAGGAGTCAGCGCGCTGCAGGCCGCGAGTGGGAGACACCGTCAATCTAGTACTGCCACGGCCACATGATGCTCTAATTGCCGAGATTGCCTTGATACGTATGCAAACCATTACTATAATCGGCAGTATGATGGCAGCGCGCAAGAGAATACAAGGAGGTGAAGGCCAGGCTAAGAGGCGCAGATGTGGTGTGAGATTGCCGACAGGATCATGTACCAGGAGGGACAGTGATGTTGACAGCGAAGCTAAGTCGTCGAGAACTCTTGAGGATGGCGACAATTGGGGGCGCAGCATTGCTCGTCGGTGCGTGTGCGCCGAAGGCTGAGGAGGCGACAGAAGCTCCAAAGGAGGTCGCCGAGACAAAGCAGGAGGTCGCCAAGCCCGCCTCCGTAGAGCCCGTGGAGATTATCTACTGGCATCCGTGGGGAGGCACCTTTGGCGACCTGGTTGATCGAATCGCGGCCTCCTTTATGGAGGACTATCCTGAGATCAAGGTCACGGTAACACGCACAGAGTGGGACGTGTACATGGCCAAGATGCTGACTGGCGTGGCCGCGGGCAACCCCCCTGATGCGGCAATGATGTGGAACTCGGAAGGTCGCGTCTACACGATGGCTGAGAAAGATGGTATCGTGCCATTGGAGGCCGTGGCGGCAGCGGGTGAGCTCGATGAACTGGAAGCCGCGATCCACCCGCCGCTGTGGGAGATCGGCCGGTACAAGGGCAAGGTATACGGTGTCGCGCAGTGGGCGCAACACTATATGTTCTACTACCACAAAGGCCTTTTCGACGAGCTTGGCATCGATCAGAATGCCCCACCCAAAGACTTTGACGAACTGGATGAATTTGCCGATAGCCTCTACCTGTTCGAGGGCCCGAACATCAAACGTATTGGGTTCACGCCGACCTGGATGCGCCCGTTCATGCCTGCGTTCGACGGCCAATGGCTCGACGCCGATGGAGCTCCCACTGCTAACCACCCCAACAACATTCAGTGCCTGGAGTGGATGTCCGGGTACGGCAAACGCTATGGGTGGACCAAGATCACCGAGTTCCGCGCAGCTCAGGAGGGCGGCAGCCCTCAGAACCCTCTGTTGATCGGCCGCTACGGCATGGAGCACAGTGGCCCCTGGAACATGGGCACATTGCTTGAGTACAGGCCGGAGGGCTGGGAGTACGGACTGTGGCCGGTGCCCGAGCATCCGGATCATCCCGGAAGCTCCGTGTTCACCTATGGCGACATACCGGTGATCCCTCGCAACTGCCCTCACCCAGAGCAGGCCTGGCAGCTCGTCAAGTACCTCACAGGCGTAACGAACCCTGAAGCGTACGCCGGGCTCTTCATGACCGGTCGCCGGCCACACATGCCGATGTCCCCGGTTGTCGCGGAGAGTAGCGCGTTCAAGAAGGTCATTGACGCGTTCCCAGGATTTGATCTCTTCTTGGAGACCTACTACTCGGCTGATCGCTACGTATACCCGTTCAAGACGCCGATCGCAGACTATTATGGTCAGCGGCAGGCGGCTGCTCAGGACAGGGCGTGCCTCGGCCAGCAGACGGCTGAGGAAGCCCTGAACCAGTGCCAGGACGAAGTGATGGATGAGTGGACCAAGTACCTGACTGACCAGGGAGCATAGTCAACCCCAGAACAGCAGGGCACCTGTACTAGGTGCCCTGCGCCACGCTACCAGGAGAGATATAGGATGCCGTACCTGCGAGCAGGAGTCCAACATGGTTGCCAATGAACTGTCTGATTCCAGAGTCCGGCGGCAAGAACCCGATGCGGCCTATAATAGGCGAATGAAACGTGTAAAGCGCCTGTCCACCCTTGGGAAACATGCTCTTCTTTGGCCCCTGGCTGTACTGTTTGCATTCCCTTGGTATTGGATGATCTCGACGTCGCTAAAGTTGCCCGAGATTATCTACCAGTGGCCGCCCCAATGGATCCCCAATCCAGTGACTTTTAAGGCGTACCCTGCGGCTCTGTACGATGCCTCGATGGTGCTCTACGCCTGGAACACGATGATCGTGGCCGTGCCCACAATTGTTGGCAGTCTGATCTCCAATAGCATGGCTGCATACGGCTTTGCGCGCCTCCACTGGCCCGGGCGTGACAAGATGTTTATGCTTGTCCTGGCCACGATGATGCTGCCATACCAGGTCACCATGATCCCCGTGTTTCTAATCTTTAACAAGTTTGGACTCGTGAACACGTTCTGGCCCCTGATCCTGCCCTCATTCTTTGCCAGTGCCTGGTTCACGTTCCTTCTCCGCCAGTTCTTTATGACGATACCAGAGGAAATGTTCGATGCGGCCCGCATTGATGGCTGTTCAGAGGCCAGAATACTCGCCCAGATCGTGCTGCCCCTGGCACGGCCTGCCCTGGCGGTCGTAGCGCTCTTTCGCTTTCTTGGAGCATGGAACGACTTTATGGGACCGCTGATCTACTTGAGCGACAAAAAGATGTACACGATCACGATTGGTCTCATGGGTCTGCGACAAGTGTATGGCGGAACGAACTGGGCGCTGCTCATGGCGGGGTCCACAATGGCGGTCCTGCCGATCGTCATACTGTTCTTTTTCACCCAGAGGACCTTTATCGAAGGTATCAGCCTCACAGGCGTGAAGGGATAGGGCCGAGGCAACGAGTATATGGAAGGGTAGAACTATGACAAGTGTACTTCGGGACCAGCGTCAGAGAAAGGCACTTCTCACGGGGTTGTTCTTTATCTCCCCCTGGCTAGTGCACCTGCTGGTGTTTACGTTATACCCGTTTGTGGCGTCCCTCTACCTCAGTCTGACGAGTTACGATGTGTTCAACCCTCCCCGATGGGTCGGCACGCGCAACTATGTAGAGCTGTTGACCGATGACCCGATCTTTTGGACGTCACTATATAACACCCTGTATTATGCGTTTTTCTCTCTTCTCCTGGGCACGATTACCGCGATTGCGATTGCCATGCTGCTCAATATGCAGATCGGTGGCCTATCGTTCTATCGTACTATATACTACCTGCCCAGCATCACGCCCGTGGTTGCTCAGACCATTCTGTGGATGTGGCTCTTCAATCCGGTTTACGGGCCGATCAACCTGATCATAGAGGCTGTGGGGCTGACGCCGCCCTCGTGGCTCTCCGATCCGATGTGGACAAAGCCGACCCTGATCCTCCTCGGGTTGTGGAACATCGGTGGGTCGATCGTAATCTATCTGGCCGGTCTACAGGACGTTCCGAGGCACCTCCTCGAAGCTGCGGAACTGGACGGCGCCAACTGGTGGCGTAAGATACTGCACGTAACGTTGCCCATGATCAGTCCGGTCATCTTCTTCAACTTTGTTACGGGTCTGATCGGCGTCTTGCAGTACTTTACACAGGCTTTTGTCATTAGCGGGGGTACCGGAGGGCCGGCAGACAGCACCATGTTCTATACGATGTACCTCTTTAGGTCGGGGTTCTACAGCTTCAAGATGGGCTATGCCTCAGCGATGGCATGGCTTTTGTTCGTTATGATACTCATCTTGACGCTCGCAGTGTGGAGAGGTAGCGAACGCCACATCTATTACGCCGGACACTAGCTCTCAAGCAGACAGTACGATCGACATAGTTCAGAGTCGCGATAGTATGCGTCACTGTATATCAAAGGACAGAGAGGACACGAAATGGCAAAGATCACGGTCGTGGGAGCAGGAAGTCACGTTTTCGCGCGACGGCTAATTGGCGACGTTCTAACCTGGCCATCGATGCAGGATGCAACGATATGCTTGATGGACATAGATCCCGATAGCCTCAACACAATGGCAGCGCTCGCGAAAAAGATGGTAGCCGCTTTGGGCGTGTCAGCCCGGATCGAGGCCACCACAGACCTAGAAGTGGCACTGGATGGTGCAGACTATGTATCGGTATCCATTCGTGTCGGATCCAGTCAGAACCACGTCCTGATTCCGGAAAAGTACGGCGTGAATCATACGGTCGGTGATACGATGGGCCCCGGAGGTGTCTTCTACTTTCTCAAGAACGCCCCCGCCGTGATCAATATAGCCCAGACCATGCAGAGGGTATGCCCAAAGGCGCTCATGCTAAACTACACCAACCCGATGGTCATGCTCTCGTGGGCTGTGAAGGAGCTGACCGACATCCGCTACGTCGGTCTGTGTCACTCCGTCCAGGGCACGGCTATGCGTCTGGCAGAGTACATCAACGTCCCATTTGAGGATGTCTCGTACTGGGCCGCAGGCATCAACCACATGGCGTGGTTCCTTGACTACCGTTACAAGGGCGAGGACGCGTATCCCATGATCTACAAGGCCATGGAGGACCCGGAGGTCTACAACCAGGACATCGTCAAGTTCGAAGTGCTCAAGTACTTTGGCGCGTTTGTCTCCGAGTCTTCAATACACATGTCAGAGTACGTACCCTACTTTCGACGCACCGCCGAGTTGATCGCACGCCACACTCACGAGAACATGTGGGGCGTTGGCTCGCGCGCGGGAACACGTGAGGAGCGGATGGCGCGGAATGCCGAGCGCAGAGCGGCAGCCGACAAGGAGATGCGAGAGCTTGCGTACGGGGATGCCGTGGTTCCATTCGAGCGATCCAACGAGTTCTTCTCACGTATCCTCAATGCCTGTGAGACGAACATCCCATACACCTTCAATGGCAACGTTCCTAATACGGGCCTGATCACCAACTTCCCAAACAACGCAGTTGTCGAGGTGCCCATCCTGGTGGATGCAATGGGTCTTCATCCATGTCACGTCGGCGCCCTACCTCCCGCCCTGGCAGCGCTGAACAGCAGCAATTTGTACGTACAGGAGCTTGCGGTCAAGGGATTCGTGGAAAAGAACCGTGAGTACATCTACCAGGCCCTGCAGGTCGATCCTCTGACCGCGGCACTCGTTCCTTTGCCACAGATTCGCGAGATGACCGACGAGATGTTTGCGGCCGACGCTCAATACATGACCTTCTGATTCGCCTCTTCGGTCGAACGGAGCTTGTGTGAACGAAGGACCGGCGAGGAGATAGCCAAACTATGACCAAGATCGTATTCATCGGTGCAGGCAGCGGCTTTGGAGCCAAATCCTTCGTCGACTTGATGTCTTTCGAAGAGCTTCGTGCAAGCGAGGTTGTACTGGTGGACGTAAACCCCAACAACCTGGCGCCAGTCGAAGCCTACTGCCACAAGGTTGCCGACAGCTACGGTGCGCCCTGCGTCATCAAGACTGCTATGGGGTGGCGTGATGGTGTTCTTGAGGGTGCCGACTTTGTGATCACGTCTTTCGCTCAAGGGGGGCCTGCGTACGTTGGCCCCCCGTACTACTATGAGATGGAAATCCCGAAAAAGTACGGCATCCATCAATGGGTTGGCGACACTACCGGCATAGCCGGCGTGTTTCGGCTTATGCGCACTGCACCGGAGTTGGTGGCGATCGGGAAGGATCTGGCGCAGAGATCATCAGG
The DNA here is from genome assembly GCA_964564195.1 of uncultured Anaerolineales bacterium. GTDB lineage: Bacteria > Chloroflexota > Anaerolineae > UBA1429 > UBA1429 > JAAYED01. The sequence continues at coordinate 550 of CAZMAI010000105.1, read as the reverse complement.
CGGGTGCCTGATTAACTACGTGAATCCCATGTCCATGCTCACTCGGGTCATGAATCTCGCCTGCCCGGGCATCGAGGTCTATGGCCTGTGCCACAACATCGGCTATGCGATTCGCTACATTGCCCAGACTCTGGGCGTGCATCATCGCGAGTTGCAGTATGAGGCAGCAGGCGTCAACCACATGGATTGGTTTCTCAGACTGGAGTACCTGGACGGCACAGACGCCTATCCTGACTTGCTAAAGGCTGCCAAAGACAACCAAAGCGTGTACGAGGAGTTTGCCGTTCAATATGAGCTCTTAGAGCACTTTGGGTACTGGACCACAGAGTCAAAAGGCCACTGTGCAGAGTACTTGCCGTATTTTGCACCGCGGCAGGCAAGCCGCGACTCGGTGTTTCTGCCAGAACGACAGGTGAGTCTAGATTACGACCGCACCAGTCCCAGGTGGGGCAGCGACAGCGCGCTTGTGCGCCAACTGGACGGGCGGGAGCCTCTCAATCTCGAGAGATCGTTCGAGCACGGAGCCCATATCATTCACGCACGAGTATCG
>CAZMAI010000104.1:0-9286 GCA_964564195.1 uncultured Anaerolineales bacterium | reverse complement strand
GAGGCGGATCGCCTCGCGGCCACCGTCCACCACCAGCTCTGCCTGTCCGTCGACCTCGCCGCCATCGGTCCCCTGATCGTTAAAGATGCGCCATTCGTCCAACGGCTCGGAAAACTCACCATTCACAATCAGGTTGCGTGCCGCCCCAACCGGCAGCTCTGGCGCGTTACCCTGGACGATCTCTGTCCGTTGGCGTGCTTCAACGCGCACCGTCTGGTCTTGAGCGGTCACATCTGCATATCCCCGGTATGCTGTTACCTCGGTGCGGGCATCGCCGACCTGGACCGCATAGCTGCCGTCCTCTGCGAGCGCGATGTTGCCGTATACCGTAGTCACCTGAAAGTCGAGCGCTTTGCCCGCCGCAAGCGCCGTCCCGACGCGTATACGTCCGGCAAGGTGCTTCAGCCAGATAGTGGTGGGCAACTCACTGTCCTGGTGACGCGGCGACCGCAGGTGCTCCAGGCGGACGGCCGCCCCGGAGAACATGCGCATAAAGCTGTGATCAAAGAATGTCACCACCGCCTCGGCGGTGTCGTCCACATAGATCACGGTGCCCTCGGGAACCACCCTGCTCTGCCCCTTACCCAGGGGGATCGGGCCGGTGCCCACCGGCTCCTCAACCACCACCGTGCCCACGAGCGACTCTACGGTGGCGGTGCGGGCCTCTTCGCCGTACATGCGATTCCAGCGAATCGCGAGAGGGATGCTTACGGCCAGGATCACAAAGAGCGCAAAGGCCATCAGCAGCACAGCCCACGCAACCCGCTCGGGCTTGCCTTTCATCTAGTAGCGCACCTCAAAGCCGGCATGCGGCACCTGAATATCCTCCCACGACACCTCGACGTTGGTCACCTCGGCCAGTCCTGGCCCGCGCTGCAGCCAGCGGAGCAACGATCGGAGCGCATCTCGCGAGCCCTGAGCCATAACGTGGACGGTGCCATCGCTGCGATTCTCCACAAACCCCGCCAGGCCAAGCCTTGTCGCCTGCTGTCGCGTGTAGAACCGAAAGTTCACACCCTGCACGTACCCGCTTACCACCGCTCGCATCTGCTCGACGGGCTCACGTTCGGCTCTCGCAGAGGTGCCACGATCGCCCATCGCCTAGTCCTGCTCGAGAAAGTCGTCCAGCCAATCATCGTCATCGTCATCATCGTCCGAGTCGTCATCTTCGTCCACATAGCGCTCAAAAAGCCGGCGATAGTCTGTCAGGCTGCCGTCATCCTCCGCTTCCAGCTCCTCGTCGCCGTCGTTCAGATCCAACTCGTCATGCGCGTGTCCGCGATGGTCGCTCAACACGCCCTCTTCATCCTCGGGCTCAAAGATGAACATATCGAATTCGGGGTTGGCAAAGCCCAGCCCCTCCAACGCCTCCTCTGCCGCCAGGCTGAGGGCCTCGTCCTCGCCCTCCACCAGGCGCTCGAGCAGTTGGCGCGCACGTTTGCCGCCAATCTCGCCCATCGCCCAAACAGCCATCGCCTGCACCTCGGCGTCACGATCGCCGATGATGAGACGTGCGAGCATGGGCACCGCTCGCGTCAGCCGTATCTCGCCGGAGGCGCGGGCGGCCTCAAAGCGCATGGCGGCCTCGTCACTGTGCAACTCGGCCAGCACCGTCTCTGACCAAAAGCGATCTGCGCTGCGCCCCATCGCAAAGACAGCGCTCTGTCGCATCAAGGGGTCCGCGTGCGCATAGGCAGCATCGATGAGCCGTGTAATTGCATCTGCGTTGATAAAGGCCAGCGACTCGAGCGCGCGCCGGGCCACCTCGAGCGACTGGCTGGCATGGGCGTGCTCCAGGGCCTCGCGCACGCGTGCACCGCGAGCACTATCCAGCTCATCGCATTCAGCCATGTAGATGTAGCGCCCCAACGAACTCGCCGCCGCGGCGCGAACCATGTCGCTGGGATCAGACTCGAGCAGAGCAATCAAGATGCGGATCAGATCGAGCCGCTCATCCTCCCAGAGGCCCTCGATGGCCAGACGGCGCACTTCCGGCAGAACATCGTCCAGCGCGACGCGATACAGCTCTGTAAACTGTAACTCAAAGTCTACCTCGGCACTCTCCACCATGCCGGCAAGCAGAGCCCTGCGCTGCGCGTCCGGCACCCGGGGAAAACGCTCGCGGAACCAGGCGATATCCTCGGGCCCAGCCCCGGAGATGCGTACGATGAGCCCCGGGCCGACCTCGCCCTTGAGCGAGGCCAACTCCTCAAGCGCGGCTTGGAACTCTTCCGTCATCTTGTCATTCCTCCGTTGCCCCGGCTGGCTCGACGGCACCACGGGAAATGGGCCATCGCAGGCATCGACTATCCAATCAACTTGCGGATGTCGGCGTACGTGACCAGCACCATGGCGGCGATCAAGAGCATCATCCCGACGAGGTGAACGAGGCCCTCCTTCTCGGCTGGCACCCGCTTGCCTCCGCGCATCCACTCAAGCAGGACAAAGATCAGGCGGCCGCCGTCCAGCGCCGGCAGGGGCAGGAGATTGAGCATAAAGAGGTTGACGCTCAACATCCCGGTGAGCTCGATGAGTTGCTCGATGCCAGATCGCGCAGCCTGCGCGGTATGCTGGTAGATGCCCACCGGCCCGCTCAGCTCGAGGGCCGTCTCACCGCCGACAGCGGAGCGCAGCGCCAGGTACAGCCCCTGTACCATGCGCCAGGTGGTCTGAAGCCCCCGCGGAATAGCCTCCCCGAGCGGGTAGGCCTGACGCTCGAGGGGGAGATCCAGCGCGACCCCCAGCGCACCCTCGTCCTGTGGCGGGTTCAGCCGCGGCGTCACCACAACGGGTGCCAGAGTCCGCCCATTCCGGCTCAGCACAATCTCCACCTGCTGGCCCAGGCTCGCCTGAATCAGCGCTACGGCTTCTTCGACATCATCGACGGGCTCGCCCCCAATACTCAGAATGGTATCGCCCACGGTGATGCCGGCCATCTCAGCGGGAGAACCAGGCGCCACAAAGTAGATACCGGCACCAGCCTTGTCCACAGGCGTAAGCGCTCCAACCAGGAAGAGCACGGTGAACAACACGACGGCCAGCAACAGGTTCATGAGCGAACCGGCGGCAAACACAAAGGTGCGCACCTTGCGGCTCTTGCCCGCCAGGCCGCCGACGACTCCGGGCTCATCCTCGTGCATACGGACAAAGCCCCCAAAGGGGATCCAGTTCAGGGTGATGGCCGTCCCACGCCACTCTCCCACCCGGGCCAGACGCGGCGGGTAGCCAAAGCCGAACTCTTCGACATACACGCCTGTCGCCTTGGCTGCGAGCAGGTGGCCCAGCTCGTGCACAAAGATCAGCAGGCTAAAGACGACAACAAAGGACACAAAGCCCGTCATAGTCCTACTTCCTCTGGGGTGTGCCTGGTGGTTCCTGATAACCAACTCTGAGATCACCGGCACACAAAATCAGTACTCTAGCAATGTCCCCTCTTGCACGTCCGCGCTAACCAGGACCCGCTCTACGATCTGCGGCATGCGCCCAGTCACGATCCGGACCTGCAAGCCCGGCATCTCTGTGGCCAGCGCAAAGAGCGAACGCACCTTGGTGAGCATACCCCCGGTGACATCGACCCCGAAGGACGCCGAAAGCATCTCTTCCACCTGGGCATAGTTGCGCGCCGTAACCGCAGGCACCAGCCGGACAACCGTATCCCTGTGCGGGTCGCCCGAGTACACGCCGGCGACCTCGCCGGCCATCACGATGCGAGAGGGACAGAGCACGCGCGCCATATAGGCGAAAATCTGCTCCGTGGACAGGATGGTGCAGCCCTGGGCACTATCCAGCGCCACGTCTCCGTACACCACCGGCACCAGCCCCCTATCCAACAGAGCAGTGACCGGATCCAGGTTCAGTTCCACCAACTCGCCGGCGCTGCAGCGTGCCGAAGCTGACGGCTGGAGCGACACCACCGGCACACCCGCCCCCAGCAAGGCATCCACAACAAGTCTGTTCAGCCGTTGCGCCGCGGCCGCTGTCTCTGCATAGCCGCGCCAATCATCGAGGTTTCCCTTGTGCACCTTGTAGCGGTCGGCAGCAAAGTGCCCAAAGGAGCCGCTGCCATGGCCGAGCACCAGCGACAGGTCGGGTCGAGAAGCCAGGGCATGATGAATCTCCCGCGCCATGCGTTCGATCACGGTCGTCCGAGGAGACTCGAGGCGGAGCTTGTCCGTGATTAGCGAGCCGCCGAGCTTGAGAAAGACCAGTTCGCTCACGCTGTCCTCCAGACCATGGGTGCGCGTTCAGCCACGCGATCCTACTCCGGCTCCACCACATCGACCCGGCCGCGGGTGACCCGAAAGTGATCGAGATCCCGCGGGACAATAGTGTTTGGAAAGATCTCCTGCGCTTCGCGCAGGATCTCGCGCTCTGAATAGCGACGCGAGATGTGCACCAGCAACAGATTGGCCACGCCCGCATCGCGCGCCAGGCGGGCCGCTCGCGCCACCGTAAGGTGCCCAAAGCGGTCGGCCATATCGGCGTCACGGTCGGCATAGGTAGACTCGATCACCAGGGCATCGGCGCCCCGGCAGACCTCCAGAAGGTTATCGGTGCGCCCGGCATCGCCGACGTGCACCAGGCGGACCCCCTCTAGCGCCTCGCCCAGCACATCCTCCGGCTCGATACGACGCCCGTCAGCGAGAGTGATCGCCTCCCCCTGCACCAAACGCTTGCGCTCGGGTCCCCGAGGCACGCCCAACTCCTCAGCACGGTCAGCCAAGAAGGGGCGGCGAGCGGGCTCCTCAAAAACATAGCCAAAGCAGCCCGGTCCCCGGTGGCTCACCGGAAAAGCGCTGATCTGCATGCCATCGCCCGACCAGACGGGGCCAGCACGCACAGGCACATAGACGATCTGCGTGTCTACCTCACCTCCGCGAAGCACCACGTCCATCAGATCCTTGACGCGCTGTAGCGCCCACTGCCCGCCATAGATCGTGAGTTCGTCGATGGACTCCCAGCGAGAAAAGGTCGAGGCCAGGCCACCCAACCCAAGAATATGGTCCAGATGGCCGTGCGTCAACAGAATCTTGTCAATCTTGCGAAAGCCGAGCCGGCTGCGCAGCAACTGCCGCTGCGTGCCCTCGCCGCAATCGACCATAAAACGCTGATCGCGGTACAGAACAAGGGCCGATGATAGCCCCCGCTCCACAGAAGGAGCGGAGGCTGACGTGCCCAGAAAAGCGATCTCGAACATACCAACCAACCTCTCTATCCACGGCCGCGCACTGCGACCTCACAGCCATATTCAGTGCCCTGCGGCAGGACAGAGTTCCTTTCCCATCGCTAACAGGCTGGGCATCTCCGCGTAACCCAGCCCGGCATACAGGTTCCGCGCTGTGCTGTTCTCCTGGCGCACAAGCAGGTTCACCTTGAGGCAACCGACACGCGCCAGGCCCTCCTCCAAAGCGCACACCAGGGCGCGGGCGATGCCCTGCCCCCGGGCTTGCGGTGATACGGCCAGGTGATGGATCCATCCCCGCCGGCCATCCCACGCACCCATCACTACACCGACGATCAGTTCGTCGCGTACGGCCACCAGGAACAACTCCCGGTCACGCTGGCACCGCTTGGCGACCTCGGCGCGACTGTCGGAGGGGCGCAGCTCGATGCCGGGCGCCCCCGATCGCCAAAGCGCAAACACCGCGTCATAGTCCGACATCTCAAAGGGACGGATAGCAATGTCGTTGTCCACAGTAGCCGTCCCGCTCACTCGTGCTCGCCGACCAATGCGCGCCAGGCGCCATGGATGCCGTCCTCGGAGACCCCATAGTAGATGTGGGTCACACCGGCCTTGTCTTTTTGCACCAGATCATAGTGAGGCTTGCCGGAGCGCAGATACTTGTGCCACAGCCCCAGGCCGTCTTTCCACTCGACCTTGTCCTCGCCAAAGGTGCCCTTCTCATGGAGGGCGATCGCATATCGCCAGAGCCGACGCGCTGAGGTGCGCGTGACATTGTGCACCAGGCTGCCGTCGCGCAGGTCACGCATGGTATGGTACTGCGTCCCCTGGCGAACGATGGTCTCATAGACCTCAACCCCTGTCCGAGGCGCCTCTACAGCCAACTCTGCATCGGAATGACCTGTGCTGCCAGCGGTGTCGCGGTCTGCAGCCTCCTCCACCTCGACAGCCACGTCGCTTGCCCTGGCGCCGCTCTCCTCAGAGTCGCCTCCAGAGGCCTTGCTGCTGCTTCGCCGCCGGGGTTGGCTCTGCCTCGTGCTGCTCTGGCCAGACCTGGCCGCGGGCTCCTCCCTGCTTGCCTTTTGCTGCGACGAAGGCTGTGCCCTGTTCTCTTTCCTCTCGACCGGTACCGTATCCCCCCCCGTGTCGGGCGCTCCCTCGAGTTCCCCGGTCTCTGCCAGCGCTTCACGCACCAGGGTCATGATCTCATCCCGCACGGCGAGGCTGGTCTCTGCCTCTTTGCGGATGTAGAACCTGCTGCCCTCCATAACATAGGGGCGTTCCCGCCCCCGGGGCACCCCGATCCGCACAATATCGACGTCCCCTGACTTTTGCGTGTCCAGGCTGACCTCCAATGGCGGGGTCACCTGGCGGGAGATCTCCTCCCGCAGCGCCTTGAGCGCCTGGGAGGCGTTGTCCACCCCTTTGGGCTTGACGCGCTGGTTGGCGCTCAACCCGACATAGATGGTGCCACCGTTGGTGTTGGCAAAGGCCACCGCATCCCGCACGATGGCGTGCAGGTTGCCACCGGCCCGGGTCATGTTCTCGTGAAATGACTGCACCAGCGTCGGACCCTGCGCACGGGCAGCCTCGACATGGTCAAAGGGCTGAGCGGTGCGGCGGTACGGCCGGGTGCGGGCAAAGTCGTCCCCCAGGAAGAGCTGCTTGAGCGCCGAAAAACTGAGCTCGGGAAGAAAGACCTCCGTCGCCCGCTCACCCACGCCAAGGTTCTTGCCCTCTCCCTTGATGCGGTGGGCATCAGACCCCTGGATGCAGTGCATCCGGCGGGGGTACTGGGGCTTGCTGCCATCGAAAAAGGAGGCGGTGGTGCGCCTGCGCTTGCCGCCCTCGAGGTCGGTCACCTCCAGCGCGTGCAGGTTGGGGTCCTGCGTATAGGCGATGCGCGTCTGGCCCCCAAAGCTGATGCCGAACATGGCCACGCCGTGCGTCGAGTTGGCGTGCGGCGCCATCACGATGGCCCCAGCCTCGGCCATCACCTCATAGGCAGTGATGACGTCCACCGTGGGGCCCACCTCGGTCTCGCCCTTTTCGAGCAGGGCCACCGGCACGTTGAGGTCCAGCAACACATGCTCCAAACTGCGCACCGGTGTTCCGGGCTCAAACATGGCGATGACGTGAAAGCCAAAAGTCGCCGTGAGCTCAAAGCCAGGGAGCACCAGGAGCTTGTCCATCAGGCGCCGGTACTCGTCCAGACGCGCCTTTTCCTCGGGTCGCAGCCGGTCCGCCTCTTCCCAGCGGGTCAGATCCTCGATCTCGCGCACCATCTGCGCATACCCGGCGACCGAGTTGTGATCGGTAAAAGCGATAATCGACAGGCCCTCAGCTTCGGCCTTGTGTAGAATGTCGAGATAGGTAACGCCCTCGTCTTGATAATCCTTTGAGGCCGGGGTATGCATATGGAGATCCATCGCATACCACTCCATGTTACCCTGGGTTGGCCCCCTGTTGCTTCTTCGTCTTGCCACTATTATGTCCTTCCGTATCCAAAGCTGCCGCGAGGACCTGCTGCACTCGATCGACGAGGATAATCTCGAGTTCTTGCAGGACCTGCTCGGGCAGTTCATCTAGATCTCGTTCGTTGCGCCTGGGCAGGCACACGCGTTTGATGCCGGCGCGATGCGCGGCCAACACCTTCTCTTTGATGCCGCCCACCGGCAGCACCAGCCCCCGTAGCGTTATCTCGCCCGTCATGGCGAGATCGCCATTCACCGGACGCCCGCTGACCAGAGATGCCAGCGCGGTAGCCATCGCCACGCCCGCCGAGGGGCCATCCTTGGGGATGGCGCCGGCTGGCACGTGCAAATGGATGTCCAGTGTATCAAACACGTCCGGATCGACGCCCAGATCGGAGGCGTTCGAACGGACATAGCTCAGGGCCGCCCTGGCTGATTCTTGCATCACCTGGCCCAGCTGGCCGGTCATCACAAAGCCTTTTTGGCCCTTCATCTTGGTAGCTTCAATAAAGAGAATGTCGCCGCCACTCTGTGTCCAGGCAAGGCCCGTGGCCACGCCAGGGATCTCGGTGCGCTCTGCGACATCGTAAAAGTATCGCGGTTTGCCCAGATAATCGGGGACATCCTCTGCACGAATCGTCGTGTGGTCAGCGTCCCCTGCGGCGACGCGGGCCGCCACCTTGCGGCACACGGAGCCAATCATCCGCTCCAGGTTTCGTACCCCTGCCTCGCGCGTATAGTCACTTGCGATTCGGGCCAGTGCCTCTCTTTCAAAGGTCACCTCGGCCTCCCGCAGTCCGTTCTCGCGGATCTGGCGGGGCACAAGATAGCCCTGGGCAATAGCGAGCTTTTCGCGTTCGGTGTACCCCGAGAGCTGCAACACTTCCATCCGGTCCAGTAGAGGCGACGGGATGGTATCCAGCATATTCGCAGTCGTGATAAACATCACCTGCGACAGATCAAAGGGCACACCCAGATAATGATCGCGGAATTCGGCATTCTGCTCTGGGTCCAGGACCTCAAGCAGCGCGGAGGTGGGATCACCACGAAAATCGGCGCCCACCTTGTCAATCTCGTCCAGCATGAACACGGGATTACGGGTGCCACTGCGGCGAATGGCCTGCATGATGCGCCCGGGCATCGCCCCAATATAGGTGCGCCGGTGGCCGCGTATCTCGGCCTCGTCATGCACGCCTCCCAGCGACTGCCGGATGAACTCGCGCCCGAGCGACCGTGCGATGGACTGCCCCAGCGACGTCTTGCCCACGCCGGGCGGGCCCACCAGACACAGGATGACACCCTCTCGCTCACGCCGGATCAGGTCCCTGGTGGCTTGCTCTTGCGGCTCAGCGGAACGCTCCTGTCTTAGCTTGCGCACGGCCAGATACTCCACTATGCGATCTTTGATCTCTGTGAGACCATAGTGGTCCTCGTCTAGCACCTGTCGCGCCGCCTTGACGTCGAGGTTGTCCTCGGTAGCCGTCTTCCAGGGCAGGCTCACCAGCCAATCCAAATAGGTACGAATCACCGAATACTCTGCGGCCGCCGGGGGTAGTTTGCTCAATCTGTCCAACTCCCGGTTGGCCTCTCGCTCCGCCTCCTCCGGCATCCCTGCCTCTGCAATGCGCTC
>CAZMAI010000103.1:0-9309 GCA_964564195.1 uncultured Anaerolineales bacterium | reverse complement strand
GACCAGGTGTGCATCGAGTGACCCAACTCGTGCGCCATCGTAAAGACCGCGTCCAGCGTACCGGTAAAGTTCAGCAGGATGTAGGGCTGCGTGTCGTAGGCGCCCGAGGAGTACGCCCCCGAGTGCTTGCCGACGTTCTCGTAGCGATCGATCCACCCGCTGTTGATGCCTTCGCGCATGGTCGAGACATAGTCCTCGCCCAGTGGGGCCAGAGCCTTGCAGACGATATCGGCAGCCTCGTCAAAGGTGTACTTTAGACTGACTTCGGGCACGGCCGGTACATACACGTCATACATGTGCAGTCTGTCGACGCCCAGCAGACGCCGGCGCAGATCCATGTAACGGTAGAACACCGGCAGGGCGTCGTGAATGGCCGAGATCAGGGCATCATAGACGGCCAGATCGACATTGTCGTCAAAGAGCGAGGCCTCAATGGCCGACGGGAAATTGCGCACGCGGGCGTTGAACACATGCGTCTTGACGGCGCCGCCCATCGTGGCCACGATGGTATTGCGGTTGCCCTTGAACTCGCGATAGTAGCCCTCAAAGGCCTGGCGACGCACCTCGCGGTCGCGGCTCTCCAGCCTGGTGATAAAGGACGCGTGCGTAAGTTGCTCCGATGCACCGTCTTCGTCGGGCGAAACCGGGAGCCGCGCCGAGAGATCGACGTTCTTGAGCACCCCAAAGACCTGAGAGAAGGTGCTGAGAGGCTCAGCCGCCATGGACAGTAGCCGCTCCTCGGCCGGCGACAGGGTGTGCGGCTTGGCCCGGAGCAGTTCCTCCAGCCAGACCTTGTAGGTAGCCACGGGACCCGAGGCGATCCAGCCGCGGATGCGCTCGTCCTCGATGGTCAGGATCTCGGGTGCAAAGTAGGCCCCCGCGGTGGACAGCGCGATATAGGCCGACCGTGCCCGATCGACCATCTGCTGATAGTGGCTGTTGCCGAGGTCCTCATCGGCCCGCAAATGGGCATAGACAAAGATCTTTTCCATCACCCGGTTGGCGCCAAAGTAGACGTCCAGCGCCTCAGCCAGTGCCTCCTCCGACTCGCCCAGGCGGCCTTCAAAGGCGGCAACCTGCTCGGGCAGACCCCGTGAAGCCGAGAGGGCATCCTCCCAGGCCTGATCGGACGCGAATATGGCAGCCACGTTCCAGCGATCCTCGGCCGGAACGTGCTCTCTGCGACGCAGATTCTGTGCAGTCATGAGACTCCTTAAGCTAAAAACTGTGGAAACGATACCATCTATTGTACGTCAGAAAGCGCCTGCGCCAAGTGCAGAGCGACACGGTCGAAGCAAACTCTCGAAATGGTTGCCCGACCCGGCGACGTTGACTATACTCGCCGCAGGTCCTCATTCCCTGTCACTGCGTGTGAGGTTTACGCATGCGATCCAACCTGCCGCGAGTTCCCCTCGAACCAGCGCTGCTCGTTCTACTGCTCGCGCTGTTGCTCTGGCTCACGACACAATGCACCGCGCCTCTGACGACCGTGTTGCACGGAGCCTCGCTCGTCCTCGTTGCGGCACTGGGGCTGCTTGCGGTAAGGCGATTGCAGGCGCACCGTCGGCATAGATCGGCACTGAATCGCCTCCAGGAGATGCTCGCAGCGCAGTCAGAGACGGCCCCGCTCGCCGCACTGGCATCGCTCACCCTGGATTTGGTTCCCTCGGCGGCTCGGGCGGCCGTCTATCTGTGCGACCCCCAGGGCCGGCTGCAATACGCCAGCGCTGTGGCCCCCACCTCTTCGGCGGGAGTCTCACCGGAACTTCTCGCCGCCCCCGCGCTGGCGCAGCGCGTGCTGCAGGAGCGCCACGCCCTGCGCGCCTGCGAGCTTGCGCCGGGTGCTGCCCTCGCAGACAGCCAGAGACGCGACACGCTACGGCCTGCCTATGCGATCCCTCTAGGCTCAGAGGATACGCCGGCGGGCGTCCTCGTGCTGTCTGCTGCGCGAGAACAGGCGCTCAACGGAGAAGAAGAGACCAACGCGACCCTGGTGGCACTGGCGGCCGGACTCCTCTTGCGAGAACAGCGGCTGCGCCGGGCCTTGAGCGAGGACACGCCTCACGGCACGGTGATTCTCAACGCGCTCACCGATGCCCTGCTCGTCCTCGATCGGGATGACCGCATCGTGCTGCACAACCCTGCCCTGGCGGGCATTCTAGGCCCGAACCTGGAGGGCCTCAGCGGTGCCAAACTGCAGGTGCGCTGCACTGACGCGCGCATCCAGCGCCTCGCCTATCTGGTGGGTGACACCAGCGCAGAGAGGCCGAGCCGGCGCCGCCTCAGCATCGACGAACCCATCCGCGCCGTCCTCGATGTAGAGATCACGCCGGTTCACGATCATGCGGGCAGATGGCTGCGCATTGTGACCATGCATGATGTCACGTCGACAAGCGACGCCCTGGACGCCCAGACGCTGCTTTTGCGCGCGACTGCTCACGGTCTGCAGGCGCCGCTGGCGGCTCTCAGCGCCGCGCGAACCGATGTGCCGCTGGCGCAGACGGCGCGCCAGCTCGAGCGCCTGCGCCAGGACCTCCAGGCAGTGGCTGAGCCGATGGAGAACCTGGCCCAGAGTGCGACACCCACCGTGCGCTGGGAGATGGTTCTGCAGCGTCTGTATCGCGATCTCCCGGAGGAGACGGCCAGCAGGCTCAAGGTACACGCCCATCCCGCGATGAATGCCCAGCCCGTTCCGGATCGCTGGCTGGATCATCTCCTGCTGACGCTGCTGGAGGAGACGGGCCGTCGCGAAGCAGGCAGCCTGAGCCTGGATGTTGAGGGCAAGCCCGGGGAGATGGTCTTTTCCGTCCGTACCTCCCCCGCCGAGCACGACGCGGACGGCAGCACAAACTCGCTGGGGTTCGGCGCCAGCCAGACGACACTCAACCTGCACGTTGCCCGTCGCCTGGCGGAGGCCCTGGGCGGATATCTGTGGGAGGCCAGAGATGCCGGCGCACTCCGCTACCAGCTGATCCTGCCAACGGCGCGCAGGCCGGGGCGTCGCTAGTTTCCACCCCTGAGCAGGTTACACCGGGGAGAACAAGGGTGACGCATCACCGAACTCGGGGCGGAGGCCCGGCGCATCCTCCCTGTGCCCGAGTCCAGAACGCCCGGGGAACGCAAAACGGGGGGTACCAGTAGGCGGCACCCCCCGATCGTCGATCCTGGGTCTCCAGAGATCAGGACAGGCTTTTCTCCAGGAACGTCACCGCTTCCTGCACCGTCGTGATCTTTTGCGCGTCGTCGTCCGAGATCTCGCCGCCGAACTCTTCCTCAAAGGCCATGATCAGCTCGACCAGGTCAAGGGAATCGGCTTCCAGGTCCTCCCGGAAACTCGCCTCCATCACCACCTGATCGGGGTCAACGCCCAGTTGATCTACGATGATCTGCTTTACACGATCGAATACCGACATCCGTACCCTCCTCAACTCAGGTATCAACACCGACTGGCGCGATTCTAGCACCGCCATGCGGCACGGTCAAAGACCGCATCGCGTACCATAACCCCCGAAAAGCGGAGTGGTTACGGGTGCGCCTTATGGATCCGCTCGCCATCCGTGTACTTGTGGCAAGGGCCGACGCTGCATTAAGCAAGGAGACAGTTCTCTATCGCACTATGCAATCAGCCTATCAGCCTCACCAGCCAGTGCTCACCCCACAGATTTACCACCCACGCTGCGATCACCAGAAAGGGCCCAAATGGAATGGCCGTCTTGCGCGTGGCGCGACGCGAGATGAGGAGTGCAGCGCTCACGACACCCGCCATCAGAATCGCCCCCATCACCACAAGCAGGGCGCCAGGATAGCCCACGATCAGACCGCTCAGGAAAGCCAGCCGCACGTCGCCATCGCCCAGGCTGCCGCGAGACAGCAGATACAGCACGAAGAAGATCGCCAGGCCCACAAGCCCGCCGGCGAGTTGGCTGCTCAAGCCTGCGGCCGCTGGAGACGCCCCGGCGGAGAGGCCGGCGTCCTGCCAAAAGCCATAGTACAGCGCCCGCGGCTGCCGCAGCAACAGCCGGAGCACAGCGATCCCCAGCGCGGCATAGACCGCCGGGTACACGATGCGATTCAGGATCAGATGATGCTCCAGGTCGATCACCGCGATGACGATGAACAGGGCGGTATAGACGCTGTCAGCAAACAGCTCAAAGGTGAAACCGCGATACCAGGCCAGGAACGCGAAAAGCAGCGCAGTGACGACCTCAACCCACAGCACGCGCCGTGGTATCTCTCCCCCGCAAACCGCGCACCGCCCTTTTCGCGCCAGGTATCCCGCCACCGGCAGCATATCCCGCGGACCCAGTCGCGTGCTGCAGTGATCGCATCGCGGTCCGGGCGACCAGATCGGGACGCGGCGGGGCGCCCGATCGATGACTTGATTGAGGGCCACGCCCACCAGGGCGCCCAGCCCCGCATACAGGGCGATCAAGATCCAGGTCATACAACAACTCCCGGGATAGGATAAAGCGGGTGGGTAGCGAACCGCGTGCGTCTACTGCGGGATGATCAGCACCATGCCCGCCGCGATGGCAGTGCCGCTCAGCCCATTGGCGCGCTGGATGGCCGCCACGCTCGTACCATAGCGGGTGGCGAGCGAATAGAGCGTCTCGCCAGCGCGCACGGTGTGTCTCAAGTCTGCGGCGTCCGGCGTCGTATCGCTCCTCGACTCTGGAATCACAAGCCGCTGACCGGCGCCAATTGCGGTGCCGGTCAGATCGTTAGCGCGCATAAGGGCGTCCACCGACACCCCGTACCTGGAGGCGATTCCAGAAATGGTCTCTCCGGACTGCACCAGATGGACACGGCCCGCGCCTGCTTCAGGCAGAAACAACACCTGCCCCGTGGTGATAGTGGTTCCGGACAGCCCGTTGATGCGTTGTATCGTGGCCACTGTGGTGCCATACGTCTGAGACAGACTATAGAGCGTCTCGCCAGCACGCACCGTATGCAGGGTGAAGCCTTCGGGCGCTGCCGGCGGCGGGATGGTGAGCGCCATCCCAACTCGAATACTATCCCCCGTGAGGCCGCTCGCCCTTTGGATATCCGCGACCGTGACGCCATAGCGCTTCGCCAGGCTAAAGAGGGTATCGCCGCGGCGCACCACGTACCTGGTCGGCCGGTCCACGGCCCCGGGGGACTCTTGGCGCTCCGACGGCTGGGACGGAACGGTGACCCGCGCCACTGGTGTCGCCGCACGGAGGGGGATATCCTGCGAGCAGCGCTCCCGGGTCAGTGCCAGGCCGCGCTGCGCCTCACCGTCGCCGGGTAGCAGCCCCAGGGCATGCTCAAACTGAGCATGTGCGTCCCCACATCGCCCCGCCGCAAAGAGATCCCAGCCATAGTTGAGATGCCCGCGCGCCTGGCGCTCGATCAGCCCCTGATCATCCGGCCAGGCCTGGCGCATCTGGTCCAGCAGCGCCAGAGCGACGGGCCAGTTGGCGCCATTCCAGGCTTGCTCCATGTATCGGCTCACTGTGGCCAGATCCAACTGGGCAGCCGCAGGCACCACGCCAACCAGGAGCGCGAGCAGGAGCAGCAGCACGGACGTTAGTGATTTCCGAGCCAGCCCTTGCATAGCCTATCCTTTCGGGGCGACCCTTGCGCAGGCGCCACGGTCCCTGTTTGGTGCGCACGGCCCGGCGGCCCGACACGCCGACGCGCCCACCCCGACACAGACACGGACGACAGATGTGCTCACTCGCGGCGCCGCGATCCAAACAGCAGCCGCCGCACCGGACGTGCCGGCGCGTCTGGCGCAGTACTGACCTCCACCGTGGGCTCGTTGTCCGATGTCGTTGTCGACACATCCAGCGCCTCAGCCGTCAACTCAACCGAGACGAACTGTTCTGCAGGCGCACGGAGCGCCTTTTGGATGCGCTGGCGCGCCCCCTGATCCGGGGCCGCCCGCAGACGAGAGTCGAGATAGCGATCGATGTCGACGCGCGCTCGCAGTGCCGCGATCGCCCTCAGAATGACGCCCTCGCGGCCCTCCGGCGCGGCGAGGAGCGCATCCACCAGCGCCTCCGCCGCACCCATGTCCTCGGAAAGCAGGGCATCGATGATGCCTTGATGGTGCTCTGTTGACGTATAGAGCAGCGCCCGCGCCAGCGCGTCCCGGGCGCCCAGCCCCTCCAGTAGACCCGCGACGGGCGCGGTCACCCGTGGATCGGGGCTATGCAACGCGCTGAGCAGACGGTCTCGGATGCCCTGCCCCATACCACGCAGGAGACGGCAACTCCGCTCGCGGACCGCCAGGCGATCCGCGGAAAGCCCCTCGATCAAGGCATCAAAGGCCCCTTCGCCAATCCGCGCAAACGAGGCCTCCGCCGCCTCCGCGACCTCCTTGCTCGGGTCGCCCAGCGCCCGCAGCAGCGGCGTCATGTCGAGCAGATCGGCAACCTCCCCCATCTCTACGGCAGCCCGCGCCCGCAAAGAGCGATCCCTGCTGCGCAGATCGGCGCCCAGGGCTGCCGTGCGCCGCAAGAAGCGCACATCGCGGTAGTATGGTGTCTCTTCCTCGATGGCTGCAAACGCCTGCACGGCGGCCGGCCAATCGCGCTGGCGATAGGCCTCCAGGCCGCTGTTGTAGAGCTGCTCCCGCCGCCAGGTGCTGGTCTCCGCGGTGCTGATCATGGTATCCAGGCGATCCAGGTCGCGATAGGCGGGGGCAACCAGCCGCAACTCCTCCACGCGCTCCCGGGCAGCTGGCCAGTTCTCGACCTTGACCTCGTCACGCAGGCGCGTGTACAGCGCAGACAAACGTTGCTCGCGCGACTGCCGCCGGCGCAGGCCAGCGTTGTACCAGACGCGCCAGAGGGCGGCCACAAGAATCACCGCCACGCCCACAGGAAGGCCCCAACCCGCCAACCACACGACGATGCTTCGCAGCGCGTGGCCAAACCGGCTCTCTACAGCCGTACGGAAAGACAGCTCTGTGACGGTCACAGTGCCGACATCGGTCCGCAGCAGCGGTGTAATGCGCACCGTCCTGGAGGCAAAGAGCGAGGGTTGCATCTGCGTGTCGGCATGCACGATCACCAGGCTGTACGGTAGCGCATCGGGGTAACCAGGAACGACGGCCAGGCGTCCGGGGACCGGCAATCCATCGGCGCCGACAAAGGCGACCGTGGCGTCAGGAAGCGGCAAGACCAACTCCAGCGGCTGCACGGCCTCCGCCTCGCTTGCTCTGGCATACACCGTAAGCACCGCACGCTCTGTCCCGACGCCCCGGTAGGGCACGCGAACAGGGTAAACCACGCTCAGCTCGATACCAGGCAGATCATATCCATCGAGCGGCACAGGCGCGCCAGCCCGATGACTGGGCACCACTGCGGCCCGAATCGACCAGCTGACGGCAACAATGATGAGCAGCACTGCCAGCGCAAGGATCACCTTGCCCTGTCGTCCGCCGAGCCAGGTACGCGGCCTGGAGACCCAATGGCTGATTCTATCTCGTAGCTGCATCTCTCTATCCTGTGAGTCTAGCGGCCCGTGGAACCAAAGCCGGACTTGATCGGGTGAACATCCTCTGGCGCATCATCAAGCAGTGCAAAAGCCTCTCGCTCCGCCCCAAGCGCCCACATCTGCGCGATGCGGTCCCCATGGCGCACAATTCGTGGCCAGGGACAATAGACAAGTGCACACAGCTCCCGCCCGTTGAACTCGGATTCGATCAGGCCATCGTGCACGATGAAACCACGCAAGAAACTACCACTGCGACCGGTAAGCCGCACCAGCGCGTCATGCGGGATACGCAACGCCACGCCGGTAGGAATGCGGGCAAACCCCCATACGAGCCGCCAGCCGCGGCCAGGGAGCCGCGCCTTTAGATCGAGCGCGACACCAAGACGCCTCTCCGGGGCCTGCGCGCCATCGCCAACAGGCCAGTAATCGATCCGCACATGATCTACAACACTCAAGCGGCAACCTCGCTCCGATCGGTTCTCGGTCGACAGCCCGATTATAGCACACCGCGGCGACCGGGCGCCAGAGGCCCATCACCGTGCTTTGACCTGCGGCCCCCGGACGTTTACACTCTGCACATCATGGTCAACCGAAACGCCCGTAATGCCCCTGCCGCTCCGCCCGCCCCGCCTCCGCCGGGGCCCTCTTCCGCCAAGAAGATGGCCAATGCGATGGCGTTGCTGCTTGTGCTCGCCGTGTTCATTGTCGCGCTCCTCGGCGTCAGCGAGGCAGGAAGCCTCGCAGCTATCTCGGGACTGCTCAGCGCACGGCGAGCGGAGGTGGGATTGCTGGCCGGCCACTGGAAGAACGACTCTGGCGCTGTCTGCGACGATGGCCTCACCGAGGTAGAGATCAACCTGGCGGTGGCGAACGCGGTCGCCACCCGGTTGCGGGCCAACGGCATCCATGTGGAGGTGCTGCCCGAATACGATAGCCGCCTGAACGGCTATCGCGCGCGGGCCTTTGTGGCCATCCACACGGATTCGTGCGTCGACCTCAGTGGCTTTAAACTCGCCCGGATGACGCACTCCGACGATCCCGAGGCCGAGGACCGCCTGGTACAGACGCTCTACCGGACCTATGCCGCCGCCACGGGCCTGACACCACACGAGGACACGATCACCGAAGATATGCGCCAGTATCACGCGCTACGCCGTATCTCACCGGGCACGCCGGGCGCCATCATCGAGATCGGCTTTATGGGCGGCGATCGCTATCTGCTCACCCGGGGGCAGGATCGCGTCGCCAAAGGCATCGCCGACGGCATCCTCGCCTTTCTAGACGCGTCTCAGACACCCGGCGCAGAGTAACCCGGGGGAGGCACTATGCAAGTCAACGGCAAGCACTATCGCACCGTGACCATGGAAGGCAGCACGGTGCGGATGATCAACCAGCCGCTCATCCCCTACCGCTTTGAGCTGATCGACCTCCCCACCCATCAGGATACCGCCGACGCCATTCGCACCATGATCGTCCGGGGCGCGGGAGCCATCGGTGCCGCAGGTGGCTATGGCATGGCACAGGTCGCGCTGGAGGCGCCCGACGGACCCGGGTTCGACAGTTACGTCGCCCAGGGTGCCGAGACGCTGCGGGCGACCCGCCCCACCGCCCAGGATCTGTTCTATGCCATCGATCAGGTGCTGCAGGCCATCGTGGAGGCCGGGAGTATCGCGGCCGCACGGCAAGCGGCGGTGGAGCGTGCCGAGACACTCGCCGATGAGAACGCGGCGGCCGGCGAGGCGATCGGGCGCATCGGCGCCGTGCTCATCCCCGACGGGGCGCGCATTCTGACCCACTGTAACGCGGGCTGGTTGGCCTTTGTGGACTGGGGCAGCGCACTCG
>CAZMAI010000102.1:0-9319 GCA_964564195.1 uncultured Anaerolineales bacterium | reverse complement strand
CCGAGCGCGATGCCATGAGTGGCGCTCCCGGGGGCGCGGATCCGCTTCTTTGCGCCCAGGACGTGCCGAACACTGTGAATGCAGCGATGCAGACTGAGGTGTCGAACCGAGCTGAGGTGTTTATGACCTCGGACCTGGTGGGCCATCGCTGGATGGTGTCCATGGACAGGCTGGACGGTGCCTGGCGCATTGTGGACATCTCCTGTGGCAGGGGCGATGCTGTAGCCGATGCGCCACTGCCGCTGGACACGCCTGACCCACGCTACACGCCACAGGCAACCGGCCCAGACACCGCGCCCTCTGGCGGCAAGGGCAACACCGCTCCGGCTGACCTGGGTCTGGTGCCGGCACGCGAGGGGTGGTCACTCTATCATAACGACCAGTACGCGTTTCACTTTTCCTACCCTGCGGACTGGGCGATTCAGGAGCATACCAGCCAGCCCGATCAGCCGCCTCTTGGCCCGGACGCGCTCGAGATGATCGTCCTGATCATGCCACAGGCATGGGCGGATGCGATGGCCAGGCAGGGCCCGCCGGATCCGAACGCACCGGTGATCGCGCCCTATACCCTCGAGATCCTGCGAGGCGGGGCAGAGGTGCTCAGCAACTATCCCCCTGCGACAATCGTGGAGGATGCTGCACTGGGCGGCGAGCTGGCCACCCGCCGGGTGGAGATGATCACCGACGCGTTGAGCCAGACCCGGGTGGTGGTGCAGCATCCAGAGGATCCTGCGCTCTGGCTGGTGTTCACGGACTCTATCTCCGGGTTCCCGGACAGGCTCGCGGGCAATGAGGCTGTGGCGGCAGCCTACGCAGAGATCCTGGATACGGTGCGGTTGTACTAGGCTGGTCACAGGCAGGGCGCGTCACGGGGCGCGCTCTGCCTGATCTCATAGAGGAGTCTTGATGCTAAAGAGGCGCGGTGGCCTGCGGGCCCGCATCATCGCCTGGACCTTTGTGCCCACCATGGTCATTCTGGGTGCCGTCGCGCTCTACGCCTACCTCACCTATGAGCGCGTGACCGAAACGCTGGTGATGGAGCGCAACCGCAAGCTCACCGAGTTGTTGGCTGCCCAGATGTCTGTGGAGATCACCGGTCACATCGATGCGCTGAACGCGCTCGCTATGACGGCCGATCTGCAGTCGCTGGAGCCTGCCCACGTGCGCACGGCGCTGCAATGGTGGGTGGGCACGCTGCGCGATTTCGACGCGGGCGTGCTGGTGCTCGATGCGAACGGAAAGGTGATCGCCGCCGATCCTCGGGCGCTGGCTATGATCGGCGAGGACTGGTCGCAACGGCGCTTTTTCCAGCGCATCCTCACGCAAGACACGGTCCCCTTCTTCTCCGATGTCGAGCCGCTAGCACCCGATGGCCGTCCGTCGGTGGCCGCGGTGCTGCCGCTGGGAGGCGGCGGCGCCAACCTCAGAGGCGTGATCGTCGGTCTCTTTGAGCTCTACACGCCGTTGCGCCGCACAAGCGCGCTTTATCGCAGCATGGCCCGCTTCCAGACACGGCCCGACGAAACTCGGGCCTACCTGGTGGACAGCGCCGGCCGGCTGATCGATCCGCGGCGCGAACTGGCGGCAGGGCAGGATGTGTCAAGCTGGCCGCCAGTCGTTGCCGGCCTCGCTCAGGTCGGCTCCATGCGGACGACGGGCCTCGGGGGCGAAGAGGTGGTGGTGTCGTACGCCCCGGTGCCGGACACGCCCTGGACACTCTTTGAAGAGGAGGACTGGGCCGCGGTGATGGCACAGAGCCGCGCGTACGGCCGGGTGCTGTTGGCGCTCTTGCTGGCCGGTCTGGCCTTGCCGCCGCTGCTGCTGGCCTTTGGTCTGCGGCGCGTTTTGCGCCCAGTCGAGGCCATGACGGTAGCGGCGCAGCGCATCGCCTCGGCCGGGGACGATGCGATCGTCGCCGGAGCGCTGGAGCAGACCGTGACGGCCGCTGCCGATGACGAACTGGCGGACCTGGCCGAGGCGTTCAATGCCATGGCGGCACGCCTGCGGGCTGTTTACGGCAGCCTGGAGCGCCAGGTCGCCGACCGGACCCACGAACTCACCGCGCTCAACGGCGTGACACAGGCCGTCAATGCATCGCTGGATCTGCGCGAGACGCTCTCGGTTGCCCTGGACCGCACGCTGGATGCACTGGGTGGCAGCGCCGGGCTGATCTATACGGCGCGCGCGGGCGGCGGGCGCCGTGAGCTGGTGGCGCACGGCGTGGATCCTAATACGGAGGCCGCAGTTCGGCGGGCAGTGGATAGCGGGAAGACGCCGAGCGTGCCATCAGGGGTGATCGGCGTGCCCCTCGAGGCGCAGGGGGAGATCGTGGGCAGCCTGTGGATCTGGCCGCGCGCGGGTGAGCCTGTCGGCGATAGCGTTCCACAGCTGTTGCGCGCCATCGGTCAGGGAGTGGGCGTGGCCGCCGAGAACGCGCGGCTGTATGCCGAGGTCGAACGCGAGGCAGTGGTGAGCGAGCGCACGCGCATCGCCCGCGAGTTGCATGACTCGGTCACCCAGACGCTGTTCTCCGCGAATCTGATCGCCGGGGTGCTGCCGGTGCTCTGGGAGAACAGCCCGGAGGCCGGGCGAGAGCGACTGGCGGAGCTGCGGGAGCTGACACAGGGCGCCCTGGCGGAGATGCGTATGTTGCTGCTGGAGCTGCGGCCCGCAGCGCTGGAAGCCGCCTCGTTAAGGGACCTGCTCGGGCAGCTGCGCGCCGCGGTCGCTGCCCGTGCGCGCCTGCCGGTGACTCTGGATATCGATGGCGATGAGGCTCTGCCGGCACCGGTGCGGCTGGCGCTCTACCGTGTCGCCCAGGAGGCCCTGAACAATGCCGTCAACCACGCTGAAGCGGAGACGCTGGCGATCGAGCTGGCCCTGTGGGACGGGGCGCGGCTGACCGTACGCGATGACGGACGGGGATTTGATCCCGAACGGGCGCCGCACGATCGCCTGGGGCTCAGCGGGATGCGCGAGCGGATGGCGGCCGTGGGAGGCAGCCTGCAGATCGAGAGCCGGCCGGGCGGGGGAACGATGATTGTGGCGTCGTGGAACGCGGACAGGGAGGATTGAGCGATGACGGAGCGGATCCGGGTGCTGATAGTGGACGATCACGCCGTGGTGCGCAGCGGGCTGGGCGCTTTTCTCAGCGCGTACCCCGACCTGGAGTTGGTGGGCGAGGCCTCCAACGGGGAGCAGGCGCTGGCGCGAGCCCACGCGCTCCAGCCCGACGTGATCCTGATGGACCTGATGATGCCGGTGATGGATGGCGTGCAGGCAATCGCCGCGCTGCAACGGGAGGGCTCCCCGGCGCGCATCCTTGCGCTCACGTCATTCGCCGAGGACGAACTCGTGCAGAGGGCGCTGGCGGCCGGTGCGCTGGGCTATCTGCTCAAGAATGTCTCGCACGAGCAACTTGTCGACGCGGTGCGGCAGGCGCATGCGGGCCGGTCGACGCTCTCCCCCGAGGCTACGGCGGCGCTAATCCGCAAAGCGCAGGCGCCGCCGCCCCTGGGCCACGACTTGACGCCCAGGGAGCGCGAGGTGCTCGCGCTGCTTGTCCGTGGCCTCAACAACCCGCAGATCGCGTCAGAGCTCTATGTGAGTGAGGCCACGGTCAAGACCCACGTCAGCAATATCCTGTCCAAGTTGCACGCCGCCACGCGTACCGAGGCGGCCACGCTGGCCGTGCAACACGGCCTCGCCGAGGGCCCTG
This sequence comes from uncultured Anaerolineales bacterium, assembly GCA_964564195.1. GTDB lineage: Bacteria > Chloroflexota > Anaerolineae > UBA1429 > UBA1429 > JAAYED01. The sequence goes on along the minus strand of CAZMAI010000102.1, from coordinate 5,601 downwards.
ACTCATCCGACTGACGGATAGCCGATTCATCCTCCGGGAGAAGAACAAGATCCCCTCCGACATCTGGCCGCCAGGGGAACAGTGCTGCATGTCGCGGGCGCCTGCGGGATAACCCGCGTATCGTTGCGCGATCCCTGGTCGAGCCCAGTCACCGAAGATGGTCGACGAGGTTCTGCCTACTCCCCCGGCGTCCTCCACCCTTCCTCACGGAGATCCGCCCGGTCCGTCACGAACGCTGGTTGGTCGACATCGAGGGCAACGGCACGGACCTGGGGACCGCGCGACGTGGATTGCGTCAGTTCGACATGCCAGTGACCCTGATGCTCCGCGTTGTGTCCCGGGCCGACGATACGGCTGAAATAGGTCCGCATGATGTTGGTGATGGCGTGTAACACGCGCTCATGGCTCATCCCGCCTACCGTGCCTGTGTGGTCGTACCAGTCAGAGTGGCCACGACGCAGGCTCTCATAGTCTTCCGAACGTTCCTCCGCCGGCGGGGCTTGAGGCCGGCCGCTTCTCAGGTGGACGAGCTGTCCCGCGATCATGAATCCAGTGATATCGCAGGCCTGGCCGCGCGGATGCGTATCGGCAGCACTGATCGCCTGGCGCAGGAAACCGGCGGTCCACATCTCTGTTACGCCCAGACCGGCCAGTTGCTCAAGAAAGCGAATCATGGCTGCCGCAAAAACGGGATCAAGATGCATCTCTTCCGTCCGGAGTGGCCTGCCGTTGTTGTTGGTGACCGTGATGCCCGACCGGTGCAGATCCACCTGTACGGCGAGTTGGTTTTCGACGATCATAGAAGGTCTGTCGTACCCCTGGTGGCGCCTGATTTCGCTGTCGGTGGCAGCAATGGCGCTGCGGAGCCTGTTACGCCACGAAACGGCATACTGTACGCGACGTTGCGGTGACCAGTCGGCCATCGACGCTACAGGCGTGCGTGCTGGCAAGCTCGGTTGCCACTGGCGCCGGAGTGTGCGCGGCGCTGTGAAATCCGCGGCTTCGATCAGCAGCAGGGCACCGTCAAGGCGCGTGTCGGGCTGGTCTATCCCGTCCTGCACCGCAGCGCGTAACGTGTCCATCCTCGCCCGCAGTGCCGTGAGACCTCGAATGGCAGCCTGGGCGGCCTGCTGAACGGTTCCTTCCCCGGACCATACGCGCGGATCCCATCCTTCCTGGCGAAGTGTCTCCTGTGATCGCACATAACCCGCAGGTGCCATGCCTTCCATCGACTCTTCGAGCGAGCGCCGCTCCAGGGGCGACGGCTCGGTCGCTGCCTGCGCGGGTGCTGTTCCAGCGGGGCGTTCCTCCTGGCCTAACAGGATGCGTATCTCGCGCCGCACCCCCTGCGCCCGGACGCGCACACGGACGTACTGGAACACTGTCGCAAAGTCTGTGTAGGGCAGCCCCATGTCGTCTATGTTTCCGCGCATCTCTTCAAGGCGCGGCTCAATCTCGCGATCGAGTTCAGTCCGGCGGCGGTCACGCGCCGAAGCGTCCTCGTCGCGACGCCTCTCGTACCAGCGACCGATATACTCATCGATGACCGCAAGATACCCCTCCAGCTGCAACCGCTGCGACTGAGTGAGGCCCTGTTCATCTCGAGGCTCCTCCTCGGGCTCTGCCGGTTCTGGCGCTCCTGTCACTCCTGCACTCACAGGGGCCTCCGTCGCAGTTTCCTCGCCCGCGGAGACTGGCTCCGCCGTGGCGGGCGGCTGCACCGGGGCGCCCATGGCAGCCAGGGATGAGAGACCCAATCTTCCCCAGGAGAGTGCGCTTTCAGAGCGGAGGTTCCAGATCTGCCAGTTCATCGCCTGCGCGAGGAACCGGTCGCTGACCACAACGCGGCCGTCCACAAGTTGAATGTCCGCGGGGGAGATACGCAGTGGGTCCAGGATGGCGGCGCGCACCGCTTCGAGTCGCTCTGCGGTTATCCGGCGCCAGGGAGCACGTTGCGTGTAGTAAGCACGTGCACCGGCCCCATGCTCTGCGAGGCCCCAGGTACCGCCGATATCGAGGGCAAAGATGGTCTCCTCATCCAGGATGCCCGTCGCTGTCACCGAGGGACTGGGCCTCTCGCCCGCCTCAGCCGTCCCCTGGCTGGTGGGTTCACCGCTCTGAAAGGAGCGCAATGCCTCGGCAAAGCGCCGCTCCAGTATATGAGGCCGGTGAGGCAAACCCAGCCGCACCAGCAGCCGCGATTTGAGAGCGTCGCTAAAGCCCAGGTCGGCGTTGGCCCTGATCGCCGCGGTCATCGTCGGATCGGCAGGGCCCAGAGGGCTCTCGATGGTGTACTGGCTCCAGGGTTGCCGTGACTCGATCTGGTCGACCGTTTCGCGCCTTGCGAGCGGTGCTGACCCCGCCACAACCTGGCGCCTTGTCGCCAGCGCGTGCGCGATTGCCTGGTTGCCGGCGGTCTGCTGTAGCCTGCGGATCGATCCGGGGGACAGTTCGACCTCGGCAGTGATGCGCGCAGAGCCGGGGGTGGTTCTGCCGGTTACTTTTGTGCGCTGACGCCTGGATGATGCATCTGGCTGCAAGAGGCGGCCAGCATGTGGGCCAGGTTCTCGCGAAGGGTGCTGATAATCCGTCATCGTTCAGTACCAGCGCTGTGGCGATGTCGTACGCAGGTAGGCTGCGGCAGCCGGACGCGAAAGCAGATCTCTATTGATACCTCATCATCTCAGGCCAATGAGGTCAATAGGCCTGCAATACTGATCTGGCAGCCAGCAGCTCTCTCGGTGGCTGAGCCCTGACTCATCCACCTGACGGATAGCCGATTCGACCTCCGGGACTAGCTCAAGATCACCTGGCGGCGCGATGTGGCCAGGCGATCGGTCTTGTACGCTATAGCTGCACGGTGGATGGCACCGTGATACAGAGCGCCCCGCGGGGGCAGGGAGGAAGCAATGGAGATGGGACTGGCACCGGTATCGCTGGCGATCTGCTGGCTGCTGCTGGGATTGGTCAACCGCTCCGGAGGCCTCCGGACCCCGGGGCGCCGCTAGAGCAGACGAGGTCAATGAAAGGATGAGGAATATGAAGAGGAGCAACGGGATGGGCAAGATAACGAGCGGCGAGAGGAGCACCATCATGGGTAAGGAAAGGATGACGACGATGAAGAGCAGGGTTCTGATTTCGGTAGCGGCGCTGGCGGTGATCGCACTGCTGGCGGTGGCCGGAGTAACGGTGGTCGAGCGGCGAGTTCAAGGTCAGAGCGCGGGACCAGAGGCGGTGGCAGAGGCGTTCTACAACGAGTGGATCGGGGCGCTGCAGGCCCGCGATGCCGGGTTCGATCCGCTGAGCTATCGGGACAGCGCCTACTTGAGCGAGCGACTGGTACAGGCCGTGGACGAGCAGCGTGCCGGATTTCAGCAAGGCGGTTTCGATCCGCTGCTCTGCGCACAGGACGCTCCGGCAGCCTGGGCAGTGAAGGATACGACGGTAAACGGTGACTATGCCGAGGCCAGGGTCGAGATGCTGTGGACAGGTAACCCGATGGCCTATCAGGTGCCTGTGGTGCTGCGGGAGGCGGACGGGATCTGGAGCCTGGACGAGGTTCGCTGCGAGCAGGCGACGCATGAGGCCTTGACGGCAGAGCAGACGGTGGCACAGTTCTATGCCATCTATCTGGATGTGACCGGGCGGGAGAACCCGCTGGCGACGCGGGCCTACCGGGATCTGCCCTTCCTCTCGGGGGACCTGGTGGCTCAGGTGGACGCACTCCTCGATGGCTTTCGCAGCGACGTACACGGCGCCGGGGGCTACGATCCGTTCCTCTGCGCGCAGGACATCCCCGGCGCGGTGACAGCCGGTGAGGCGGTGGTGGACGGCGCGGTGGCGCGGGTGCCGGTGAGCACGAGCTTTGATGGGCACGGTTTCACGGCCGTACTGGAGCAGGAGGATGGCGCCTGGGTCATCACGGACATCCAGTGCCAGCTGCCCTGATAGATGCGTTCGGCAACAAGAGACCCCCGGCAGGGGGTCTTTTGCTATCTCTAGGTGCTGCACATGAGGATCAGAAGCTGGGGACGGGCAGGGTGTAAGCCCGTTCCCAGAGCATAGACCTTATATCTGTGGCACGCCTATCCTCGCCAGCCACGCGGTGATCTGCGCTGCGAGCGTTGGGCCGCCGTTGCCTCGCACGGCGAGGCCCGGCTTGACGATGGCGTTGGGACAGAGCCTTGCGAGGTCGCTTTCCGCATGGCCAGCGCCACCCCCGCCATGGCTGTAAAAAGGGACCATCATCTTTCCCGCGAACCGGTGCGCCGCCAGAAAGGTGCCCACGGGTGGCGCGACGGTGCCCCACCAGATCGGGGAGCCGACGAAAACCGTGTCGTAGGCGTCGACATGCTCGATCCCCGTCTCAATGGCGGGGCGAGCGCTGGACTGGATCTCGGCCTGCGCCTGCTTGAGCACCGCATGGTACTGTGCCGGATACGGGATCACTGGCCGGATCTCGGCCAGCGCACCGCCGGTCTGGCGCTGAATGGCCTCCGCGATGGTGTGCGTGTTGCCCGTCCGCGTATAGTAGGCGATCAAGATCTTTGAGGGCATGCTGGCCCTCCTTTCGGTGGCAAGCTCCTGCGACCGGTGGGGATCGCTGAGACTCAGTGTGGCGCGGCCTGCGCTCTTATCGCTGTCGTACGCCGCGGACGCTGGCTCTGGCGCACGGCGGTGTCGAACAGCGCTGTGACGATGGCGATGGCGCCCAGAATCGCGCCATAGTTGGCCACAGTCTCCAGCGCGCGGGCCACGCTGGGCGTCTGGTTCGCGCCGCCCAACCCCTGGCCGGTGCCGCGACCCAGTCCCCTGCCAGGTCCGCCCTGGCCACGACCGAGGCCGTCACCCTCAGCGTGCTCGACGTGCTCGCCCTCGACCACGGCGCCCGCCGTGATGGCACCCGCCTCCTCGTGGCTGCCGTCGCAGGCTTCACCCCCCGCTCCGAGGTTCCCACCCAGGGGTGCGACCAACCAGTCACCGAGCGGGCTCGTCACGGCGCTGTATGTGCCGTAGCCCAGCAAAGCAACCAGACAGAGCACGCCCAGCGGGCGGGAGACAACCGGCGGCAGCCGCAGCACGCGCGAGAATACCCCGCGGAGGTAGGGCCAGTGCAGGCCGATGTGGACGCCCGCCAGGATGATCGCCAGCGCCCCCGCGAAATAGTGCCAGTCGCGCCAGAGAACTCGGTTCGGTGCGATGCCGGTGGGCAGGGTCTCGGCGATGAGCAGGCCCGTGACGAGGACGGCAGCAACCGCTAGCAGCATCAGGACGTTGAGCGCGTACCCGAGTACTGTTCGGCCCGGGAGCCTTTTGATGCTAAAGAGACGCCGGGTGATGCCGGTAATCCACTGCCAGTTGAGCACTTTGTGCACCACGAACAGCGCGCAGACGACAATGCCACCCAGTTCGTGAAAGCTCAGCGTGACGGCGCGCTTGTGGTACATGAGCACCAGCAGCAGCGCCATGATGATATTCAAGCCGATCTTGAGGGCGGTCTTGGGCATGGACGTGCTCCTCTAGGGGTGCCAAAACAACAGAGAGACTATATGTCAGAACGCGGGAAAGCGCCGCCAGAGACGCGGTCAGTAGCGCGCTAGA
>CAZMAI010000101.1:6834-9412 GCA_964564195.1 uncultured Anaerolineales bacterium | reverse complement strand
TGAACGCCAACGGCACCTGGCAGCAGGTCGCCGACACCTGGACCGCAGCCGAGCCTGAGTGGGACACCAGCATCGTGGCCCCGGCTGGCTACTACCAGCCCAAGCGCGGCTTTGGCAAGGTCTGGCGCAATACCTACGGTGTGCGCAGTGCCCTGAGCTGGGGGACCATTGACGAACGCGGCTTTAACGGTGCCGTGCAGTCCTTCAGCAACGGACTGATGATCTACAGCCCGTGGGGCGGCATCTATGTGCTCTACGGGGACGGTCGCTGGGAGCGGTTCAGCTAAAGAGAGACACATCTATAGTGAGAGAGGCCGCGGCGATCTGCCGCGGCCTCTTTGCGCTCCGGAGTTTGCTCAGGCCCTGACGCGAGCCACAGCCTCTCGCAGGGCCTGATCCAACTCGCGCTGGAAGCGCGCCTCGTTAAACTGCTCGGCGTGCGCCTGCAACGCCGGCGCGGCAAAGTTCATCCCCTCCAACCGGCGCACGGCATCCGCCAGCGACTCGGGCGTCGGTTCGCGGAAAAAGACGCCCGTCTGCCCCTCGATCACTGTGTCCAGCGCGCCACCCGCTGCGTACGCAACCACCGGACGTCCCGCCGACATCGCCTCAAGAGGCGTGATGCCAAAGTCCTCCTCGCCGGGGAAAATCAGCGCCCGGCAGCGGGCCATCTGATCGCGCACCTCGGCGTCGCTGCCCACAAACCCCAGGAACTGGACATTCTCGCTGGCCATGCGCTCCAGCATCGGCCGGTCGCGTCCGTCTCCGATGATCCTGAGCGGCAGACCCAGCTGGCTAAAGGCCTGCACCGCCAGATCGATGCGCTTGTAGGGGATCAGGCGCGACACGATCAGGTAATAGTCCTCGGGCGGCTGTGGCTGTGACAGGCGCGTGGCGATCGGCGGGTAGATGATCGTCGAGTCGCGGCGGTAGACCTTCTGGATGCGCCGCTGCACCGTGCGCGAGATGGCCACAAACTGGTCCACCCGGTCAGCGGCCAGCCGGTCCCACTGGCGCAGGCTCTTGAGCGTCGGCCGCAACGCCAGCCGCGCCAGCCGGCCGATCCCCTCGCGCTCGATGTAGGCGTCATAGCTCCACAAAAAACGCGCCGGCGTCAGGCAGTAGCACAGATGAGCCGTCTCGGCGGGGGTGATGACCCCGTGGCCGAACCCGCTGGTGAGGCTGAGGACAGCGTCGTAGCCGCGCAGGTCAAAGCTCTCGAACGCCAGCGGGTACCAGGGCAGGTAGAGCTGGTGCTTGCGCCGCGCCAACGGCATGCGATCGAGGAAGGACGTGCGGACGTCCCAGTCACGGTAGGCGTCGGGCAGCGCCGATGGGCGATAGAGCGAGGTGTAGATCGGGGCCTCAGGGTACATGTCGTGCACCACCTCGAGCACGCGCTCGGCGCCGCCATACTGGTTCAGCCAGGAGAACACGATCGCCAGTTTCACAGCCTGCTCCTCACTCCCTCACTATGGCCATGCACTCGTTATTTGCCGATGCAGAACCGGGCAAAGATCGTCTCCAGCAGTTGCGCGTTGGCCTCCTCGCCGGTGATCTCGCCCAGCGCCGCGATCGCATCGGACAGATCGATGGCCAGCAGATCCAGCGGCTCTCCCCTGGCCAGCGACTGTTGCAGATCATCCAGGCTTGCCGCCGCCCGCCGTAGCAAATCGCTATGGCGCGGGTTGCTGGCCACGGGGTCGTGCCCGGGCGCCTCACCGCCCAGGACGGCCGCCAGCAGCGACTCCTCCAGCGCCTCGAGGCCCGCGCCCGTGAGCGCCGAGACCGCGACGTGCGGTGCGTCAGGCAACAAGGCGTCATATCCCTGTACCGTGCCGAGATCGCTCTTGTTAACCGCCACCACGGCGGGGATCCCCTGCGCCAGCGCAGCCACATCGCGGTCCTGTTCCGCCGGAGGCTCGCTCCCGTCGTAGACCACGATCGCCAGATCCGCCTGCGCCAGCGCGCGCCGCGCCCGCGCGATGCCGATCTGCTCCACCGGGTCCTCGGTATCCGCCAGTCCCGCGGTGTCCACCAGCAGCAGCGGCACGCCCCGCAGGTTCAGCATCTCTTCGAGCGTGTCGCGCGTGGTGCCCGGCACCGGCGTGACGATGGCACGCTCCGTGCGCAGCAGGGCGTTCAGCAAGCTGCTCTTGCCGACGTTAGGCCGGCCCACGATCGCTGTGCGCAGCCCATCCCGGTAGATCATGCCCCGCTCGGCCTCGGCCAGCAGCCATACCAGGCGCTCGCCGATCGCTTGCACCTCGGGCCGCATATCTGCGGCCTCGACATCCTCAGGAAAGTCGATGGTTGCCTGCAACGCAGCGAACAGGCTGAGCAGGCGTCCGCGTAAATCCCGGATCTCGGTCGACAGGCTGCCGGCGAGCTGGGCCTCCGCTACGCGCAGCGCCTGACTGGTGCGCGCCGCGATCACGTCCAGCACGGCCTCCGCCTGGGAGAGGTCCAGCCTCCCGTTGAGAAAGGCGCGCAAGGTGAACTCGCCGGGCTGCGCCTGGCGCGCGCCCTGCGCCAGACAGAGCGCCAGCGTCTCGCGCACCGGCACCGGCCCGCCGTG
>CAZMAI010000101.1:2781-6734 GCA_964564195.1 uncultured Anaerolineales bacterium | reverse complement strand
GGCGTCGCGACGGCGGCGATGGTGTCATCCAGCGTGTACATCGCCGGCTCAGCGCTGCTCGGTGTCAGCGGGGTCGCGCGGTGCGGGATCGATGCGTTTGACCCGCCGGTTAAACTCGCCGCGCGGCAGCATCACCCGGTGCTGGCACTTGCAGCACTTGAGCCCGATATCGGTGCCGATGCGCGTCACGATCCACTCGTACGAGCCGCAGGGATGCGGCTTGCGCAGTGTAACGCGGTCCCCGGGGCTAACTTGAGGCAGCATGCTGCTCCTCCGTCTGATCCTCGACACGTTCATAGAACAACAGCAGCGTGCTGCCATACCGGCGCTCGTCCTGCAGGACCAGCGTCTGCAGCACTGTCGGATGATACTCCCGCGGGTGGATCTGCACGATCACCTGCCCGTACGGCGCCGATAGCGTTCGCCCGTCAAGCGCCCGCTCGTCGAGTGACCGCAACACCTCGGCCCACAGTTCCTGGTATTGGGGCGGCGCCACGTAGATATAGTCGAACTGCGTCGCGCTCGAGACCTGCGCGATATAGCGCAGCGCATCACCACGGATCACCTCGCTGCCCCGGGCAAAGCCGGTGAGCTCCAGGTTGCGGCGGATCGTGGCGACCGCCTGGTGCGCCTTGTCGATGAACACCACGCTTCGTGCCCCGCGGCTGAGGGCCTCGATGCCGATGGCTCCCGTGCCCCCAAACAGATCGAGCCAGGTGCTGTCCTGCACATCGGCGCTGAGGATGTCGAACAGCGACTCTTTGACCCGGTCGGTGACCGGGCGCGTGCCGGTGCCAGGCACTGAGAATAGTTTGCGCCCTCTGGCGCTCCCTGCGATAACGCGAACCACGGGACTCCTTATCGGCTGCTGCGATGTTTACTGTAACACCGGCACAGGGGCCGGTCAATTGGATCGCCGCTGGCACGTACGCAAACCGGCGCTGGCGGTGTGGATACACCACCAGCGCCGAACGGATGCATAGGATACGGCCGTACTGCGCGTAACGGTCTAGTAGTTCTCTACGAACAACTCATAGTAGGCCTGAGCGTGCAGACACGCCGGGCATGTCTTGGGCGCCGTGGGGCCCTCGTGGACGTAGCCGCAGTTGCGGCAGCGCCACTTGACCGGCTCGTCCCTCTGGAAGACCTTGCCCTCAAGCACGTTGGCCAGCAGCTTGCGATAGCGCGCCTCGTGCTGCTCCTCGACCTCGGCGATCTCCTGGAACACCACGGCGATCTTGGGCAAGCCCTCGTCCTTGGCGATCTGCGCGAAATCCTTGTACAACGTTGTCCACTCCAGGCGCTCGCCATCCGCGGCGGCCTCCAGGTTGGCGGCCGTATCGCCGATCACGCCGGCGGGATAACTGGCAACGATCTCGACGTCGCCCCCCTCGAGCTGCTTGAAGAACATCTCGGCGTGCTCTTTTTCGTTCGCGGCGGTATCGGTAAAGATCGCCGAGATCTGCTCGAAACCTTCCTTCTTGGCCACAGAGGCGAAGAAGGTGTAACGATTGCGGGCCTGTGACTCGCCGGCGAACGCGGCCAGCAGGTTCTTTTCAGTTTGGGTACCCTTGACGCTCGGCATGAGAACAACCTCCATCGCGTGCTGATAACAATGGGACGACAGCACCACTATAGCACAGGACCGAGGAGAGGGGCAAGCGCGCGAGCAGGACGCATCATACTATTGCCATCGGGGTGTGAGCGTGCTATAGTATGGGCACAATCGAATAGCAGGCTGCGATCAGGACGAGTAACCGCCCCCGGGGCCCAGGGAGAGCGTGGCGTAGACTGGGACCGCGCTTGCCCCCACACGGTGAAAACCCCCTGTGAGCCGGCTCTGGAAAGCGCCCCACGCTGAACGGGCGCCAGTATAGAGCCCCGGACGCCCCGTTACCGGCAACCTTGAGGTCGGCACTGCTCTGCAGCGCCGGCAAATTGGGTGGAACCGCGTGAGAGCCCCTCTCGCCCCATGGCGACGGGGGTTTTGTCGTATCTGGAAAGTGTGATCACAATGGGCCGCACCACTACTGCGGCCCCGGGCATAGACCCGGGGAGCAGCGCAACCGTCATCTAGCAAGATAAGGGAGAACCCGCCATGCCCGCATACAGTCTCGAAGAACTCAGGCACTCGGCCTCACATGTGATGGCCGAGGCCGTGCAGCGCCTCTTTCCCGGGGCCAAGTTCGCCATCGGCCCGGCCATCGAGAACGGCTTTTACTATGACTTTGACCTGCCACGCCCGCTGACGCCCGAGGACCTGGAGGAGATCTCGCGCCTGATGCAGGAGAGCATCCAGGCCAAACATCCCTTTGTGCGCGAGGAGGTCTCGCGGCAAGAGGCAGAGCAGATCTTTGGCGACCAGCCCTACAAGCTGGAGCTGATCCGCGATCTGCCCCCGGACGAGACCATCTCCTTGTACCGGCACGGGGCCTTTACCGACCTCTGCCGCGGCCCTCACGTAGAGAACACCGGCGACCTGCGCTGGGACTCGTTTGCCTTGCTGAACACAGCGGGCGCCTACTGGCGCGGCGACGAGCACCGCCCCATGCTGCAGCGCATCTATGGCACGATCTTTCCCAGCAAGCAGGAGCTGAAAGCCTACCTGGACCAACTGGAGGAGATCCAGCGCCGCGACCACCGCCGTCTGGGGCGGGAGCTGGACCTGTTCAGCCTGCATGAGGAGGCCGGCCCGGGCCTGGTCTACTGGCACCCCAAGGGCGCGCGCGTGCGCACCATCATCGAGGATTTCTGGCGCATGCGGCACTATGAGGGCGGGTACGACATCCTGTACACGCCGCACATCGGCCGCTCCTGGCTCTGGGAGACCTCCGGGCACCTCGATTTCTATAGCGAGGGGATGTACGCCCCCATGGAGATCGACGAGCAAAAGTACTATATCAAGCCCATGAACTGCCCGTTCCACATCATGATCTACAACACGGACGTGCGCTCCTACCGGGAGCTGCCGTTGCGCTGGGCGGAGCTGGGCACGGTCTATCGTTACGAGCGCAGCGGCGTGCTGCACGGCCTGCTGCGCGTGCGCGGGTTCACCCAGGACGACGCGCATATCATCTGCACGCCGGAGCAGATCGAGGACGAGATCCTGGGCGTGCTGCGCTTTTCGCTGCGTCTCTGGCGCGACCTGGGCTTCCAGAACGTGGTGGCCTACCTGGCCACGCGCCCCGAAAAGGCCGTGGGCGAGCCCGAGCGCTGGGAGCAGGCCCTGGTGTCGTTGCGCAAGGCGCTGGAGGTCGAGAACGTCGCCTATGAGGTGGACGAGGGCGGCGGCGCATTCTATGGTCCCAAGATCGACTTGAAGATCAAGGATGCCCTGGGCCGCGAGTGGCAGATGACGACCATCCAGTTCGACTTTAACGAGCCCGAGCGCTTTGACATGAAGTACACGGGCGCCGATGGCCAGGAGCACCGCCCGTACATGGTGCACCGGGCGCTGCTGGGGTCGCTGGAGCGCTTCTTTGGTGTGCTGATCGAACACTATGGCGGCGCCTTCCCGGTGTGGTTTGCGCCCGTCCAGGTGCAACTCATTCCCATCGCCGACCGGCATGTGCCCTTCGCGGACCAGGTCATGGCACGGCTCAAGGCCGCCAACCTGCGGGTGGAGATGGACGACAGCGGCGACCGGATGAACGCCAAAATCCGCAAGGCACAGCTGGCCAAGATCCCGTACATGCTGGTGATCGGGGATCGTGAGGCGGAGACGGGGAGCGTCTCGGTGCGGCTGCGCACCAACGAGAACCTGGGCGCGATGACTGTAGACGAGTTCATCGCTCGCGCCACAGATATCGTGGCGCGCCGCGAGAACTATAGCCTGTAGTCGATCCGAGACGGAACTTGGGTTGGATAGTGGCCCGGGGGCGCCGTGCGCCCCCGGGTGAGTCCTTTGGCAGCGGAGGGAACGATGGACATCGAGATTCGCAAACTGGTGCCCG
>CAZMAI010000101.1:0-2681 GCA_964564195.1 uncultured Anaerolineales bacterium | reverse complement strand
TCCGTTTTCTGCTTTGCGATAGCCCCCCAAATGCGCCGCAAGGGCGTTGCCAGGCAGCTCCTGGAGCGCGTGTGCAGCGATGCGAGGAAGGACGGCTTTGATTTCGTAGAGGCCTACCCCAACAAGGCCTTTGTGGATACTGTCGAGGACTTTATGGGCCCCATCGCGCTATACGTCCAGAGCGGTTTCGTCGTGTACCATGAGGCGGAAGAAAAGCTCGTGATGAGAAGATCGCTCAGGTAAGTGGCCGGGCCTGTCACTCGCCGTGGTCGCGCCCGGTGTCCCACTGCAAGCCTGAGGCCAGCGCTAGGGGCCCTGTCACTCTCTGACTTTTGACCGCCACTCGGGTGGCGGTCCCTCTTTGTGATAGCCGCCAACCCTGGCCTGTGCTAGAATGCCCGCGTCCATGTGGGTAACGAAAAGCGCATTATGCCTGATCGGAGAGGCGTCATTGCAGCGCCCCGATTGAGCACAAGCAGTATCAGACAAGGAGTCACGATGGCTATCAAGACGCTCTCACTCAACGGTGCGTGGCAGCTCTTTCAAGAAGGGCAGGGGGACGCGATCCCGGCGGTCGTCCCCGGCTGTGTCCACACTGACCTGCTGGCCGCCAAAATGATCCCGGACCCCTACTACCGCGACAACGAACTCGCAGTACTGTGGGTGGGCGAGACCGACTGGACCTACCGGCGCCGCTTTGACGCTCCCGCCGAGCTGCTGGCCATGGATCGCGTGGTCTTGAGCTGCCAGGGACTGGATACCATCGCGCACGTGCGGCTCAACGGTCAGGAATTGGGCTATGTGGACAACATGTTCCGCGAGTGGACCTTTGACGTCAAGAGCGTCCTGCGCGAGGGCGCCAACGAGATCGAGGTCGCCTTTACCGCGCCCATGAAGTACGTCCGGGAGAAGAACGCGTCGTCGCGCTACCTCCCCGCCTGGGGCGTCGGTCACCACAAGCTCGACAGCGGCGGTTGGATTCGCAAAGAGCCCTGCAACTTTGGCTGGGACTGGGGACCGGAGCTCGCCACCAGCGGGATATGGAAGGACATCGCGATCGTGGCGTGGGACACGGCGCGTCTGGAGGATGTGCAGGTCCTGCAGGACCACAGCGCCGAGGGCAGCGTGACGCTGACCGTCAACGTCGCGGCCAAGGTCGCTGCCGCGGCGGACCTGGAGGCCGTACTGACCCTCTCGCTCGACGGGGCCATCGTGGCCGCCAAGACCGTTCGGCTCGAGGCGGGCAAGGGCGCGGGCACATTGACCGTCGTCGAGCCGCAGCTCTGGTGGCCCAACGGGATGGGCGCGCAGCCGCTGTACGACCTGAAGGTGGCGCTCAAGACCGGCGATGGCGCGACACTGGATGCCGTCAGCAAGCGCCTGGGCCTGCGCACGCTGGAACTGGTTCGCCAGCCCGACGAGTACGGCGAATCGTTCTATTTCGCCGCCAACGGCGTACCCTTTTTCGCCAAGGGCGCCAACTGGATCCCCGACGACGTCTTTGCCGCCAGTATGACCCGCGAGCGCTACCGCCACTCGCTGCAGGATGCCGTGGACGCCAACATGAACATGCTGCGCGTCTGGGGCGGCGGATTGTATGAGCTGGACGAGTTCTACGACCTGTGCGACGAGATGGGCCTGTGCATCTGGCAGGACTTTATCTTTGCCTGCGCCACCTATCCCACTTTCGACGCCGACTGGATGGCCAACGTGCGCGTCGAGGCCGAACAGAATGTCGCGCGCATCCGGCACCATGCCAGCCTGGCCCTCTGGTGCGGCAACAACGAGATGGAGCAGGGCCTGGTGGGCGAGGAGTGGACCGAGTACACCATGAGCTGGGCGGACTATAAGCCGCTCTGGGATGAGATGCTTCCCGAGATCGTGGGCCGGCTGGATCCGCAGACTGCTTACTGGCCGTCGAGCCCGCACACACCCTGCGGCGACCGGCGCGATTTCAACAACCCGGATTGCGGAGACGCGCACCTCTGGAGCGTGTGGCACGGCAAGATGCCCTTTGAGTGGTACCGCACCTGCGAGCACCGCTTTAACAGCGAGTTCGGGTTCCAGTCCTTCCCCGAGCCCCGCACCACCCACAGCTATACGCGGCCCGGCGACCGCAACATCACCAGCGCCGTGATGGAACACCACCAGCGCAGCGCCATCGGCAACACGACCATCATGTCCTACATGTGCGACTGGTTCCGCCTGCCCTCGTCATTCGACATGACGCTCTGGCTGAGCCAGATCCTGCAGGGCATGGCGATCAAGTACGCGGTGGAGCACTGGCGCCGGGCGATGCCCCGCGGCATGGGCACGCTGTACTGGCAGCTCAACGACTGCTGGCCCGTGGCAAGTTGGTCCTCGGTGGACAGTTTCGGGCGTTGGAAGGCGCTGCACTATATGGCGCGGGCCTTTAACGCGCCCCTGCTGGTCTCGGGCGTGGAGAACCCTGACACTGGCACGGTGGAGATCCACATCACCAGCGACCTGCAGCAGCAGGTGCCCGGCGTGGTAAGCTGGCGACTGACGAACGTGCGCGGGGACACATTGTTGACCGGCGCGCTGCCGGCCGACATCCGCCCCAGCGGGGACATGCTGGTGACCACTGTGGACCTTTCCGAGGAGCTACGATCGAGCGGGCCACGGGAGCTGATGCTCTGGCTCGAGCTCAAATCTCAGGG
>CAZMAI010000100.1:0-9424 GCA_964564195.1 uncultured Anaerolineales bacterium | reverse complement strand
CCACGGTAGCCTGCCATGCCTATGGCTGCGCACCTCGCCTGGCGTGCTGATTCAAAAGGCCTTGCGCCGGGCCCGGGCGTAAAGTATGCTGGTTAGAGAGAGAGGTAGGCCTGTGTCTCGCAGGCCGGGTGAGTGTGTGACTATAGCACTGTTGACCACCAAGCTCTATGTGCCACCGGTCCGGCCTGAGTGGGTGCCGCGTCCGCACCTGCTCGAGTTGCTGGACGCCGGGCTGTGGCAGGGGTCACCCGAGTGCGCCCGTAGGCTGACGCTGCTCTCTGCTCCGGCCGGCGCCGGCAAGACCGCACTGATCGCGGCCTGGCTCTCCGCGATCCGGCCAGCGGGCGCCCTCACCTCGCTTCGGGATCGGGTGGCATGGCTGTCGCTGGATGAGGCGGATAACGACCCGCTGCGCTTTTTGGGCTATCTCCTGGCCGCGCTGCAAACGGTGGACCGCCAGTACGGACAGGAGGTCCCGCGCTTGCTCGAACGTGTGCCCTCCGTACCCGCCGAGGCAGTGATCACGGCCCTGATCAATGACATCGCGGCTCAGGCCTCGCCTGTGATCCTCGTCCTCGATGACTATCACGCGATCAGCGACCTGGCGATACACGAGGCCGTCGGGCTGCTGCTGGAGCGGCAGCCGCCCCATATGCACCTCGTCATCAGCACGCGGTACGATCCTCCCCTGCCCCTCTCCCGGCTGCGCGGCCGGGCGCAGATGACCGAGCTCCGGCAGAGCGATCTGCGCTTTACGCAGGAGGAGGCAGCCGCCTTTTTCACGCGCACAGCCGGCATTCAGTTGCCGCCGCCGGAGATCGCCGCTCTTGTAGAGCATACCGAGGGCTGGGTCACCGGGCTGCAGTTGGCAGCGCTATCCATGCAGGGCCGGGATCAGTCCAGTATCTCGCGGTTTGTGGCCGGCTTTTCCGGGCGTCACCGCCTGGTTCTGGATTATCTGACGGATGAGGTGCTGCGGCACCAACCCCAGCCGCTGCAGACGTTCATGCTGCAGACCTCGATCCTGGAGCGTATGTGCGGCGCGCTGTGCGACGCCGTCACCGGCCAGGTCGCACAGGGGACGGGCCAGCGCTTGCTCGAACAGCTCGAGACCGCGAACCTGTTTGTGGTGCCATTGGACCAGGAGCGCCAATGGTTCCGCTACCATCACCTGTTCGCCGATCTCCTTCGGGCGCATTTGCAGGAGACGCTGCCCGACCTGATCCCGGAGCTGCACCGGCGGGCGGCGGCCTGGTACGAAAAGAATGGTTTCAGCGCTGAAGCGGTCCACCATGCGCTGGCAACCGGCGACGATGGTCTTGCCGCCGGGGTGATCGAGCGAGCCATCACCCGCATCGACACCTGGTCGCGGACGAGCCTCTCGGTCGTCCGCGGCTGGCTGAGCGCCCTGCCCGATGAGGCCGTGCAGGCCAGGCCCCGGCTCAGGCTCTTTATGTCGCGCGTCATGTTCATCTCCGGGCAGCCCGAGCTCGGCAGCAAGCTCCTGGAGATGCTTGAGCAATGGCTGCACGAACACCCCTCCGCCCCTGATGCCGCGCGCACCCTCGGCCTGACCCTGGCAGACCGTGCATCCTATGCGGCCATGTTGGGCCACGTGCGTCTGGCGAGGGAGCTCGCGCAGCAGATCATGTCCCTCGCACCCGAGGGCGATCCGCTGGTGCGCTTTCGGCTTCCGGCGATCCTGGGGATGGCCGAGCTGCGGGCGGGCAACGTGGTGCAGGCGCAGCGCTTTTTTGCGCAAGCAGTCGAGAACGCCCTCGCCGCCGGTTTGGGCTATGCCGCTGTGCCTTTTCTCTGTTACGTGGCCGAAACCGAGATCGCTCAGGGGCGCCTGCAGCAGGCCATGCGGACGTGCGAACAGGCCGATGAACTCGCCGCGGCTGCGGTCATGCCGTCCTCCTCCGCGGGATTCGTGGCGCTCGAGGTCGCCAGGATCGCCTACGAACGGAACGACCTGGTCACGGCGCAGCGACGTCTCGCTGAGGGGCTGGAGCTGCTGGTTCAGAGCGGTATCAGCGAAAGCTATGGCAGCGGCCACGCCCTGCTGGCCCGGGTGTATCAGGCACTCGGAGACGGTGACGGTGCCCTCGCCGCGGCCCGCGAGGCGCTCCAGATTGCAGAGCACGAGAATATCCCCCGCGTGGTTGGGCTCGCAGCCGCGAATCTGGCGCGCATCCAACTGGCCCAGGGACAGCTCGACCTGGCTCTGCGCTGGGCGGACCAGTACCGCGAGAGCGGGGAGACCGAATACCTGCGCGATTTCGAGGATCTGACTCTCGTCCGCGTGCTGCGGGCGGACGCCCGGCCCCTGGAGGCGCTGACCCTGCTGGATGCCCTGCTTGCCCCGGCCAGACAGGCCGGTCGCCTCGGAACCGTGATCGAGATCCAGCTCCTGCGCGCCGTGATGTTGCCCGCGCCGGATGAGGCTCTGCAGGCCCTCCGGGAGGCACTGGCACTGGCCGAGCCAGAGGGCATCGTGCGGCCCTTTGTCGAGCACGGTGATGCGATGCGAGACCTCCTCAGAGAGGCGGCGAAAAGAGGCGTCGCACCCCGGTACGCCGGTCAGCTGCTCACGCGTTTTCGCGCGTCAGGCGAGTCCGTTGCCAGAGCGCCGCAGCCCCTCGCCGAACCGCTCACTGACCGTGAGTTGGAGGTGCTCTCCCTCCTGGCGGAGGGGCTGCCGAACCGCGAGATCGGCCGGCGGCTGTTCATATCGCTGCCCACGGTGAAATCCCACACGCGCAACCTGTACGACAAGCTGGGCGTTCATGGGCGTGCGGCCGCGGTGATGCGCGCCAGGGCGCTGGGCCTGTTGCCCGGCGTATAGGCGCCTTCTCCTCAAGAACGCGCCGCACGGAACGGCCCACCACCCGCTGGAGAACGCGCCCGCTACCCCCAAGTCACGAATCATACCTCGAATCATACCGCCGGGAGGATGCGCCTCATACCGGCGCTGCGCTATGCTGGCCTCAGAGATGATCAAGCGGGAGATCACACCATGACACATCTGTGGACCTATGAGGTTCGGGTGCAAGGGCAGATCGGCGAGCGCTGGGCGCACTGGTTCGACGAGATGAGCGTTGTCTCCACAGGGGGACCAGATAGTGCTGTGACTACCCTGAGGGGAAATGTCGTCGACCAGGCTGCCTTGCTCGGGCTGCTGCAAAGGCTGTACACACTGGGGCTGCCGCTCTTGCTGGTCCGGCGGCTGTCAAGCTCGGAGAGCGGGGAGGATTCACAATGCAAGTGACGGAGCAAGTAGTTGTGATGGTGCAGGGGTTGAGCAAATCCTACGGAAAGGTGCGGGCCCTGCGCGGCGTGGACCTTGAGGTCCATCGCGGCGAGGTCCTGGGCTTTCTCGGCCCCAACGGCGCGGGCAAGACGACCACGATCCGCTGTCTTCTTGACCTGATCCGGCCGGACGGGGGAACGGTGCGGGTATTGGGCATGGATCCCCGGGTGAATCCGGTGGCAGTCCAGGCGCGCTGCGGGTATCTGCCCGGCGAGTTGCGTCTATATGATAACCTGACGGCGGAACGCCAGCTCCGGTTTCTGGGCGACATGCGAGGCGGCACGGTGGACTGGGCATACGTACGTCAGCTCGCGGAGCGCCTGGAACTGGACCTGGGGCGACCGATCAAGAACCTGTCCAAGGGCAACAAGCAAAAGGTCGGCGTCATTCAGGCCCTCATGCACCGGCCCGAGCTGCTCATTCTGGACGAGCCCACCAGCGGTCTCGACCCGCTGATGCAGCAACAGGTCCTCAAGCTGGTCTTGCAGGCGCGTACCGACGGTGCCACCGTGTTCTTTAGCTCACACGCCATGAGTGAGGTCCAGGCCATCGCTGATCGCGTGGCCATGATCCGTCTGGGCCAGGTCGTGGACGTGGCCGAGACGAGCGCGCTGATCAGCCGTGCCCTGCGTCACGCCACGGTGGTGTTCAGAGAGCCGGTGGACTGCAGCCCGCTGGCCGCTGTGCCCGGCGTGACCCTGCTTGAGCGTAACGACGACACAAGTGTCACGCTGCAGATCGAGGGCGACATGGACGGCCTGATCAGGGCTCTGGGCGCCTTGCCCGTGCGCGATCTGGAGACGAGCCGGCCTTCGCTCGAAGAGGCGTTCCTGGCCTACTACAGGACAAGCTAGAGGTTTAGGGAGGTTCAACATGTTTACCACGTTTCGGTACACGCTCGCATCACTCCGAGGACAGATACTTGGCTGGGGTTTGGGCGTTGCCGTCCTGGGGCTGATCCTGGTTCCATTCTACGATGTGTTCATGGGGCAGCAGGCGGATTTCATGCAGATGATCGAGAGCTACCCGCCCGAGTTCATGGCCTTTTTTGGCGGCGATGCGGAGCGTCTCGTCACCGTCGAAGGCTATCTCGGTATGTACGGCTTTGCTTTGTTGCCCATCATTCTCGGCATCTTTGCCGTCATGCAGGGCAGCGGCCTGCTGGCGAACGACGAGGAGAGCGGCCGCCTGGACCTGATCGTCGCCCACCCGGTAAGCCGGGCCGGGCTGTTCTGGGGACGGGTCGTGGCATTTGCGGCCGCGAGCCTGGGTATTCTGATCCTGAGTTGGCTGGGCTTTAGCATCTTGCTCGGCAGCTCCAGCATGGACGTGACCTGGGGCCAGATGGCACGGCCGTTTCTCCCGCTCCTGGCGCAGATTCTCATCTACGGCACGCTGGCGTTACTGCTGAGCATGCTGTTTCCGGCCCGCCGGCTGGCCGCGACGGGTGCCGGGGTCGTGCTGGTTGCCAGCTACATGACCTCGTCCCTGGCGACTCTCGATGAGCGCCTGGCGGCGGTGGCGCGGCTCTTGCCCCATGAGTACTTTCAGGGCGGTGAGGCGCTCAGGGGCCTGGCGTGGGCGCCGCTCCTGGGCCTGCTGGGCGCGAGCGCGGCGCTGGCGTTGCTGGCCTGGTGGCGCTTTGAGAGGCGCGATATCCGCGTCGTGGGCGAGGGGGGCTGGCGACTGCCGGCACGAGTTCTGGCTCGTCGTGTGCACACGACAGGCGAGTGAGTATAGCAAAGAGGGCAGGCACTGGCTGAATGCCTGCCCGGTGCATCGCAGTGTCTGGACCGCCGGCCACCGGATCGATAGCCGAACCATCCACTACAGGCCGCTGGTCCTGCGACCGTCATTTGAGGTGCGCCAGGTGCCCGCAGTCTCACGCCTCCGCGGACCTTCAGGCCGGCGGACAGGAGCCAGCCGCATCTGCGGCGTAGGCGGGCGACCCTTGCGCAGCAAGGGCTATGCCGAGGGCCGGCGCGGCCGCGCCCATGTGACGGGCCTACTCCTCGGCGCTGAGCTGCCAGCCGATGCCAAGACGATCGGTAAGCTGGGCGTAACGCGGGCTCCAGAAGGTCCGCTGCGGGGCCATGAGCACGCGGCCGCCCTCTGCCAGCACCGCAAAGGCACGATCGATCTCTTCGGGCGCCATCCCGTTGACCATCAAGGTGATGTTGCTGCCAGTGACCGTGTCCATGTCAGGCGTGCTGTCCGCGGCCATGATCAGCGTGCCGTGGATCGTGAGCGTCGCGTGCATCACCAGCGACCGAATCGCCTCCGGCACCGGATGCTCGGCATCCGCCGGTCGGTCACCGTGGCTCAGGATCTGGGCGGGGGGGCTGTCAAAAGCGCGGGCGTAGAGGCCCAACGCTTCTCGGCAGGTGCCGGGAAAGTGGATGTAGGGGTGCACAGGCACGGGTCACCTCCGCAAGCATACCAGACTCGGAATACACGCACTGCGAAAGTGTAGCATCCCGGACCGTGGACTTTAGTAGGCTGATGGCATACCGGGGCCCCTGGAGGGAAACCGGTCCGCGCGACAAGACCGGTCGCAGTAACGACAACGGGGAGCCTGCCGTAGCCGGCAGACTCCCCGCCATGGTGCGGCAGAATAGATCAGATGATCCCCAGTTGCTTGCCTACGGTGCCAAAGGTCTCGAGCACGCGGTCCAGCTGTTCGTTCGTGTGGGTGGACATGTAGCTGGTGCGCAGCAGCGAGAGCGCCGGGGGCACGGCGGGCGGCACCACGGCGTTCACATAGATTCCCGCGTCGAACAGGGCGTGCCAGAAGGCAAAGGTCTTGGTCTCATCGCCGATGAGGATTGGGATGATGGGCGTCTGGCTGTTGCCCGTGTTGAACCCCAGCGAGGCATAGCCCTGGCGCATGTACTCGCCGATCTCGTGCACGCGCGTCACCCGCTCCGGCTCGGCCTTGATGATGCGCAGCGCCGCCTGCACCGCCGCCACGTTGGAGGGCGGCATGCTGGCGGAAAAGATCAGCGAGCGGGCGTTGTGCTTGATATAGTCGATGACCTTGGCATCGCCGACGACCACGCCACCCAGGGAGGCAAAGGCCTTGCTGAAGGTGCCCATGATCAGGTCCACCTGATCGGTCAGGCCAAAGTGCGCGGCGGTGCCCCGGCCCTCGGCCAGGACGCCCATGGCGTGGGCGTCGTCCACCATCAGGCGGGCGCCATGACGCTGGCAGACCGCGACGATCTCGGGCAGCGGCGCGATATCGCCCCCCATGCTGAACACGCCATCCACCACCACCAGGGCGGGCTTGCCGTTCAGCCCTTCCAGGGTCTGAGCCAGGTGCGCAATGTCGTTGTGGCGGTACCGCTTCATCTCGCCGTAGGAGAGCTTGCAGCCGTCTACGATGCTGGCGTGGTCATCGCGGTCGGTGATGACATACTCGCCGCGTTGCACGAGCGCAGAGATGGTGCCCAGGTTGACGCCCATGCCGGTGCTGAATACCAGCCCGGCCTCTTTGCCCACGAAATCCGCCAGCTCCTGCTCCAGCTCGTCGTGCATGGCCAGGTTGCCGTTGAGGAACCGCGAGCCGGTGCAGCTGGTGCCGTAGCGTTTGATGGCGTCCAGCGCAGCCTCGCGCACGCGGGGATCGGTGGTCAGCCCCAGATAGTTGTTGGAGCCGATCATGATCATGCGTTTGCCGTTGATCACGACTTCGGTGCCCTCGGTATCCTGCAGGGGGATAAAGTAGGGATAGTCCCCCGCTCTGCGGGCATCATCGGCCCGGGTGTAGCTATAGCACTTTTCAAAGAGATCCATCCGATACCCCTTCCTGCTGTGGGCTCACGATGCGGAACACCGGTGCGTCCGCTCAGCACCCGCATCCGGCGCATTTTACGCGCGTTACACGTCGCTGTCGAATGCGCCGGTTGAGGTCCCCCGGGCGGGTCATGCGCGCAGCAATGCACACGGCCATGCGGACAGAGGTTTTGCCTTTATGCAAAGTGATGTTACAATAGCCGGGTACCTGTCATGATCAATAGCGAGGAGTGGTAGCATGAACGATCAGATCGAGGCGTTTCTGACATCCTTGATGGAGGAAAAGGGATACTCGAGCAACACCATCGTGGCCTACCGCAACGATCTGACGCAGTTTTGCGACTATCTTGAGCAGGCACACGTGTCCTCCTGGACCGGCGTCAAGCCTCAGCATCTGACAAAGTATGTGGACGCCCTGCGCAACGATCACGAGTACGCCTCGGCCACCGTGGCCCGCAAGGTCGCGGCAGCCAAGTCGTATTTCCGCTATCTGGTAGAGAGTGGCGCGCTTTCGCAGGATCCCAGCGAAAAGCTGGACTCTCCCAAGGTGCGCAAGTACCTCCCCACCTCCATCTCCGAGGATGAGGTCGAGAGGTTGCTCAAGGCGCCCTCAGCCAATGACTCTCACCGCGGACTGCGCGATTCCGCGCTGCTGGAGGTGCTCTATGCCACCGGCATGCGCGTCAGTGAAGTGGTGGCCCTCAACGTGTGCGATGTGGATGTGGCGGACGGCTATGTGCGCTGCTTTAGCGAGACGGGGCACTATCGCGAGCGCGACATCCCGGTCTACCGCCGCGCCGCGGAGGCACTGCAGCGCTATCTGGAGGAGAGCCGCCCGGAGCTGGTCCATGACGAGGACGAGACGGCGCTCTTTGTGAACCACCGGGGCCACCGCCTGACGCGGCAAGGTCTCTGGCTGATCATCAAAAAGTACGTGAGCGAATCTGGCATTACCGCCCAGGTGACGCCGCATACGCTCAGGCACTCGTTCGCGACGCATCTCCTCAATGGCGGGGCCGACGTGCGCGAGGTGCAGGGGCTGCTGGGGCATGCCAATGTCTCGACCACGCAGGTTTACCGGCAGATCAGCCAGGAGCGGCTGCGCGAAGTGTACGACGAGGCGCATCCCCGCGCCCATTGAGTTTTGACTCGGTCGACGCTTGCCCGGCCGGGTACCGCCTGCGCCGGGCCCTGTTCTATACCGGAGGGCTGATGGAACCCAGTGTAACCCATGAGATGGTAAACAGCGCGGCTGAGGTGGTGCGCGCGCGCCTCAAGGTGATGCCGCGTGTGGCGCTGATCCTGGGCTCGGGGCTGAACCATCTGGCGGATGAGATCGAGGACCCTGTGGCGGTGCCCTACAGCGACATACCCCATCTGGTGCAGTCCACGGTTGCGGGGCACGCCGGGCGGTTCGTCAGCGGCATGCTCAGCGGCGTGCCCGTGCTGGCGATGCAGGGGCGCGTCCACTTTTATGAGGGCTATACCGCCGCTCAGATCACCCTGCCGGTGCGCGTGATGCGCGCGCTGGGGGCAGAGATCCTGGTGGTGACCAACGCCGCCGGCGGGCTGCGCCCCGATTTCGTCGCCGGGGACCTGATGGCGATCAGCGATCATCTCTATATTCCCGGGCTGGCGGGCAATAACCCTCTGCGCGGCCCCAACGATGACCGGTTGGGCGTGCGTTTCCCCGATATGATCCCCAGCTACGATCCCGGCCTGCTGGAACACCTGCGCGAGACAGCCCGTCAGGAGGAGATCACGCTCTGGGAGGGTGTCTACGCCATGGTTGCCGGGCCCAGTTATGAGACCCTGGCAGAGATCCGCTTTTTGCGGGCCGTGGGCGCCGATGCGGTGGGCATGTCCACTGCGCCCGAGGTGGTGGTGGCGCGCCACAGCGGCATGCGCGTGCTGGGCATCTCACTGATCACCAACGTGCCCTCCGATTTCGCCGGCGACACCGGCCCCGCCGATGCGATGCACAAGCAGGTGCTGGCTGTGGGCGAGGGCGCTGTGCCCCGCATGACCCGGCTGGTGCGCGGCGTGCTCGCGCGCATCGGCGCGACGGAGGCCTGACGTGCTCGAGGTCATCGAGTTCGTCGTCTCGGCTGTAGAGCGCTATGTCATCTGGCTCTATATCGCCTGTCTGGCGGGTATCATCTACAACCTGCGGGCCTATATGGTCGCGCGGCAGGCCCGTGCGGACACGATCTTTACGGTGGAGCGCGAGACGGCCGCCTACCGCGAGGGCCGGGCGATGTCCAACATCGGCCTTTTGCTGGGCCTGGTTGCGGTCGTGCTCGTGGTGCAGTTCTA
>CAZMAI010000099.1:0-9463 GCA_964564195.1 uncultured Anaerolineales bacterium | reverse complement strand
CTGTCGCGCCCGGGGCGTAAAACTGGCGTATGGATGCGTGGGCGGGGAACGCTTACGGGTTGTATTCGGGGCAGTCGGGCTTTAGACTATGTACAGTGCGTCGCTTCACGAGTGCTGCGTTTCCTGATTCGCCGAGGAGGGGCTATGGACTTGATGGCCTTGTGGGGTAAGACCGTCCGGGTCGATGGGGCCGTTTCCGCGGTACACCCGCTGCTCTGTCACATGATCGACGTGGCGGAGGTAACGGGCGTTCTGTGGGAGCGGGCACTAGGTGATGGGATGAGGAAGGACCTGGTCGAGACACTCGGATGCAGCCAGGAAGACTCGCAACGGACGCTGATGTTCTGGGCAGCTCTGCACGATCTGGGCAAGGCCTCTCCGCCCTTTCAGCGGCGGTACCCGGCTGCCGTACCTATACTCGAGCGACAGGGCCTCTGCTTTCGCCGGGAGTTCGGCGCCAGCGACGAGCGTGCCTGGCATGGCACGATCACCGCGGCTACGCTAGGCCGCTTGCTCGAAGATTGCGGATGGTCCCGCGACCTCGCGCGCGATGTGGCTCGCGGACTGGGCGGGCATCACGGGGCCTGGCCGACCAGCGGCGAGATCAGGGACCTTAGCCCTGATCACCTGGGTGGCGCGACATGGGACCAGGCCCGATCTTTGATCCTGGACACGCTTGCCCAGCAATATCGGCCGCGGATCCAGCCCAACGCGATAATGGATCGCGCATGTCGCCAGGCGTTTGTGGCGCTGCTTTCAGGTCTCGTCTCAGTGGCCGACTGGCTTGGCTCGATGGAGGAGCACTTTCCAGCGGAGCCGCATGTCCGCGATCCCGCGGAATATCGACCGCTCGCAACGGGTAGAGCTGCGCGCGCCGTTGCCGCTGAGGGCTGGGGGCGATGGCAAGCGCCGGCAACTGGTGCGATCTTTGATGCGCTCTTTCCGGGCTGGAGGCCTAATGACATGCAGCGGCGGGTCTTTGAGCTTGCGCCCGCGCTGGAAGGCCCCGCATTGGTGTTGATCGAAGCACCTACGGGCTCGGGAAAGACTGAAGCTGCGCTGCACCTGGCGGATACGCTTGCGGCACGCCAGCAGCAGCGCGGCCTCTATGTCGCCATGCCCACCACCGCTACCAGCAATGCCATGCATGCGCGCCTGCTCGCCATGCTCTCTCACCGGTATGGTGAGGGCGCCGTGCAGCCCCTCCTGGTCCATGGGCAGGCGATGTGGCGCCAGGCGCCCCCGGCTGTCAGTTCAGAGCACGAGGCTGATTCCGTGCGCGGTCTGGAGGAGATGTCCTGGTTCCTGCCCCGCAAGCGCAGCCTGCTGGCGCCATTCGGCGTAGGTACTGTGGATCAGGCGCTGTTGAGCGTGCTTCTCACGCGCCACTTTTTTGTGCGCCTCTTTGGCCTGGCCCACAAGACAGTCATCTTTGACGAGGTGCATGCCTACGACACCTACATGAACACCCTCTTCTGCAGGCTGCTCGCCTGGCTGCGGGCGCAGGGCACGTCGGTGATTCTGCTCTCGGCTACGCTGCCCGAGGCCACGCGGCGCACGCTCTTTGCCGCCTGGGGTAGTTCGGCTGCCGAGGCGCAGGCTGGCTACCCACAGATCTCCTGGGCTTGCGGCGAGCGGCAGGGTACCGAACCGATTGAGGCGCCGGCGGACACGAACGTGCACCTGGGGCGGCTGGATCGGTCGTCCGAGGCGCTGGTTCAAGCGCTCCGGCAGGGGCTGGCCGGAGGGGGCTGCGCCGCGGTACTCTGCAACACCGTGGGGCGGGCACAGGAGGTGTACCGCCTGCTCAAGGAAGCGGCCGTTGTGCCCGAGGAGGACCTGATCCTCTTTCACGCCCGGTTCCCGCTGGCCTGGCGCGACGAGATCGAGCAACGCGTGCTTGAGCGCTATGGCAAAGAGTCTCAGCCAGAGCAGCGCCGCGGGATTGTGGTCGCGACTCAGGTGATCGAGCAGAGCCTGGATCTCGATTTTGATCTTATGGTCAGCGATCTGGCGCCGCTGGACCTGCTGCTGCAGCGGGCGGGCCGCCTGCACCGGCACGAGCGGGAGCGCCCGGCAGGTCTGGCGGAACCGCGACTGCTGCTTGTGGAGCCCGAGCGTGGAGCGGAAGACTTGCCTGCCTGGGGCAACGACGGCTATGTCTATGAGCCGTACATCCTGCTGAGGACGTGGCTGGTGCTGCAGGGCCGCGACGCTTTACACCTGCCCTCGGAGACGCGCGAGTTGATCGAGGCGGTCTACGGTCCGGAGATGACCGCAGCTGACGGCGTTCTGAGCGACGCGATGCAGGACTATCGCGACCAGTGGCAAGCCACCATGCGGCGCGAGCAGGCTGAGGCTGCGAAACGGCTTGTCTTGGGACCGGAAAGCTTTCGTCTGTTTGGTCAGGAGAACCAGGGGCTCGTCGAGGAGGATCCTGCGCTGAACGCTGCCTTCCAGGCCCTGACCCGGTGGGGAAGGCCAGGCCTTACGATCATTCTGCTGGAAGAGCGCGATGGTCTGCTCCACCCCGCGTGTGGCGGAGAGGCAGTCGATTGGGATCGCGAGCCAGACGCCGCAACCGTGCGACAGTTGGTAGCCAGCTCGCTGTCGGTGACGCACCCCGCGCTGGTAAGTACTCTGGGCGGGCAGCCTCTGCCTCCCGGTTGGCGCAGCCACTCGCTGCTTCGCTACCAGTGTCCGCTGATATTGCACAACGGAGTGTGTGAGGTCGTGGGAACCGGGTTGAGCGTTGCGCTCAGCCCTGAGACGGGACTGGAGGTACAGCGAAATCCAGGAGCATAGCATTCAATCTGGCGGGCTGGAAAGGAGAAGTTATGCCGTATTCGTTCAATCTTGTGGATCGTCCCTGGATACCCTGCCTGTCAGTGGCTGGGGGTGTGCAGGAGCTGAGCCTGCGGGACGTGTTCGCCCTGGCGCCAACGCTGGTGGACCTGGCCGGGGAGAATGCGCTGGTAGAGGTGGCTCTGTACAGGTTGCTGCTTGCCATACTCCACCGGGTCATTGGGCCGGGCGAAGAACCCGACCGCTGGGCTGCTCTGTGGGAGAGTGGGAAGCTGCCCGTGTCCAAGATAGAGGACTATCTGGATCGCTGGCGCGCACGCTTTGATCTTTTTGATCCTGAGCGGCCGTTCTATCAGGAGCGGCACCCGCGCGCCTCGCTCAAGTCGGTGATCTCTCTCGCCTACGAACTGGCCTCAGGAAACAACGCGACGCTTTTCGATCACCATCATGAAGAAGAGGGTGTGGGGCTCACGCCTGCAAGGGCAGCCCGGGCTGTTCTGGCAGCGCAGGCTCAGGGGTTGGGCGGGCTATCGCCCGTTCCGCCTGAACGCTTCACCGACGGCCCGGCCGCCAGGGGCATCACTTTTCTCGTGCAGGGCGAGACGCTCTTTGAGACCCTGGTCCTGAACCTGATCCCCTACCCGGCCGAGGACATCATGCACACCGAGCCGGAACTGGATATGCCCGCGTGGGAGCGCGATGACAGCGCGACGGCCGATGGGGGGACACCGCGTGGTTACCTGGACTACCTGACATGGCAGAACCGGCGGGTACTGCTGGTGCCTGAGGATGGCGCAGAGTGCCCGATCGTGCGGAGCATGTACCTCGGGCCGGGCCGCCGCCTTGACGAGGGCATACGAGACCCCCTGAAACACTACCGCAGGGGATCGGGCAAGAACGCTGGCTGGCTGGTGTTGCGATTCTCTGAGGAGCGAGCGCTCTGGCGTGACAGCGCTGCGCTGTATCAACTCGTTCCCCGCGGGTCTGTTGACGCTGCTCAACGTCCAGTTGAGGCCCTGTACTGGCTGAACCTCCTGCTTGAGGAGAGGGTGCCCGGACTGGAGGGGCATATGACACGCCGGCTCAAAGGTCTGGGAATGTCCAACAACCAGAGCAAAGTTGACTTTTACCGTAGCGAGGATCTGCCCCTGCCACTTGCGATGGTCAGCAATCAGAATCTCGTGGTGCACCTGCAGGATGCTCTCGCCGATGCTGAAAGAGTCCGCGGCCAACTGTGGGGGGCCACGAGCACACTGGCCGCGCAAGTGCTGTTCCACAAGGAGGGAAACGATCTATCCAGAAACGAACGTGAGGAGCGAGACCGCTTGACGAGCGCCTGGGCCGGCGAGCGCCGCTACTGGGCCGCACTGGGCGGGGAGTTCGATGCCTTTGTCAATGCCCTGCCCGAGGATCCCGTGACCGCGCGTTTGGCCTGGCGTAAGGCCGTAGTCCGAGCGGCCCGGGGCGCGCTGGAGGCCGTGATTGCCGGCTTGCCCGATGACACCTCCTCGCTCAAAGCCGCGGTGCTGGCGCGCGGGCAACTGGCCTACGGGCTCAAGAAGGCCCTGCCTGATCTTGCGGGGCATGAGGAAAGGAGTACAGCCGTATGACTGAGTCTCATCCGTTCATCACCTATCTGGAGGGTCTAGCGCAGCGCGAGGACCGCGGCGCTCTGGCGGCACTCAGGCGCGGCCTGGGCCAGCCCGCGGGTACCGTGGCGGCCATGTACCCTTACGTCGTCCCATGGTTACCTGCCGCGGCGCCGGTTTGGGACGAGGCTGCCTTCTACCTGGTGGCCTCTCT
Organism: uncultured Anaerolineales bacterium; assembly: GCA_964564195.1. GTDB lineage: Bacteria > Chloroflexota > Anaerolineae > UBA1429 > UBA1429 > JAAYED01. The sequence goes on along the minus strand of CAZMAI010000099.1, from coordinate 4,855 downwards.
GTTCGCACTGCATCCCCTGAGCAGCCAGGACGAGAATCTCGGAGCCAGCTATCGCCGGGCAGGGGTTGCGGAAACGGGCGCCGGCGGCGGCGACGCGGACAGGGTCTCGGCGACCGAGCGCCGCTTTACCGCGCTGCTCGCATCCCACCCGGACGACCTGCCCGAGCGGCTGAGGTATGCCGTGGGGTTTCTCCGGTCGAAGGATATCGGCGTGAACTGGACGCAGCTGTTCGAGGATATCCGCCGCTGGGGTGACCCATCGCGCCGGGTACAGCGGGACTGGGCCGGCGCCTACTGGGGCCGCGTGGCCACAGCGCAGGCCAGTAGTGACGAGCCTGAAACAGAGTCTGATTCGAAGGAAAGCGAGGAATAAACATGTTTGTCGAGATCCACATGCTGCAGAGTTTCAGCCCCTCAAACCTCAACCGAGATGACACCGGCAGCCCCAAGGACTGCGAATTCGGCGGGGTCCGCCGCGCTCGCATCTCGTCCCAATGCCTCAAGCGGTCGATCCGGACAAGCCCGGCCTTTGCTGAGATGACCGGCGTACCTGTCGCCCACCGAACGAGAAGGGTGACGCGCGCCCTGCTTGAGCGTCTATCCGAGCGCGGGATCGCTGAGCAGGATGCCGTGCCGGTCGTGAACGAGTTTGTGCGTTTGTGGACGGACAAGGAGGCCAAGTCCGCGACAGTCGACGATAAAGGGGTCACCTCGACTCAGTTCTACGTCAGCCAGAGCGAACTGGACGACGCGGCAGAGGCGATCCGCACGCAGTTTGAAGCTCTTACCAGCGACAGCAAGACGGCAGACAAAGCGCGGGGCCTGATCGTAAAGGACCTGGCGAGGGCGTACGGGGATCGCACAACGGCGCCTGACGTTGCGATGTTTGGGCGCATGATGGCCTCAAGACCGGAGCTGGGGCTGGATGCGGCCTGCCAGGTGGCCCACGCCATCTCAACCCACAAGGTTGCCATGGAGATGGACTTTTACACGGCTGTGGACGACCTTCTGGACCGCGACGAACCGGGCGCCGGCATGATGGGCGTCACGGGCTACAACTCGGCCTGCTACTATCGCTATGCCAGGGTGGACTGGGAGCAGCTGCTCAAGAACCTCGATGGCGACCAGGAGTTGGCGCTCAAGACGGTCGAAGGGTTTGTGCGGGCCTCGGTGGAGGCCGTGCCCAGCGGCAAGCAGAACAGCCATGCGGCCTATAACCCGCCCAGCCTGGTGGGCGTGGTGGTCCGGCGTTCGGGCATGGCGTGGAACCTGGCCAACGCCTTTGAGCAGCCGGTGCGGGCACGTGGCGACTCGGGGTACGTGGTGCCCTCGGCCGTCGCGCTGGATACCTACTTTGGCAGGCTCCTCGATGCGTACAGCGGCGCCAGCATCGCCGGCGCGGCCTGGCAGAGGGTGCTCCCAGAGGGTGTCGAACTCCCCCATCTGGATGCGTTCCCTGCGGCCGGCATCGAGAGCATGACCGGACTGGTCCGCTACATCGTGCAGGAAGGGGCGTGATACGGTGGCCGCGACGAATGTGCTTTTGCTGCGTGCCAGCGGGCCACTGCAGGCCTGGGGCGTGGACAGCCGGTTTGCCGTGCGAGATACCGGCCGCGAACCCTCCAAGAGCGGGATCGTCGGGTTGGTGGCCGCGGCGCTGGGCCGCGGCCGCGACGCTCCGCTGGAGGACCTGGCGGCGCTGCGCATGGGCGTGCGCGTCGACCAGGCGGGTTCGATCCTGCGGGACTATCACACGGCTGGAACGGGCGGTTACTACAAGGCCAGCGGGCAGGTGGAGCGCACCAATGTGATCCCGGGCAACCGGTACTATCTTCAGGACGCGCGCTTTCTCGTGGGCCTGGAGGGCACCGATCTGCATCTCCTGGAGCAGATCTCCCGTGCCCTGCAGGACCCGGTATGGCCGCTGTACCTCGGGCGCAGATCGTGTCCGCCCGGCGAGCCGGTGTGGCTGGAGGACGGCCTAAAGCCGGGTGTGGACCTCCCAGGGGCACTCAGGCACTATTCCTGGCTCGGGCCTGCCCGGGTGCCGGTGGACCAGCGCCCCGAGCGCCTCACCCTGATGATGGAAGATACGGCCGGCGAGATCGTCCGGCCGGACCAGCCGCTGTCCTTTCATGAGCTGGACCGGCGCTATGCGCCGCGGCGGATCCATAGGGAGAGCTGCCAGCGTCCGCCCCGCTGTCTGGAGGAGGTGAACCTGTGTTCCTGTCGAGACTGATGCTGAACCCGCGCTCGCGACGGGTGCAGCGCGAGCTGAGCAACCCCTATGAGCTGCATCGCAGTGTCTGTGCGGCGTTTCCGGATACGCTCCCGCCGGAGGAACGCGTGCTGTATCGCGTGGACGAGCACCCTCGGTCGGGCACGCCCATGCTCCTGGTCCAGTCCCAGGGTGAGCCGGACTGGAGCGGGGCCGACGCCTCGGCCGGCTACCTGCTCTGCCGGAGCGAGTGCAAGCCCGTGATGCTGGCCTTGGCCCCTGGGCAGAGGTATGTCTTCCGCCTGCGGGCCAACCCCACCGTGAAGAAGGCGACGCACGATCCCGAGCCGGGCGCGCACACGGGTTGGGTGGCGGAGGCCCGTGCGCGCCGCGCCGGCGGTGAGCGCGCTCCGGGCGATAACGGCGTGCGACTGGGCCTGATCCACGAGGAGGACCAGCGCGCCTGGCTGGACCGCCAGGCTGAGCGGTGCGGCTTTGGAGTGCAAGCGTGTACCGTAGTTCCGGAGGGTCTGCGGCACGCTCAGCGCCCGGGCGGTCGCCGGATGAGCCACCTGGCGGTGCGCTACGAGGGTGTTCTCCAGGTGCTGGACGCGGGCCGCTTTGCGGACGCCGTGCGGCAGGGGATTGGCCCCGCCAGGGCTTTCGGCTTTGGGCTGCTATCGTTGGCGCCGGCGCCGCCGGAGGCCTAGATAGGGCAAGAGTGGACGCACCGGGCCAGGCGGCCCGCTACGACAATCAGGAGGCACTGATGCCCAGGGATTTACATGAGCTGCCCCGGCTGCGGGATGGCTTGAGCTACCTGTACGCCGAGCATGTGCGCGTGGAGCAGGAAGGTCAGGCCATTGCGCTCTGGGATTCGGAGGGCATGACGCCGGTGCCGGTGGCGGCACTGGGGGTACTCATGCTTGGCCCGGGGTCCACCATAACCCACGCGGCCGTGCGCGCGCTGGTCGAGAACGGCTGCAGCATCGTCTGGCTCGGTGAGCAGGGGGTGCGGTGCTATGCCCAGGGCACCGGCGAGACGCGATCGGCGCGCCACATTCTCAGGCAGGCGCAGCTGTTGATGGACGATGTATCGCACATGCAGGTGGTATGGCAGATGTACGAGTATCGTTTTGGCTGCCGCCTGGAGGGTGATCTGACGCTGAACCAGATACGCGGACGCGAGGGCGTGCGCATGCGGGACGCCTATGCCCGCGAGGCGGAGCGCACCGGGGTCAACTGGCAGGGACGTAAGTACAGCCAGGCGCGGTGGGACTGGGCCGATCCCCTCAATCGCGCTCTCTCTGTTGCCAATTCGTGCCTGAACGGCATCTGTCACGCAGCGATCATATCGGGCGGATACTCTGCGGCGCTGGGATTCATCCACACCGGCAGACAGCTGTCGTTTGTGTACGACATCGCGGACCTGTACAAGACAGAGATCACAATTCCGCTGGCCTTTGAGGCTGTCGCCGAGTCTGATCAGGATCTTGAGCGGCGTGTGAGGTTGCAGTGCCGAGACCGGTTCCGGGAGCAGCGGCTGTTGCAGCGCATCCTGCCCGATATCGATGCGCTACTGCAGATGCCTGCCGGCGACACGGAAGATGAGCGCCGCAGTGATGCGACAGGCGAGTTTGATCTGCGGCTCTGGAATCGTCTATTTGAGGAAGTGGGGCCAGGGTGATATGCTGGTAATGATTCTCAAGCGCGTAACGCCCGGGCTGCGAGGCGAGCTGACGCGCTGGCTGCTCGAACCCCAGGCAGGTGTGTTTGTCGGCGATGTGTCGGCGCTGGTGCGTGACAAACTCTGGGACAAGTGCTGCAAGCGCAAGGCGAGCGGCGCTGTGTTGCAGATCTGGACGACGAACAACGAGCAGGGGTTCAAGATGCGTCTGGAGGGCGATCTGGGCCGGGAGATCGTGGAGGCGGATGGCCTGCAACTGATCCGAAAGCCCGCGAAGCAATAGCAGCAGGAACTGCAGCCGAGCAGCCTTTCTGCAGCTTTGTCGGGCGAAGGGTCTTCCCCACACGCGTGGGGGTGAACCGATCCCCAGCCCATCCAGATCCCCAACCACATCGTCTTCCCCACACGCGTGGGGGTGAACCGCCGCCCCCGTCCACGACGATCACGCCAACGCTGTCTTCCCCACACGCGTGGGGGTGAACCGTACGTCATCGCGCCGGCAAAGGCCCTGAGCAAGTCTTCCCCACACGCGTGGGGGTGAACCGCGTGTCCAGGTGCTCGAATCGCCGCGACCGACGTCTTCCCCACACGCGTGGGGGTGAACCTGTGAGAGCGCTGACTGTAACCATCGAGAGCGGGTCTTCCCCACACGCGTGGGGGTGAACCGGCGTCAAAGGAGATCGGCTCCGTCGCCAAGGGGTCTTCCCCACACGCGTGGGGGTGAACCCACATGGCAGTCGTACCCGAAGGCGATGCTCTGGTCTTCCCCACACGCGTGGGGGTGAACCGCCCGAATCGCCGAGGCCGGCGAGAACTGGCAGGTCTTCCCCACACGCGTGGGGGTGAACCGGTTGGCGTGGACGCCGTGCGCTGGATTCTGAAGTCTTCCCCACACGCGTGGGGGTGAACCGGTGAGCGGCGTCTGGTTGTGGCACTACGTGTAGTCTTCC
>CAZMAI010000098.1:0-9502 GCA_964564195.1 uncultured Anaerolineales bacterium | reverse complement strand
ACGCCATGGATATAGAGCTGGACAATGCCTGGGGCGTGGCGCGCATTGGGGCGGGCGTCGTTCACGAGGCTGGCAACACCGGCGCCGGCGTTTCACTGGCGGTAATCGACTCGGGCGTCAACTATAACCACCCCGATCTGGATGACGTTTACGCCGGCGGGTACGACTTTGTGGAGAGCCAGGCCGCAGATGTGGGCGACGGCCCGATGGACGTCTACGGCCATGGCACCCACGTAGCGGGCACGGCCTGCGCGGAGGATAACGACAACGGCGAACCCGTTGGCCCCTATGGCGTGGTGGGCGTCGCGCCCGAATGTGATCTGTACGCCCTGCGCGTGCTGAATGACGCCGGGTTCGGGAGCAGCAGCGGGCTGATTGCCGCGATGGAGTGGGCCGTGGAGAATGGCATGCAGGTGGCGAACCTGAGCCTGGGATGGGATCAGGACCCCGGCCTGCTGGTAGCGGAGGCCTTTGCGGCCGCCGAGACGGCTGGCCTGGTCGTTGTGGCCGCGGCCTGCAATAACGGCAAGGTCTCCGGCAGGGGCGAGAACGTCTGCTGGCCCGCCAAGTACCCCTCGGTGATCGCGGTGGCGGCCACCGACCTCAACGACGTCCGCGCCTCTTTTTCCAGCACCGGGGCCGAGGTGGAGTTGGCCGCGCCCGGTGCTGCCGTCTTTTCGACGTGGAACGACAACACGTCCTACGCCAACCCGCAGCCGGTGTGCCGGGAGGAAGAGGGGATGACCGCCTGTTACAAGTACGGGTCGGGCACATCGATGGCCTCGCCGCATGTGGCCGGTGTGGCGGCGCTGGTGATCGCGGCGGGCATCACTGATCTGAACGGCAATGGCCGCATCAATGACGAAGTGCGCCAGCAGATGATCGACACGGCCACCGATCTGGGTGTCGTTGGCTGGGATCCCTGGTATGGCTACGGCCTGGTGAACGCTGCCGAGGCCGTCAGGGTAGCGCCACCCACGGCCGTGCATACCCTGTCGGTGCTGGGCATCAGCTTTGTCGAGGTGCGGCGTGGCGCACGGATCGATCTCAGCGTCACGGTGACCATCGTTGATGAGCTGTTGGCACCGGCGTCCGGAGCGACGGTGAGCCTCACCCTGGCGTCACCCTCGGGCTCGGCGACCTATGCCGGAGTGACTGGCAGCACGGGTGTGGTGACGTTCACGTTGAAAAAGGCGAGCGCTGGCGTCTATACGGCCACGGTAACCGCGGTCAGCCGCGATGGGTGCGTCTGGGATGGTATTGCATTCGAGGACGAGTATACCGTCAACTGATCGGCTCGATCGGCGCAAGCTGAGGAAACGCCCCCGGGATCGTGCGATCTCGGGGGCGTTGTGGGGCGACAGGCTTAGAGCCTACCAGCGCTCGTAACGTACGAGCGTGTCCAGCGGGCGGCGCCGCTTGGGCTGGCGCTGGTCCGCGGGATAGCCCAGCGGGGTGAACACCACCGGCTCGACATCCTCGGGCAGGCCCAGGACCTCGCGGGCAGCCGCGGGATCAAAGGCACCGATCCAACAGGTGCCCAGGCCTTCATTGGCCGCTGCCAGCGTCAGGTGGTCCGTGGCGATGGCCACATCCACATCAGCATAGTTCTTGCCGTCGCGCCGCGTCCAGGCCTGCCCGGGCACGCTGCAGACACCGATGACGATCGGGGCCTGGGTGAACCAGGCGTTTCCATAGATGCGTGCCAGCTCGGCCTCGCGGCCCTCGGTATGGACGACCACCAGCTGGAACGGCTGGCGGTTTGCCGCCGTGGGCGCCATACGGGCTGCTTCCAGCACGCGCTGCAAGACATCCTCTGGCACTGGCAGGCTCTTGTAGGCACGCGTGCTATAGCGCTGCTGAATGAGATCAGAAAACTCCACGATACTACCTCCCGTAGAGATGGTCACAGATCACTGTCTCTTGAGTATACCACAGACCTGATCCTGCTGCCCGTGTCGCCCGTGGCCAGCACGCTACTGCTACGCGAATAGCATCCTGGGTCCGGGGCCGGCTTCCGAGCCGCCGTGCCACAGGACGCCGCAAGCCACAGCACGCCGCAGCCCACCGAGGGGCGCGCCGCCGTCTCCTGTCCACGGGCCTGGAGCAGGCTTGCGGACGGATTGTGAGTTCGAATGCGGGCTAAAGCCCGCGCTTCGTTGGCCGACGGACCCGCCCCATCTCCATGCGTCGATGACCACGCTCGGTCTCGGAAACGGTACTTTGCGCACCACCCGACATAGTCCATCGTCGATGGTCCATGGTCTCTACCGCGGCAGGTACTGCGCCGCCCATCCCACGCCGAGTTCCTGGAGCTTGACCTCGCGGGGCACGCCAGTCTCGCGGTCCCAGCCCATCATGTCGTAGAAAATGTGCACGGCTTCGCGCAGGTCTTCCCGATCGATGCCCCCATCGGACAGCGCTCCCCCTCGTGTGGGCTGGTAGGAGCGCTCCGCCAGGTGGTCATCCTCTACGGTCCAGCCCTCGCGCACGTTGAACACGCGGGCCAGCGTGGCGGCGCGCTCGCCCACCTGCAGGAGTTCATACACGCCGCAGTCCCAGCCTGTGGCTGCATTCACCATGTCCGTCAGTTCCTGTGCCGTCCACCCTGGCATAATGCACATGGTGACGCAGTTGGGCACCAGCGAGGAGATATGGTTCATTTTGAATGCGTGCACCTTTTCGGGGCCCAGGTCCTCCAGCGGGACGGGGCTGAGCACGCCCAGGCCCTCCATGCCGCGCATGCCGCGCAGGGCGATTTTGAGCTGGCCATCGTCGGTGCCATTCATCAGGCCGGTATCGTGCAGCGAGTGGCAGTGGTCGGCGCCCGTGGGCGAGACGGCATAGCCGATGGCCATACCGCGCTTGAGCCGCGGCTCGTGCATCGGGTAGGCCTGGCCTTTGGTGTGCGCGGCCCAGGCCCAGGCATCGCCGCCCAGGCGCTCGGCCACCGTCGCCATGTCCTCTGCCAGCAGGTCGCCCAGGCCCTCGCGGCGGGCGATCTTGTCCACCATGGCAACCATGGCCTCGCCGTTGCCAAAGCGCAGGTCGATGCCGCCGGTGTCCTCCAGCGTCAACAGACCCTTTTCAAAGGCCTCCATGGCCAGGGCGATGGTCACGCCGGTGCCGATGGTGTCCAGCGAATTGGCGTTGCAGGCCTGGTTGCCGCGCGAGACCGCCACCTGGTCGCTGACCCCGCAGCAGGAGCCAAGCGCACCCAGGGTCTCATATTCGGGGCCACCATAGTCCGGATCGACGCCCTCGGCCTTGACCACCTTTTTGCAGCGCACGGCGCAGGCCGCGCACGCCTCCATGCCAATGCCGATCTTGTCGACGATAAAGCTCAGGTCGTCGATCCCGTCCCACTCGCCATCGCGAAAGTTGTGTACCGGCAGATTGCCCTGCAGCAGCCCGTCGGTCATGTCGCCGCCCGCGGTGCCCCAGCGATGCAGTGATGCCGCCCGGGTGCCGGCCCGCACCTCCTCAGCGCACCGGCGCGCCATCTCACGAATCTTGTCGGGATTCACACCGTCGAGGTTCATGGTGCCGCGTACGGCCACGGCCTTGAGACGTTTGGAGCCCATCACGGCGCCCATGCCGGTCCGCCCGACGGCATCCTTGAGTTCGTTCATGATGCAGGCGTACTTGACGAGGTTCTCGCCGCCCGGGCCAATCAGCGCCGCGCGAATGCGCTTGTCGCCTAGTTCAGCCTGGATGCCTTCCAGGGTCTCTTTGGTGGTCTTGCCCCAGTATGGGGCGGCGTCACGGATCTCGATAGCGCCGTCCTTGATCCAGAGATAGACGGGTGTCGGTGACACGCCCTCGACGATCAGCGCGTCAAAGCCGGCGCGCTTGAACTCGTGGGGGAAAAACCCGCCCGACTCGCCCACGCCAAAACCCCCGGTGAGCGGCGACTTGGCGCCCACGGCGTTGCGGCTGGTGCCGCTGACGGCGAGTCCTGTCAGCACCCCTGGTGCCCAGATGAGTTTATTCTCCGGGCCCAGCGGGTCCGCGCCGCGGGGCACCTCTTTAAGCAGCACGTCGGCGACCACGTTCCAGCCGCCCATGTAGCGCCGGAAATAGATCGCTCCCGGTTCCTCCACGCTGATCTGGCGCGTGCTGAGATTGACCCGCAGAATCTTGTTGTGAAACGACCTTGCCATGTTTATACCCCCCGATGAATGGTAAAACGTGGTTCCAGTCTACCCGAGGTGGCCTGTCATGGGCAACCGTGCCCCGAAGGGTACTTGCGCTTTGGAGAGAGCGGCATACAATCCGGCACAGTCTGGGTGAATCGCGTTTGCAGGGGGTGGCATGACCGACGGAGCTGGACATGAGACGCGGACGCTGAGGGCGGCGGACGGCTGCTCGCTCTTTTATCAGATATGGCGTCCCTCAGGCGAGGCGCGGGGCATCGTGGTGCTGGTGCACGGCCTGGGGGAGCACAGCGACCGGTACCCTCACCTGGTCGAGGCGCTGGTTGAGGCCGGCTATGCGCTGGTCACCTATGACCTGCGCGGTCACGGGCGATCGGGCGGGCGCAAGGGCCATATCGATGCTTTTGACCAGTTTCGCAGCGATGTCGATTTGGCGCTCGAGGTCTCACACGCACTGGTCCCTGGCAAGCCTGTGTTCCTCTATGGTCACAGCCTCGGCAGCGTGATCGCACTGGACTATGTGCTCGAGGGAGGTGATGGACTGGAAGGGATCATCCTTTCCGGCACCGCGGTGGATGCCTCGCAGGTGGCCCCTGCCTGGCAGGTGGCGATTCTCAAAGCGCTCTCGCGCTTATGGCCAACCTTTAGCCTGACGGTCGCACTGCCAGGCGAGTTGCTTTCGCGCTATCCCGAGTTGTGCAGTGCCTACAACAGCGATCCCCTGGTGCACTGGACACGCTCTGCGCGCCTGGCCACCGAGGGCCTGTCCGCGGTGGAGCGGGTGCGTAACCACGCCGAGGACCTGCACACACCGGCGCTGTTCATCCACGGCGAAGAGGACCCAATTGTGCCGGTGGCTGCTGCCCGATCCTACTTCGAGGCCATCCCGGCATCAGACAAGACGATGCACGTGTATGCGGGCGGGCTGCACGAGCCGCACAATGACATCGAGCACGAGCGGGTGATGCAGGACGTGGTGGCCTGGCTGCGGGAGCGGAGCTAGGAGAATCCCGCATCGACCGCCACCTCAGGCGTGCAGGCATCGACCGCCGTCGCATGACTTTTGCGTGCTTCCTGGGGGCAGGATGCTGACGGACCGCCCCGGTCTGCCGCATGGGTTGCGTCCGTAGCAGGTTCTGACGCAAGGACCGATGCACCGGTGATGTCTGCCGGATGAGGGATAGTCGGCCGTGACTGAAGGAGCGAGCAGGTTCGCCAGCCGGCTGGAGGCGCTCCGCAGGGAGACGCTAGCTCTCTATTGTGCCTACCGTGACCCGCGCGTGTCGCTGGCTGCGCGCATCATCGCGGTGCTGGTGGTCGCGTACGCCCTCAGCCCCATCGATCTGATTCCCGATTTTGTCCCCGTACTGGGCTATCTCGACGATCTGGTCCTGGTGCCATTGGGCGTGCACCTCGCCCTGCGTCTGATCCCGCCGGTGGTGATGGCCGATGCCCGCGCCCGTGCCGCCTCCGGCCTGCAGCAGGACAGCCCGACGATGCGCGCAGGTGTGTTCATCGTCGCGGCGCTATGGCTGCTCGGGTTGGTGCTAGTCGCCTGGGTACTCTGGCGCGCGGTAAATTGACGCCAGCCTGCCAGCCGTCCGCGCGATATCACCAGCGGTTGCCAGTGCTCAGGGCAGGATCAGCGTTTTGATCGAGTCCTGCGTGTCCAGTGCCTCGGCCTCACGGGCAAACACATCGGGCAGTTCCTCCAGGCGATAGCTGGCCGAGTGCGCCAAAATCGCGTCCAGGTTGAACACGCCGCGCGCCACGGCGCGGTAGGCCTCCCTGGCATTCTCCACCGACTGCAGCCGGGTAAAGTGCATCGCGTTCAGGTTGCGCACCGTCAGGCCGTCCTCGTGAAAACGGTGGAAGCAAAAGCCGTCCACGGGGGCATAGTTGTCGCCGTACAACGCCAGCGTGCCGTTGTGCGCCACCATGGCCAGCGCCTGCTTGAGCCCGGCGCCCGTGCCCCCCACGGCCTCGATGGCCACATCCACGCCGATCCCGTGTGTTAGGTCTTCGACCGCCGCCACCGGGTCCTGCACGCGTGCGTTGATCGTGACGTGTGCGCCCAATTCCCGCGCCAGGACCAACTTGCTCTCGACCACGTCGGTGACGATCACCAGCGAGGCGCCCGAGCGCAGCGCGCCCTGCATCAGGATATTGCCGGCGAACCCGGCGCCGTTGATGGCCACGGTGTCGCCCAGGCGCACGCCGCTGTGGCGCGCTGCCCAGGCGGCGCAGGCCAGTGCCTCGTACAGGCAGCCCACGTCGAAAGAGACGCCCTCCGGGATCGGTTGCACATTGGCCACATCGGTGACCCAGTAGTCGGTATAGGTGGGATAGACCAGGCTGCCTACCCGGTCGCCGACCCGGATCTCGCCCCCGCCCAGGTACTCGCGCACGGCCGAGCCCACCTCCAAGATCGTCCCGCCGCCCTCGTGCCCCAGCGGGCCCATGGGGTACACGCTGTGCCCGCGCCCGCGCCCCTCCTCGTGCCGCAGGTAGGGATCGCGCTGGCCGCGCGCCTCGTCCTCCGGGCGCACGTGGATGCCGCGATAGTGATAGCGCTCCGAGCCGCAGACGGAGGCCTGGTGCGACTGCACCAGGACGTCGTTGGGGCCCAGAGGCGGGAGTTCGACTGTCTCCAGGGTGATACGTCCGATATCGAGGTAAGCGACGCGTGTGCGCATAATGGCCTCCCCGGCGCCTGTAGCGAATGCTGCCTTCCAGACTGTGACATCTGTGTAGCGCAGGCCTCGTCTCCAGTCAAGCCGCTGGCGAGAGAAGATATCCACTGCCCCTTGAACCGAGGCGCAGGGAGTGCTATAGTGTAGATGGATCGGAGACACGGCACATTCTGCCTCCCATCGCTCTCCGCACTGTACCACATGCTCCTCCCCCGGTTCTCTCGATCAGGGTCGTCCATGTCTTCAGGTGCATGCCCGAAAGCCTTTGCGGCTGTAGGAGGTGTGCTGTGCGCAGACGACTGCTACCGAACTCGTGCCCTCTCTCCCCTGCTGTGCTAATGCTCGTTGTCCTGCTTCTGGTGCTGATCAGCCTGTGGAGCGCCACTCCCGTGGCGGCAGCTGATCCTTGCGTGCCCGGGCCGCACTCGGGCAACATCGCCTCCAGCCAAAGGTGGTGCCTGGCGGACTCACCGCATCTGGTCACCGGTGGCATCTATGTGAACAACGGCGCCACCCTGACGATCGAGGCTGGCGTCATAGTGCAGTTCAACAACGGCCTGTTCATGGAGGTACAGAGCGGGGGGACGCTGATAGTCGCGGGCACAGCAGGCCAGCCCGTCTCGCTGCAGAGCTCTGCCGCGGTGCCCACCAAGGGCATCTGGCGCTTTGTCCGAGCGCTCAGCGGCTCACATCTACAGGCCGATTACATGACCATCTCGCATGCGGGCGGCGTGGACGGTTACGCGCTCAATATTGCCACTTCTGATGCGGCTGTACGCCAAAGCCGCATTCTCTATAGCCTGACGGCGGGTATCCATGTCGTGGGGTCCGGCACGGCTCCTGTAGTAGAAAACACAGAGGTCGCCTATGGCGACGGCAGCGCTTTGTCGCAGAGCGTGGTCGACGCTTTGCCGGCCTACTCGGGCATGTCCCTGCACGATAATGGCGTCAACGCGCGCGTCATTCCGTACGGAAGCCTGGGACGACATGTGACGTGGGATGCCAGTCCTGCGGCGCTGGGCGGGGCACCCATTCACCTGGGCGGCGTGATCGTCCCGAGCCCCTGGGCGCTGACGGTCACCGCCGGCAGCACGCTGCGTTTCGCCGCTGCCACGTATATCCAGGTGCAGACCGGTGGCAGCCTGTACGCCGCGGGTACCGCGGAGGCGCCCATCACTTTGGAGCCTCAGGGGACGCCATCCGCCGGTGCCTGGCGCGGGCTTGAATTCCTGACGGGAGCGTCCGGGGACAGCATCGGCCAGCTGACGCACTGTGATATCGGCTACGCCGGGGGTGTGACTGGCAGAACGGTGTACATCCGCTCGTCCGGCGTGAGCCTCCAGGATGTGCACATCCATGATGGAAACGGCTACGGAGTGTTCATTGAAGGCGAAGGACTGGCGCCATCGCTGGTTCGTATCGAGATCTCTGCGTGTTCCGGGGTGGCCCTGTCGCAGAACTATCTCAACACCCAGCCGGTGCTCTCAGGGCTGGACCTGCACGGCAACGGCACCGATGCCTGGGTGGTCGCGGGCGGCACGCTCAACCGGGATCTCACGCTGGATGGCAGCGCGGCCGTGCTGGGCGGTGCGCCTGTGCATCTGGGATATGCCGTCGTCGACACTGGTTACACGCTCACCGTGACCCCCGGAACCACGCTTCTGCTTCCAGTGGGCGGCTATATACAGGTCCGGACCGGCGGTACGCTGCATGCGGTGGGAACATCCACAGCCCGGGTCACCTTTGCCGGACAGGCGACAGGAGCGGGAGCCTGGCGCCGGCTGGAGTTTCAGACTGGCAGCATCGGCCAACTGGAATACTGCGACGTTGCTCACGGTGGAGCTGCGCTCAACCAATCCATTTCGATCGCCAGCAATGCTGTGCAGCTCAGACACAGCCGCATCCGCGATGGCCTGGGGACGGGCATCTGGCTGCAGGGCACGGGCATCGCCCCGGTCTTGGAGCACATCGAGGTGGACCACAACTCTGGCAAGGCGGTTCACCAGGCTCTGTTCAACATGAGCCCCATCTATGCGGACTTGAACCTTCACGATAACGGTTCAGACAGCGTCACCATCGACGGCGTGGCCTCTTTGACGTCGCCAGTGACTTTGGACAGCGTCGGCCTGTTGAACGGCGCACCTTACGATTTCCCGCAGGGCTGCACAATCAGTGCCGGCGGTGTTCTGCAGATTTCGGCTGGCACGGAGATTCATATGTCTGGAAGTATTCAGGTGAGAGAGGGCGGTCAGCTGTGGGCTCCTGGGACTGAAGAGTCACCGGTGACGTTCACGTCTCTCTCCGAGGCACCAGAGCCAGGGCAATGGGGCAGTATCTGGTACCAGGCCCGTGGCGTTGGCGCTATGACCTACTGCGATGTGGGGTTTGGTGGCTCCGGCTGGGCTGGCTATGCCGTGCGGATTGACGATCCCAACGTGAGACTCGAGCGCTGCAATATCCACCACAGCCAGGGAACCGGGCTGGTCGTCTGGCTGTTCGCCCCTGGAGATGGGCCAGTCGTGGCCTTTAACACGATCGCGCACAACGGCGCCCAGGGCATCCATATCAATGAGATCCACCCCACCTCTGTCTTTATGCATAATGCTGTCTATGACAACGGCGGGTACGCCCTCTACAACAATGACTCTGGCT
>CAZMAI010000097.1:2414-9789 GCA_964564195.1 uncultured Anaerolineales bacterium | reverse complement strand
TGGTGCGCCTCCATGATGCAGGCCATCAGCCTCCCCAGGCCGATGCCATAGCAGCCCATCTGCGGAGGCAGTCTGCCCCCGGACTCGTCCAGAAAGCCCGCGCCCAGCGCCTCGGCGTACTTGGTGCCGAGTTGGAAGATGTGCCCTACCTCGATGGCCCGCACGGCCTCCAGGGGAGCGCCGCAGTGCGGGCAGGCATCTCCAGCCCGCGCCAACGCGATATCCGCCACCAGGTCCGGTGCGAAATCTCGGCCGATATTCACGTTACGCAGGTGGTATCCCGGCCGGTTGGCCCCCGCGACGTAGTTGGCGCCGAGGCGTACAGACTCGTCAGCCACCACGATCCCACCGGAGAAGCCGATGGGCGAGGCGTACCCGGGCACCACACCGGCCGCCGCCAGCGCCTCGGGCGTGGCCGCGAGCAGGTCGACGCCGCCCAGCGCAGCCGAGAGCTTGGCCTCGTTCACCTCCAGGTCGCCCCGGATCACAGCGAACACCACCTCCCCCGAATCGGCCCGCTGGAAGAACACCGCTTTGAGCGTCTGCTCCTGCTCGATCCCCAAAAAGCCAGCGACGGCGGCAATCGTCGTCGCGCCAGGGGTGGCGACCTCTTCCAGCGGCAGAGGGTCCTCCGCGGGTGTGGTCGACAGGCGGACGCGCGCCCCCTCGACGTTGGCGGCATACCCGCAGACGGGACAGGTGAGTAACTGGTCCTCGCCATAGGGGCAAAGGTACATGAACTCGTGGGAGACGTGGCCGCCCATCATGCCCGAGGCAGCCTCTACGGGACGCACGGGCAGGCCGCAACGGGAAAAGATGCGTTCGTAGGCGCCGTACACCCGGGCATACGACACGGCCATGCCCGCCTCGTCCCGGTCGAAAGAATAGGCGTCCTTCATCAGGAACTCGCGCGTGCGCACCAACCCGCCGCGGGAGCGCGGCTCGTCTCTGAACTTGACCTGTACTTGATACACCAGGCTCGGCATCTGGCGATAGGAGTGGATCTCCTGGCGGGCCAGGTCGGTCACCACCTCCTCGTGGGTCATACCCAGCACCAGCGCCTGCCCGGAGCGGTCGCGAAAGCGCGCCAGTGCCGGCCCGGGCGCCGGGGCCTGGTAACGCCCGGAGGCCTGCCACAGCTCGGCCGGCTGCACCACGGGCATCGAGATCTCCTGCCCGTCGATGGCATCCATCTCGTCCCGGATGATCGCCTCGATGCGCCGCATCACGCGCCAGCCGACAGGCAGCAGCGCATAGATCCCCTGCGCCACCTGGCGCATCAGGCCAGCCCTCAACGCGAGCTGGTGGCCGGGCAACTCGGCGTCGGCCGGAACCTCGCGCAGACGCTGGCCGAACAGTGTGGACAAACGCATCGCAACTCTCCTTCACGCTGGCAACGAGGTTGACGGCCCAGGGCCGGTTCCCTATGATCGTACCGGTGTCGGCGGGTGTTCGCAATAGGGAGAAGCCATGGAACTGATCACGCTGCCGTTGGGCTTTACGGCCACAAACTGCTATGTCGTCGCGTGCGAGCGCACGCGCGAGGCACTGGTCGTCGATCCAGGAGACGAAGCTGAGGTCATCCTGCAGGAGATCGCAAGCCGCGGCCTCGACGTCAAACTCATCGTACTGACCCACTTTCACTTTGACCACGTCGGCGCGGTTCAGGAGGTGCAGCAGGCCACCGGAGCGCCGGTGGGCATCGGCGCGGGGGACGCCGCCCTGCTGGAGAAGCCGCCCATGATGTTCGGCGCGCGCGGGCCAGCGGGGCTCAAGGCCGAGCGCCTGCTCCGCGGCGGCGACACGCTCCAGGTGGGCGACATCATCATCAATGTCATCGAGACCCCCGGGCACTCTCCGGGAGGCATCTCACTCTACGTGCCGGACGAGGCAACCCTGTTCGCCGGCGACACGCTCTTTCATCAGGGAGTGGGGCGCGCCGATCTCCCGGGATCCTCCGCGGCGACACTGGTCAACAGCATCCGCACGCAGCTGTACACGCTACCTGACGACACAGTGGTGTACCCCGGCCATGGTCCTCAGACCACCATCAGCTTCGAGAAACGCCACAATCCCTTTGTGCGCGCTCGCGACTGAGTCCTGACGCCCCGCGGACCGGTCAGGGTAGCGCGTGTCTCAAGTGGACCGCCTCCTGGCCGCGGCTGCTTGTAGCGAACGCCGCAAAGACTCTCGCCTCCGCACTGTACCCCTCAGAGGTGACCAGATACAGACCATAGTCTAGCGGGTACTGGCCCCTTTCGACGTTGGCCACTATCGGCAGCAGCAGATCTATCGCGAGGACACTGACAGGGGCATCCTCCGGCAGACACGCAGCGGCTGCATAGCCGACCGCCAATGGCTCCTCCGCCACGAATTCGACGAGCGCAGAGTCGCTGGGTAGCACGCGGGCCGTGCTGGAGACGCGGGACCCGGCCATAACGCTGGCATCGAACGCGTCTCTCGCCGCGGTACCCGGCGCCTGGACCGCCAGCTGAGGCTTGCCCGCGGGAGCACCCAGGACCGACCAATCGCTGATATCACCAGAAAAAAGCTTCTTCAGGTCCTCCGCCGAAATTAGAGCCAAGGCGACGCTCTGGTTCGTGATGATCGCCAAACCGGAGCGCGCCAGCGGGGTCACCCCCGACACGCTGGCCAGTCCGTACAGCTCTGCGGCGTCGCCTGCAGCCACCAGCGCCAGATCGGCTGTCCCATCCGCCAGGGCTTGCAGCGCCGAGCCGCCGCTCATCGTCAGAGACATGATCGTGACGTCCGGATGTCGCGCGGAAAAAGCAGGCAACAGGTCTTGAGCCAGGCACTCGGCCTCCCGGCCGATCGCAAGGCGCACTGGCACCTCCGTGACAGCATCCTTGGCACTGGCGACAGTATCTGGCCTTCCCAGCGGCACAAAGACCGTGTCACAGCCAAGCAGTGCCAGGCACAAGATGACGACCAGCGCCGTGTATAGCGCCGTCGTCGGGCGAACGCAGCGACTGCCCGCGTCCACTAGGCCCCGCGCACCAAAAAGATCACCAGCGTCAAGAGACCCAGCCCCCAGCAGTAGAACGAAAAAGCGCGGAGACTGTGCCGCTGAACAAAGCGAAAGAGGACGGCGATCGCCAGATACCCACTCACAAAGGCCGCCACCATGCCGATAGCGAGCGTACCCCACGAGCCGGATAGCCCCGATTCAGTGACCAGATCGAGGAGTTCCATTCCTGCCGCGCCCAGGATCACCGGGATGGACATGACAAAGGCATAGCGCGCCGCCTCGGGCCGCGCAAGGCCGCGCGCCATACCGGTGGCCATGGTCGAGCCAGAACGCGAGATACCCGGGATCAGTGCGGCGGCCTGCGCCAGCCCGATGAGCCCTGCATCTTGCGTCGTGATCTCGGACATAGTCCGGGTGCCCGTGACCTTTTCAGCCAGATAAAGGATGGTGCCGGTGATCAGCAGAAACACCGCCACTGCGGCAGGGGAGCCAAAGGCGCCTTCGATCAGATCGTCGAGGAGCAGCGCGACCAGCACCGCCGGAATGCTACTGATGATCACCAGCCAGGCTAGCCGGCTCTCGGGCGTGTCTGCCCGTCGCCGTGCGATCAGTTCAATCAGGCCGCGGATGAGCATCACCAACTCTGCACGGAAAAAGAGCAGCACGGCCAGCAGAGTGGCCAGATGGACAAGCACATCAAAGGTAAACCCCGGAGGGTTCAGTTTGAGCAACCAGGGTACCACCACCAGATGCCCCGAACTGCTCACCGGCAGAAACTCGGTCAGCCCCTGAAGAACACCCCACAGCACAGCCTCGATAGCAGTCACCGCCACCATCCTCTCACCCCGGCTGGGTAATCAGTTTCGCGCCCGAACCGCGCGCTTGTAGGTCGCCTTGTCTCGCCGGCGCACACCCTCGTCGACAACCTGGTACCGGGCCAGAAATTCCTGCCGCAGATCGCTAAAGGTGCCATTCTCGATGGCAGAGCGCAGTCTCTGCATCAAATCGAGCAAAAAGTGCACATTGTGCAGCGTGCTCAGATGCGAGGCGAGCAACTCTTTGGCGATGGTCAGATGCCGCAGGTACGCCCGGGAAAACTGCTGGCAGGTGTAGCAGGTGCAACCCTCCTGGATGGGGACCGGGTCCTCCTTGAACCGGGCGTTACGCAGGTTCATTCGCCCGGCAGGGGTAAACACGGAGCCGTTCCGTCCCAGCCGGCTGGGCAGCACGCAGTCAAAGATGTCGATGCCGCGCGCCACGCCCTCCACAAGATCCTCCGGCGAGCCCACACCCATCAGGTAGCGGGGTTTGTCCTCCGGCAGCAGCGGCGTGACGTGATCCAGAATGCGCAACATGTCTGCCTTGCTCTCTCCCACAGACAGCCCGCCGATGGCATAACCTGGAAAACCCATAGACGTGAGCGCTCGGGCGCTCTCCGCCCTCAAGTCTTCGTAGATGCCGCCCTGAACGATCCCGAACAGCGCCTGATCCTGGCGCGTATGCGCAGCCAGACAACGCTCGGCCCACAGGTGCGTGCGGCGCATGGCCTCGACGATATATGCGCGATCTTCGGGCCTCGCACACTCGTCTAGGACCATGGCGACATCCGAGCCCAGCGTCTCTTGAATCTCCACCACCTTCTCGGGCGTAAAGCGATGTTCAGAGCCATCGATGTGCGAACGGAAGGTGACGCCGTCGTCATCGACCTTGCGCAGTCCTTCCAGGCTAAAGACCTGAAAGCCGCCGCTGTCGGTGAGGATAGGCCCGGACCACCCCATAAAGGTGTGGAGACCACCCAGCCTGCCGATCACATCGGCGCCCGGGCGCAGGTAGAGATGGTAGGTGTTGGAGAGGATCATTGGCGCGCCCAGTTCGTGCAAATCCCTGGGCGTCAGGCTCTTGACCGTGGCCTGCGTGCCCACCGGGCAAAAGACGGGGGTCGGCACGCTGCCGTGGGTGGTGTGGAGGGTGCCACGCCGCGCGAGCGATGCCGCGTCCGTCGTGAGCAAGTCAAACGCCCCTGCGGAGGGCGCGCCGGGGCGCAATGCGTTCAGTGATTCATGCATAACGTGATTATATCACACAGCCCGAGTGGCAAGGAAAGCGGCCCGTCGGCTGACGCCCGCGGGCCGCATCGTGAGCGGTAGCTCAGTGGTGGCAGGTAGCGCAGGACCCTCCAGCGCAGCCCGCGCAACCGCCCCCGCCTATCGACTGGGTAGAGCCATCCTCGCCGCGGCTAAAGCTCGCGCAGCGCGAGATCATCCGGCGAGTGTCCTCTCCCTGGCAGGTGGGGCAGCGAATCGGTGCATCCGCCTGAGAGAACGGGCGCAGACGGTCGAACGTAACGTCGCAGTGCGGACAGTAGTACTCGTATAGAGGCATATCCCCCTCCATGCAATCCCATAACCGGTACCAGATATCGCTATTATGTCTCGCAACCTGAGGTTGTCAAGCCGGCAGTCGCCGACCCTATCACTCAGTCTGAGGCAGATGTTCGCGTATCACGTCCCCGAGAATGCGAATCCCTTCCCGGATCGTCTCGGCCGGCACACTGGCAAAGGTCATACGGAAGGTACTACTACCGCCGCCATCCACAAAGAAGGGGGCTCCTGGCACAAAGGCCACCTTGCGCGCGGCCGCATCCTTGAGCATCTCGGCCGTGTCGATCCCCTCTGGCAACGTCACCCACAGAAACAGCCCGCCATCGGGACGCACATAGCGCGCTTCGGATGGAAAGTATTGATCGATCGCCTCGCACATGGCATCGCACCGGCGCAGGTAGGTCGCGCGAATCCGCTCCACCTGCGGATCGAGCCAGCCGCGCCGCATGAACTCGTAGGCGATCATCTGCGACAGGCCGTTGGTGTGCAGATCCACGCCCTGTTTGGCCATCACGAGCCGGTTGGCGATCTCTGAGGGACACACGACCCAGGCCAGGCGCAGGCCAGGCGCCAGCGTCTTGCTAAAGGTTCCCGAGTAGAGCACGGTCGCCTCCTCCGGGTCGCCACCGGTCCGCGCGGCGTCGATGGCCGCCAGCGTCGGCAGGGCCTCACCCCGGAACCGCAGGCGCCCGTAGGGATCGTCCTCGATGATGGGCACCCCCGCCTCCGCGGCGAGAGCCACGATCCTCTCACGCCGGCGCAGGCTCATGGTGATACCCGTGGGATTGTGAAATGTCGGGATCAAGTACATGAACTTGACCGCGCGCTCCGCAAGCATGCGCTCCATGGCCTCTGCCGAGGCCCCTTCGTCGTCCAGCGGAATCGCGGCATACTGCGCACCGTAGGCGTTGAACGACTGTAGAGCGCCCAGGAAGGTCGGGGTCTCCACCAGGATCGTGTCGCCGGGATCGATCAGAATCCTGGGGATCAGATCCAGCGCCTGCTGCGATCCGCTCACAATGACGATATTCTCTGGCTCTGCGGCAATGCCCTGTGCGCGCATCTCCTGCGCCAGCGCCTGGCGCAGCAACGGCTCTCCGTCCGTCATCCCGTATTGAAGCGCCTGTCGCGGGTAGGCGTCCAGGACCTCTTCACAGATCAGACTGATCTGCTCAATGGGGAACAACTCCGCCTCTGGCCAGCCCCCGGCGAAAGGGATAATATCGGGGGATTGGGCGACTTTGAGAATGTCTCGAATCACCGAGGTTGTCATCTTCTCCAGGCGGCCAGCATACAGTGTGTCCCACGCAACAGGCATTACGATCCCTCCGAACTAGATTTATGCGATAGTGGCGCCGCTACGGCGTTCCGCCAGTGACGCCAGCACGATACCGACCATGATCAGTGGCCCGCCCACCAGAGCCAGCGATGCGGGAGTCTCGCTCAGAATCAGCCAGGCCAGGAGCGTCGCGCCGACCGGCTCGCCGAGCAGCGCCACGGTCACCATCAGTGGACTAAAGTAGCCCAGCGCCCAGTTGTAGGCGGAGTGCCCCAGAATCTGCGGCACGATGGCCAGCAGCACGAACAGGACCATCGTCTCTGACGGATACCCCAGCAGGGGCTGGCGCGTGAGCAGGCACAGGGCCAGCAGAATCAACCCGGCTAGCCCGTAGCAAGGCCAGATGTAGGTCAGCGTCGACACCCTGCGGCGCACTATCTGACCCAGCAGGAGATAGGCGGAGCCCGCCACGGCACCTGCCAGCGCCAACAGATCGCCCAGCAGCGCTCGCGGCGAGAGGGCGATATCGCCATACCCGATGAGGACACTGCCCGCGACGGTGATGGCGATGGCCACCAGCATACTTTTACCGATGCGCGCCTTGAGCAGAAAGTGGGTGGCGAGCCCGACAAAGATCGGATTCGTCGCCACCAGGATGGTAGCGCTCGCCACGGTAGTCAACGTGAGCGAGTAGATCCATGCGGTAAAGTGAATCGCCAGGGCCAC
>CAZMAI010000097.1:0-2314 GCA_964564195.1 uncultured Anaerolineales bacterium | reverse complement strand
CGGTAGTCAACGTGAGCGAGTAGATCCATGCGGTAAAGTGAATCGCCAGGGCCACACCGGAGCCCGCCAGGGCCACCAGTTCCCGTCGGGATAGGGCGCCCCACTCCCGGCGCGCGCTGCGCCAGGCAAACGGAGTCAGAAACAGGGTAGCCAGCAGCAGCCGCCACGCACCGATCACCAGTGGAGGCGCGTCGGCCAGTCGAATCAGAATCGACGATGTAGAGACGGCGAGGATGCCCGCCAGCAACATTCCGTAATGCTGCGGGGGATGACCGAGCGCAGTGCGTTGTTCAGTCCGTTCACCCATCGCTTGCATCGGCCGGCCCTCCTGACACATAGGGCAGATGGTAGGCCCCGCGCCTGTGCCTGTCAAAGCCCGTACAGAAGCACGGTACAACAACTCACCGGTTGGCTGACGGTCGCTCTGTGTTACAATGTCCCGGAAGCATTCGCACACCTCGGAGCGCGTCACACCCATGCCCATTCAAGTCCTGCCGCCCGAACTGGCCGCCAAGATCGCCGCAGGCGAGGTAATCGAGCGCCCGGCCTCGGTTGTCAAGGAACTGGTCGAGAATGCCATCGACGCCGAAGCCGATGACATTCGCATCGAGATCAGCCAGGGCGGCCGGCGCATGATCGGTGTGTCCGACAACGGCTGCGGCATCCCCGCTGACCAGGTGGAGACGGCCTTTGCGCGGCACGCCACCAGCAAGCTCTCGTCGGTAGAGGATCTTTACCGGGTTCGCACCCTGGGGTTCCGGGGTGAGGCGCTGGCGAGTATCGCCTCTGTCTCCCGCATGACGCTCTCAACACGTACAGAGGATGAAGCCGTTGGCACGACCATCGTCTATGAAGGGGGCCTGCTGCAGCGCTCCGGCCCGGTGGCGCGCAATCGCGGGACCGAGGTCGCGGTCGAGAACCTGTTCTTTAACACGCCCGCCCGTCTCAAGTTTCTGCGCACCGATGCCACAGAGAGCGGTCACGTCGCCCGGTTGATCAGCAGTTACTCTCTGGCATTTCCCGATCGCCGCTTTGAGCTACGCAGCAGCGACCGCCTGGTCAGCCGGACCACCGGAACCGGGGAGATGAGAGACGTTGTGCTGGCGCTGTACGGTCTCGATATCGCCGAGCAGATGCTTACGGTCCCAGAGAACAGCTACGAGCGCGACGGCATATCGGTCTCGGGCCTGGTGAGTGCCCCGGCGCTGCAGCGTTCCAACCGGCGGGACATTGTCTTTTTCGTGAACCATCGCTGGATTCAGGACACGTCGCTCGCCTATGCGGTGACCCAGGCGTATCACACCCTGCTGCCGCAGGGGCGCTATCCGCTGGTGGTGCTGAACATCACGCTGCCGCCCGAAGAAGTGGACGTCAACATCCACCCCACCAAGCAGGAAGTGCGCTTCCGCAATCAGGGCGCGGTGTATGCTGCCGTGCAGTGGGCAGTCCGCAGTACCGTCATGTCGCAGAACCCGGTCTCGGTGGCCAGCATGCCGGGCCGCACCAGTGCCAGCTGGAACAGGCAGTACGATGGCCACTCGGGCACGCTCTCTCCCGGGCAGGCCAGCCTGGCTCTGGAACTGCACCGCACGGCTGACACGCCGCCGGCAGGATCAGACACCGGCCTGTTGAGCGCAGAGGCTCGTCCCACAGAGCGTCTGCCGATGCTGCGTGTGGTGGGCCAGATCGCGCAGACGTATATCGTCGCCGAGGGCCCTGGCGGCATGTACCTGATCGACCAACACGCCGCTCACGAGCGCATCCGCTACGAAGCCCTGCAGGAGCAGCGGGCGTCCAGACGGGTGCCATCCCAGGAGTTGCTTACCCCACCGATCGTCCAGGTTAGCCCGCAGCAAAGCACGCTGCTGGAGGATCACCTGGACGACCTTACAGCCTACGGCTTTGATATCTCGCTCTTTGGGCACAACGCCTTCCTCGTCAAGGCGGTACCCTCCGGGCTCCCACCCGAATTGATCACCGTCGCGGTGACGGAGATGCTCGACGCCGCCAGCGAGGGTGGCTCCGGATTCTCCTGGGCAGATCAGGCGCTCATGACGCTGGCCTGCCACACCGCCGTTCGCGGCGGACAGACGCTGACGCCCGGGGAGATGCGTGATCTGGTGCAGCAACTGGAACGGACGGCCCTGCCCCACACGTGCCCCCATGGACGCCCGACCATGATCCATATCAGCGGGGGCGAGTTGGAACGCTGTTTTGGGAGAACCTGACAAGCAACCACGGGCGTCCACATGCGTATAGGGTCGTGTTCTATCACCTAAAACCTAACTTTGGCAGAATGGTTCCCTCAAATGAT
>CAZMAI010000096.1:0-9863 GCA_964564195.1 uncultured Anaerolineales bacterium | reverse complement strand
TCCTCGCCCGCCAGATAGCACACATCGGCATCGCCGGTGGCGTCCACAACGACAGAGCAGGCAATCGCGGATCGCCCGCCCTTGTTCTCCACCACCAGATGAGAGATTCTGTTATCCTCCCGCCTTACCGCACATACGCGCGTATCGTAGAGCAGTGTCACGCCGGTCTCCACCAGCAGCCGCTCCAGAGCCAGCAGGTACGCCGTTGGGTTAAAGGAGGCGATGTATCGCTTGTGTCTACGCTCCTCCAGATCGCCTCCGGTCAGCCAGCAGTCGGGCACACCAATCCAGCGCGGGGCCGTCCGATTCTGCCGCAGGTCGGCTACCGACAGGTGGAGCAGTTCCTCACCCAGCCCGCCGATCACCTGGCGGCCGCGACCGTCGCACAACGGCAGCCACACGGTGACGATACCCAGCGTGGCCAGCCCGCCAAGCGCGCTCTCTTTCTCCAGCAGGCAGACTCTGGCGCCGTTGCGTGCCGCGGCCACGGCTGCCGCCACGCCCGCGATACCGCCGCCCGCGACGACCACGTCGAAACTGCCCCACACAGGCGTCCTTCGCGCTGGCTCTTCGATATACGTCACATTCCCCTCCCGATCCTTGTCTGAAAACGTACCGCAACCCCAGAATGGCTATGGGGCCATCATACCTGATGGCGGCTGCGCAAGGCAACCGTCGTCGACCATTCCCTATCATTAGCGTCTGCCCAAGTTGGCGACGCGATCAAGTACTGGGGCACCTGCAATGCGGCAAGACTGCGATCAGGTTTGGCACGCGTCTGGACGCCCATCTTCCGGGTCGTTTTGACGCCCATGCCCGCAGACCTTACAATACTATCAGTGGTAGCGAGACGGTCTGCCGTAACGCTTATCATTGCTGCAAAGGGCACGTCGGACGGTGTGACTGAGGCCGGCCGTGCAGCGCCCGGAGCAGACCAGCGCCCATAGCTCAATGGATAGAGTGCCGGACTTCGAATCCGTAGGTTGCAGGTTCGACCCCTGCTGGGCGCGCTCACCTGGTAGATGGCCTCGCATGCAGCGTTGTCGCGAGGCCGAGCATCCTCAGCGACACGGCCCCTCGCTGGCACTCGGGACTGTGCGGACACACATCACCACCCCGCGCCTGGTAACCAGGGTCGTATGATAGTGCCTTTCTTCAGAGGCGATACTCTCGACCAGTCCGAATTCCTGGCAGATGCTTGCGCAGCATAGAGACAAATCGGTCCGCAAGTGCTATTGTATTGCGACCAGTTGATGCGGAGCCCCACTCTGTCCAGACCGCAGCCTGCGTGTGTACTGTCTGGTAGACTCTCACCGGCTCAGCCCGCACGGCAGCCAGGGGAGTTGGCCCGCAGCCCAGTTCTTGGTGGAGGAATGGGAATCGTGAACATCAGAAAAGCATGTAATCGGGCGCGTATGTACGCGAGCGCCGATCACCCCACCGATGCCAGCTCGCCTGAACTGCGGTTCATGGCGGCAGTCTGCTCAGGGAGAGTCGATGAAGCTGCCGCGTATTTCCGCGAGACCAAGCTCTTCGGTAGCGAACCATCAGCCGTGGACGCGCCCTACGGACGATTCGAGGGCCTGCGTGGCGTGCGAGAGTTTGCGGAGGGGTTCTTGCCGCGTTTCAATGCGGACATGGCCTATCTCACGCCCGTTATTCAGACCATTGCGAATGGACGCGTCGTCTCCGAAGTGGTCGTCAACTTTGTCGTCAACGGCGAAATCGAGCAGGTCCCGATGTTCATCGTCGCGGATATACGGACGCCAGGGCTGTTGGACGAGGTACGCATCTATTGTCACTTTTCCTTTGTTCCCGGGCTGCAGGCGTACCGCAAGCCTATCTTCCAGGTCGCCCATCGCGAGATGGGAGATCCGGGACTGCTGACCGGGGCAGTCCGCGAGTATTATGAAGCACTGCATCATGCGCCGGCGGTTGATGTGGATCGCATCTGCCGGGTCTTTAGCCCGGATTGCCAGTTCGGCGGGTACGAACCCTGGGGACACACTGGCCACCATGGGGGGACGTCCGAGTTGCGCGCGACGTATGAGCGGATGGCAACATATATCCCGCGCTGCGTGGCCATGCGGTATGAGACGATTATTGATGATGGCCGCACGTGCGTCATAGAGTGGGTCCACATCGTCTCCCGCGCCGGCCAGGAGGAACTTGGCCGAATCGCCATGTCGGGAATCGCCGCCTATGAGCGTGGTGACGATGGACTGCTATGCTCGGTCCGCATCTGTGACTATGCGGGCTATGAGCGCACCATAGACTGGTCGCAGCTATCCACCACCAGAGACGAGGCCATGAAGGTCAACTTTGTGGAGATCTTTCCCGCTGGCGTGGGAGAGAAGGCACGCTAAAGGGTCAACATGCGCAATATGGTTGTGCCGCCACCTGTGCACGGGACAGGCGCACGATCAGCGACACGCGGCTGCGCCAGGATTGGACGCCGCCTGCGAGCCGCCTCAGGCTCTAGGCCCAGGCGAGCAAGTCACGCGCTCAGGTGCGGGCCATGATCGAAACCTGCGCAGCCAAATCCGGGTACAAAGACGCCGCGGCTGTTGCCGCGGCGCTCTATTCCCGCCATGTGTCGTCTAGACCTTCGGCCCCACGTACACCACCCGCAGATCCTGCACGTTGGTGTTCAGGATCCCCGTGTCAAAGGCATCGCCGAGACGCCGCAGGAGCCCGCACGTATCGTGAGATCGCAGGGCCTGATTCACGTCGAGCTCCGCGGCCCTTGCCCGCTCCAACGTGTAGCCATCGACGATACCTCCTGCATAGCAGGTTGGACCGTCTGCACCGTCCGAGTCGCCTGAGCCAATGACGATCCGGTCACTGCCCGCAATGCGCAGTGCTGCCCCCGTGACAAACTCTGAGTTGCGTCCGCCCTCTCCCGCCCCGGCGCCCGCATTCACCACCAGTTCGCCGCCGAGCAGGAGCGCGCACGGCGCCGCGAGGGGACGATCATGGCCTTCGATCTCTCGGGCGATCGCGCCGATCGACTCGCCCACGACGCGCGCCTCCAGGTTGCTCAGGGATGAGGCCAGGATAGTGGCGTTGAGACCCAGTTCCTGTGCCCGCCGCTCAGCGGCGGCGAGCATGTACTCCGGCCCCATGACGCGAATCCGGAAGTGTGGCTTGTCCCACCACTCTTCCTGACGCAGCGTTCCATAGGCGGGATCCTTGCGGAGCAGATGTTGCCGCACGGCCTCAGGTATCTCGTCCCAGCAGTTGTACTCCTTGAGCAGGTCGATAGCGTACTCGTACTCATCCTCGGATGGGAGCCGCCCCGCGTACGATGGCGGATTTGCGGGCGGGCGCTCGTCCGTGGACAGCATGATCAAGGTAGCATCGCCCACAAAACGGCTATGCTTTTCCCTCAAGTTCGTGATCAGAAACCGAACCGCATTCGCCACCGGCATCGGCGCCCCACGCTCGAGATACAGGATCCGGTTGGTATCCTGCACGTCCTTGAGCGTAAGACCCGGGGCGGGCAGGGTCATCAGCGCGGTGCCCCCGCCGGACTCGGAAAAGAACACGATGTCATCCTTCTTGCCCTTGACCCCGATATCGACAATGCGCTGCGCCCCGATCACAGAGTCCTCATCAGGCTCCGGGTGGCCCGCCAGGGACACGCTCGCGCGCTTGAGCACTACCGTGTCCCCCTTTTTCGCGTTGACGTGCCCCTCAACGATCAGGTCTCCGAGCACGTCCTCGAGCGCTTTGGCCTGCCGTTGAGCCGCCTTGCCGCCCCCCAGCAGGTAGATGTTACCGATCTTGTCCAGATCAAACACGAGCGGAGGGGGACCAAACGGTCGTGGATACGACGGCACATGCCTGCCCATCGGGCCCAGAGGGAACTCCTCCGACCCAACCAGCAGCTTGCCATTGTCAATACGCACGGTCTTGAGCACGTTCTCGTAGGGATCCCCCGCGGCCATACCCGTCTCGAGGATATCGAGCACGTGCTCACGCCCCGCGATATTGCCGTGATCCAGCAGCGCGTCCCGGTTTCGGAAAATCACCATATCAGCACGCCTCTATAGCCAATCAGATACTGGACTGTCAGACATTACGTCGTGCCAGCGCCTCAGGAGAGCGTCTCTCGCAGCATCCAATGCCCATCGTCGTGCTGCGCTACCACTTGACCCGGAGTCCGCTCCGGCCCGCAAACTGCGCTCTGCTGCCGAGCTCCTCCTCGATGCGAAGCAGTCTGTTGCCGGTATCGCCGGTTGCGCCCTCGCGCAGATGCCCGGTAATCAGGCCCACCGCATAGTCCGCGATATCGGCACCCTCGCCGCGACTCCCGCAGGGCATGACGCCATAGCCGTTGCGGTGCGCCAGGCGCGTCATCTCAAAGGCCTCGGTGATCGTGCCGACCTGGTTGACCTTGAGCAGGACAGCATTTGCCGCCCCGATCTCGATGCCCCGGCGCACGCGCTCCGAGTTTGTCGTGAACAGGTCATCGCCAACGATCTCAATCGGAAGCTCGCGCGTCAGACGGGCATGGCCCTCGAAATCATCCTCATCCAGCGGATCCTCCAGGATGACAAAGGGGTACTCCTTGACCATCCACTTGTACAGCTCGATCAGCTCTTCGTAGGTCTTGTCTTCCGCGGAAAAGAGCCCCACAAAGACGCCTCTATCGTTATCATAGTAGGTACCGCCAGCCACATCGACCTGCAGTCCCACCTTGCCCTCATAACCGCGCGAGACGATGACCTCGGTCATGATGTCCCACAGCTCGCGATCATGCTTGATCAGGCCGGCAGGGATAAAGCGCACAAAGTCCGGATCCAGGTTCAGACGGTTGCCTAGCGTGCGCCGGAAGGTCCTTTCCAGGTCCCAGGCGGCGTACGATGCCTCGGCAAAGGTGTCAAACCCATAGCACATCATCGAATAGCTGGGCTTGTCTCCAGCGCGCTCGCCTCCGCCGTAGCGCTTGGCACCGTTCATCAGGCCTGCGCCGGGAACCGGCAGCACGCAAGCATTAACGCCGCCAATGTGCTCGTACAGGGGGATCCCGAGGCTGGCGGCGCCGGCCTTGAGCACCGCCGCGGAGACGCTGGCGATGGTGTTGCCGCCAAGCCGTGACCGGTCCGCAGTCCCGTCGAGCTCGAGCATCACACGGTCGACTTCAATCTGCCGGGTGGCGTCCATCCCCTGGAGCACGGGGCCAATCACATTGTTTACCGCATCCACGGCGCGCTGCACGCCCAGGCCCCCGTAGCGCGCCCCGCCGTCGTAGGCGAACTTGACCTCATAGTCACCGACGGAGAGCCCGGCCAGCACCATGGCTACCCCGCTCGCCTCATTCACCGTTGTTACTGTCGTCTCGATCCCCGGATGGCCTCGCCAGGTATAGACCTGTCGCGCGTGTACCGACTCAATTCGCGATCCCCTGGGCATCATATCCTCCTACTTGACGATTCAAGCCTTTATAAGCAGGGGTCATCGGTCACTCGCGAACCAGGCGCCCTGCAAAACCATGGCACTATAGCGCAGAACACGATAACGATGCAAGCACTGGCTGCGTTTCCGGGAACGTAGATGTGCCTTGCATGGGTGTCACAGCGAATTGACGTCCACAGGGGGCGGCCCTAGAATCTCGCAAAGTCGCAGCATTAACGAGGAGGATCGCATGGCCAAGCCTACCAAGAACGCGCCCGCCATCTGCCTGGCGACGGGAGCCGTGATGGCCGTCGGCGCGGTCGCTGGCATCGTCACCCGGGAGCCCCTGTGGGCGGTGGCCGGTCTCACGCCTATCACGCTCTATGAGGTCTATCGCACAGAGGGCGAGAGCACGCGATGGGCCTCCTGGGTGCTGTTGGTCGCCCTGGTCCTGGAAGCCCTCCTCTTGCTCCTCAATGTGGATGTCAATCTGGCCACTCTCCTGGGGCGCGAAAGTGAGACGGTGGCTGGTTATACGGTGCCCCTGGGTCCGGTGACGGTTGTGGGTCCCGTGGTCATGGCGGTGACCGCTATCATCCTGCTTGTACGGACACGGGGACGTTTCACCCGCTGGCTCGCCGCGGGGATTATCGTCGGGGCCGGGGCACTGATCTATATTGTAGATCCCTCGATTCTGGGCCAGTGGCTGGGCGTGATCCTGGACGCAGGGCTGCCCGCCCTTCAGTAAGCAGCTATTAAACTGCCCCTGGCGCCCGCAGTCGAATCAGTGTTCGACTGCGGGCGTTCGGTTGCCTTCCTGCCGTTTTCGCTGATAATGAACGCCATCTGTATCCATGAATCGGGGGTATCACGTTGTGAGCATAAAGTCGCTGTTCGGTAAGGACATGGCGGGGCTCTGGACCCGCGATCTGCTGGTGACGACGGTCGCGATCTTTTTCATGCGCTTTGGCGAGGGCATGCTCAACGGGGCGCGCATGAACTTTTTCGTGGACACGCTAGGCATCACCGGCGGTCAGGTGCTTTGGTTGGAAGGTATACGCGAAGTACCAGGATTGATACTCATCGTGCTGGCGGCGTTGACCATGCGCATGCCTCTCTCCTACCGGTCCGCCATCTCGGCGCTGATCCTGGGCGTGGGCTATATGCTCATGGCAACGGCGCAGTCCTACACGGCCCTGCTGGCGTTTGCGGTTGTCGCGAGCTTTGGCTTGCACCTCTTCCAGCCTATCAGCCCTGCCCTGGGACTGGCGCTGGCCACGGAGCGCACGCGCGGTCGCGTCCTGGGCGTACTGGCGTCGGTGGGATCGCTGGCCAGCATCATTGGTATCGGCGCGCTCGCGATAACCTCAAACCTGCTGCGGGATTTCTCGCTCAGGTACTACTATGTCATCGGCGGCGCACTGATTCTGGTCTCTGCCGTGGTCTTCTGGCGACTATCGCCAAAGGTGGGCGCCACAGACCTCAAGCAGCCCCGAATCGTGGTGAAAAGGCGCTACTGGCGTTTCTATACCCTCAAGTTCTTTGAGGGATCGCGCAAAGAGGTGCTGGGTAGCTTTTGCACTCTGGTGCTTGTGAACTATTTCGGCTGGCAGGTGTGGCAGACGAGCAGTCTGCTGATGGTCGCCTCCGTGCTCACCCTGTTGCTCGCTCCGTACCTGGGCGGCCTCGTAGACCGTTTTGGCAGCCGCAATGCGTTGCTGGCTGGATACTCGATCCTGCTGGTCGGGGCCATCGTGTACGCCAGTGTACCCAATGCCGGCGTGCTTGCGGCAACGTACATTGTCATGCGACTGGGTCTGATTCTGAACCTGGGCCTGAACGTCTATGCGCACGAACGGGCGCCCGCTGAGGAACTGAACCCTACGCTGGCGGCTGGCGTCAGTTTCGACCACATCAGCTCGGTGGCGATGCCATTCATCTACGGCGCTCTGATGCCTATCATCGGATACACGGGCGTCTACTGGTTCGCGGCCAGCATCATATTGCTCTCAGTGCTGTTCGTGGCCCGCTTGATTCCCCATCCGCAGCCCAAGCCAGCCACGACACTCGCTGGAGCGGAATAGCTACCATACCATTAGGCATCACGCCGGCGGCGACTCGCTCGAGTCGCCGCCGGTCGGTTTCTGGCACGCAACGCCAAGTAAAGCTCAGCTCAATTTCGTGCCGCATTCTGGGCAGAACTTGGCCGTACCCGTCTGCGCACCGCACTTGGGACACACGCCGGGCTGGGCGCGCTCGATTTTCGTGCCGCATTCCGGGCAGAACTTGGCGCCGTTCGTCTCCGCACCGCAGTTTGGGCACGGATCCTTGACCGCCGCTACCATTTTGGTACCGCAGTTAGGACAGAATTTCGTGCCCGCTGCGGCCTCTGTCCCGCACGAGGGGCAGCGCACCGTCGCAGCACTCCTGGCCTGCTCGGCGGCCTCCGTTACACGCTGAACGACCTGTCCCAATCCCAGAGCGCTGGCGAATCCCTTGATCATCGCGCCGGCCTGCTCTGCCTCTGCCTCGGCCATCTCCGCCTTGCGCGGCGTGTCGTCGACACAGTACCCAGTCTGTTCGTCAAAGCAACTGACACACACCACCCGCATGCAGGTGGGGCACTCGCGAAAACGGTCCTTGACCTGACCCCACGCCTTTTCCAGTTGCTCTGAATTCAGGCTATAGCTGTATCGCGGATCCTCGCCTGTGACGTTGTCGGCAATCGCGTCGCCAAACAGCGGGATCTTGCGCAGCAGACCACCTGCCGCTTGACGCCCTACATCCCGCGCAATCGTATTCCCTACGGCCGGCTGGCTGCGATATTCGCGATCGCAGTTCTCACAGTAAAAGACAGCATAGGGTCCGATTCCGTCGTTTCGCACATCGTATCGCGGCATGCGACTGGGCTCGCTCATGATACTCCCCTTCCATCGCGTACTTGCTCACAAACCAAGCATATGGCAGTAAGCCGCGCGATGTCAATAGGCTGCGGGCTCTTTTCTGCGAATCTCACGACCAGATGGCACATGCCTGTCGTGCCCTGTCTTGACTTGTTGGAGATCCTGGCACTCGGAAGTAGAATAGGGGGTCGCCGTCAAGAGCAGTTGCTCGCCAACCCTGGCCAAGTCCAGGCAGCGCACCCGAACGACTCGAAAGGATCCGATGCGATACGAACGCACTGACCGCCGCAACGTGGCCATTATCGCTCACGTCGATCACGGCAAGACCACCCTCGTGGATGGACTGCTGAAGCAAGCCCACTCTTTCCGTGAGAATCAGCAGATCGCTGAGCGGGTGATGGATTCGAACGCCCTCGAGCGCGAGCGCGGAATCACCATCCTCGCCAAGAACACGGCCATCTCTATCTGGGATCCCGTGACAGAGCAGCAAGTCAAGATCAACATCGTGGACACGCCCGGCCATGCCGACTTTGGCGGGGAGGTGGAACGCGTTTTGAATATGGTTGACGGCGTGCTTTTGCTGGTGGACGCGGCTGAAGGCCCCAT
Organism: uncultured Anaerolineales bacterium; assembly: GCA_964564195.1. Taxonomy (GTDB): domain Bacteria; phylum Chloroflexota; class Anaerolineae; order UBA1429; family UBA1429; genus JAAYED01. The sequence continues at coordinate 954 of CAZMAI010000096.1, read as the reverse complement.
GCCCCAGACACGCTTTGTCTTGAAAAAGGCCCTCGCCATGGATCACCGCGTTATCGTCGTGATCAACAAGGTCGATCGGCAGGGCGCCAATCCGGACGATACGCTCAACCGCACCTTTGACCTGTTTATCGAGCTGGGCGCCTCAGACATTCAGGCCGACTTTCAGGTCATCTATACCAATGCGGTCACAGGCCAGGCCGGCTTGACGCCTCAGCTGGGCCCTAACCTGGATCCACTGTTTGAGGCCATACTTCATCATATTCCCGGCCCGACTGTTGACCCGGAGGCCCCCTTCCAGATGCTCGTGACCACGCTTGACTATGACGAGCACCGTGGCGTATCGGCCAGTGGCCGCATCACCAGTGGGCGCATTCGGGCTGGCCAGAATTTGATCCGCATCACCCGCGATGGCACCCACCGGGAGGAGCGTGCCCGCTACCTCCAGATCTATGACGCTCTGCATCGCGTGGGCGTGGAAGAGGTCGAGGCGGGCGAGATCGCCATGATACTGGGGCTGGAGGATATCGCCATCGGCGAGACCCTGGCCGATACCGAGAATCCAGTAGCTCTCCCACTGATCGAGGTCGAGGAGCCGACTGTCCGCATGACCTTTGGCGTCAATACATCGCCTCTGACGGGGACGGAGGGACGGTGGAGCACATCACGCCAGTTACGAGCACGGCTGTTCGACGAACTGCGCCATGATGTCGCTCTGCGGGTGAATGAGACCGCATCCGCGGATACCTTTGAGGTCTCCGGGCGCGGCGAGTTGCACCTGGCGATCCTGATTGAGACGATGCGCCGCGAGGGCTATGAACTGCAGGTCTCGCGCCCCACCGTGCTCATGCATCAGGACGAGGCCGGACAGTGGCTCGAGCCTTACGAAGAGGTACAGATCGAGACCAGCCCCGAAACCGTCGGTGTCGTCGTGGAGATGCTCGGGACCCGGCGCGG
>CAZMAI010000095.1:0-9891 GCA_964564195.1 uncultured Anaerolineales bacterium | reverse complement strand
GCCTTCCCGGATGTTATAGTCCCGGCGCCTGCGAGAAGACTCGGCAACGTTCCTTTGTCCGATGCTCGCAGCGACGCAACCACTCAAGGCCCAACACGGCCTCTCGCTATCGCTCTCGCACTGCGGAAAACCAGGAACGGGAGCAAGGGGTAAAACCATGTCTAGCACCACAAGCGGGCGGCAGCAAGTCGTCGCCTTTGCAGGAACGCAGGGCCTCGCGATGCTCGTCTCTGCCTATCGCGACGCTCCCTGGGACATCACCGGGGTAGTGCCGCCAGCCAATGCCGGCGCCGCCTTTGCGCAACTGCACTCGACTATCGGCGCCACAGCGGATGAGGTCCTCATCCCCACCCTGGACCGCGTCGAAGTGTGCGCCGAGTTGAGCGACGCCTCACAGCTCCTGGGAGAAGCGGCCATCACCGCCGGCAAAGAAGGCGCCTCGATCGAGCGGGTCTTTCTCATCTCAGACAGCCCCGGGAGACCAACCACTGACTTTCGACCTACCCCAGAGTTGCTCGCGGCGTTGCGTTCTGCTGATGCGATCGTGATCGGTCCGGGCTCGGTGTTCACGAATCTGATTCCGTCACTGCTGATCAAAGAGATTAACGACACGGTCCGTGCCAGCCCGGCGCGCAAGATCTTTATCTGCAATCTGATGACGCAGCCCAACCAGACGGAGGGCTTTTCAGTTGCCGATCATGTGCGGACCATCCAGCAGCACTGCGGGCTGCGTTTTGACTATGTCCTCGCCCATCACGGCGGCGAGATCAGCCCCGAGGTAATGCAGCGCTATCTGGACAGCGACGCCGAGCTCGTGGTCCCGCAGCTGGTGGTGAGCGATGGATCACAGGTGGCGATCTTTCCCGACACGCCACAGGAGATCGTCCTCGTTGAGGGCGCGATCCTCATGCTTCGGGACCTCACGATGGAGGTACTGCAAAACGACCCGCTCACTGGCGAGCCCCATCTGGTGGTCCGGCACGACCCCGTCAAGCTGGGCGAAGCGCTCCGCTCTGTGCTGCACGACTATGCACTGGAGAAAAAGCTGTCGGTCAGCCGCGCCATTTTCCGCGAGTACGACATCCGCGGGGTTGTGGGCGCGGAGTTGACCAACTCTGCCCTGGAGGCCATGGGGCGCGCCTTTGGCACCTACATTCTGCGCCGAACGGGCCGCGGCCAGATCGTCATCGGCCACGATGCCCGCCCGAGCTCGCTCCCCTTTAGCCAGGCAGCCATTCGTGGCCTGTTGGATGCTGGATGCGAGGTTCTCGACATCGGACAGGTGCCGACCCCTCTGACATCCTTTGCCGTGAATCACTTTTGGGTGGATGGGGCCATCCAGGTCACCGCCAGTCACAACCCCGCCGAGTTCAACGGCCTCAAGCTGCAGGTCGGCATGGAACCCCTCGCAGGGGCAGAACTGCAAAAGGTAGAGCGTCTGATCGCCAGCGGGTCGTTTGCCACCGGGCGCGGACAGCGCCTCGTGCGCGATGTAGAGTATCCCTATCTGAACTGCCTCCTGCACAAGATCTCCCTGAGACGCTCCTGCAAGGTGGCCATCGACGCAGGGCACGGTGTCAACGGGCCGCTCGCCCTCCGGCTCTTCCGCGAGCTGGGCTGCCAGGTGGTCCCCCTCTATTGCGAACCGGACGGCACCTTTCCCGCCCATGCCCCGGACCCTTCAGAGGCCGAGAATCTTGTTGACCTGGCGCGAGCCGTCGTCGAAAACGAGTGTGACCTGGGCATTGCCTTTGACGGGGACGGGGACCGCATCGGCATCGTGGACGAAAAGGGACAGATCGTGCCCCCGGACGTCTATCTGTTGCTGTTCACCCGAGAGGCCTTACGAAACGGCCCGGGCAAAGCCGTCTTTGAGGTCCGCTGCTCGGAGATGCTGTTCGACGGGGTGCAGAAATACGGCGGAATCCCAATCATGTCCCGCTGTGGCAACACCTCGATCCTGCCGCGGATGCTTCAAGAGCGCGCGCTCATCGGCGGCGAGCTCAGCGGGCACATCTTTTTCAACGATCCGCCCATCGAGTTCGACGACGGGCTCTTTGCCGCCGCGCGCTTGCTCGAGTACATCGATCGTGCGGGCATGCCCCTCAGCCAGATGGTGAACCAACTGCTGGATGGATTGCCCCAGTACGTCAGCTCGCCGGAGATCCGCATCGATTGCCCGGACTATATGAAGGAACAAGTCGTGGATGCCGTCCGCGATACCTACGCCAAGCAGTACCGCGTGATCGATATCGATGGCGCCCGGATCTACTACGGGGAGAAGGACTGGGCACTGATCCGCGCCTCGAACACGTCGCCCAAGCTGTCACTGCGCTTTGAGGCGTTGGATAACGTCCGTCTCTCCGCGATGAAGGCCTCCATGCGGGAGGAACTGGCCAAGCATCTCCCAGACGTCAAGCCATTTTAGGACCTGGCATACGCAGGGCCCTCTCGATCGAGAGGGCCCTGTGACAGTCACTCCACCGTGACGCTCTTGGCCAGGTTCCTGGGCTGATCGACGTCACAGCCGCGCAACACGGCCATGTGGTAAGCGAAAAGTTGCAGCGGGATCGCAGCAAGGATCGGCGTCACGTACGCGCCGCCCCTGGGAATCCACAAGACGTCATCCGCTTTGTCTGCAACCTCGCGATCGCCCTCCGTCGCGAGCGCGATGACCCGCCCTCCGCGCGCCTTGACCTGCTCGATATTGCTCAGCATCTTGGAACGCACGCGATCATCGGGACAGATGGCCACAACCGGCATGTTCTCATCGATCAAGGCGATCGGGCCATGCTTCATCTCCCCAGCTGGATAGCCCTCGGCATGAATATACGATATCTCCTTCAGTTTGAGGGCACCCTCAAGCGCGATGGGATAGTTCATACCCCTGCCAAGGTACAGAAAGTTGTCGCAATGCATATACCGCCGCGCGATGGCCTCATAGTCAGTCCCATCGTCCAGGAGCCCGCCCACCAGGCTGGGGAGTCGGCTCGCCTCTGAGAGCAAGTCCGCGCGGCGTTCACGATTCAGGGTCCCGCGCTTGCTGCCCAGATAGATCGCCAGGAGCAGGCCCGCTGCTACCTGTGAGGTAAAGGCCTTGGTCGATGCCACGCCGATCTCCGGCCCGGCGTTCAGCGGAATGATGCCATCGGCCAGACGGGCTGCCTGGCTCCCCGGGACATTGACCAGCGCGATGGACTGCATGCCTCGCTCGCGTGCCGTCTCCATCGCAGCAAGCGTATCCACCGTCTCACCCGACTGGCTGATCACCAGCACCACCGATCCTGGTTCCAGCAGTGGATTGCGATAGCGGAACTCTGAGCCATAGTCCACTTCGACGGGCAGGCGTGCCAGGTCCTCGATCATGAACTTGGCCATGAGGCAGGCATGCCAGGCGGTACCACAGGCCACTGCATGCAGGCGCCGTAGATGCGGCAGCACAGGCTCAACGCCGGCCAGGTCCGACAGCGTCACCTGATCCTGGCTCAGGTCCACACGACCACGCAAAGCGTCAGTCAGGGACTGGGGCTGCTCATAGATCTCTTTGAGCATAAAATGCCGGTACCCTTGCTTGGCGGCAAGGACCGGATCGCCGGACAGCGTCGCCACCGGCCGCTCGATCGGTTGCCCGGCGCGGTCAACGATCGCAACCGTATCAGCAGTGACTGTGGCTACGTCGCCATCCTCCAGGTACATAACCCTGCGCGTATGGGCCAGCAGTGCCAGTGTATCGGAAGCGATATAGTTCTCCTCCTCACCCAGGCCGATCACGACCGCCCCGGCGTGACCCAGCCTGCCCGCGACCAACTGGCCGGGTTCGTACTTGCTCATCACAACGATCGCGCTGGGCCCATCCAGATCCGCGAGGGCCAGTCGCACAGCATCAGCCAGCGATCGGGCACCCTCACGATAATTGCGAGAGACGAGGTGCGCGATGACCTCGGTATCCGTCTGCGAACGGAACACGACGCCATCGGCCTCCAGCGCGTCCTTGAGTGGGCGGTAGTTCTCGACGATGCCGTTCTGTACCAGTGCAATCGTGCCATCCCCATCGGTGTGAGGGTGGCAGTTGTCCTCGGTGACGGCGCCGTGCGTCGCCCAGCGTGTATGCCCCATGCCCAGTCCGCCGGGCATGGACACCGTTTCCACCTTTGCCGCCAGTTCCCGTATTCGTCCAACACTACGGCAACGGCGTATCTCGTTATCAGCAAGCACGGCGATACCGGCCGAGTCATAGCCTCGATATTCCAGGCGTTCAAGCCCCTCCAGCACAAACTCTGCCGCGGGCTGCATGCCGACATAGCCAACGATACCACACATGGATGATCCTCCCCCACGATGCATGGGACACCGTAACGGGCAAGGTGCCCGCCATAGAGTGCCTGACTCTATACATGCCACTGGACCCCATCTTGTTCCACCGGTCGCCCGGTGTGTTTGCAGCGGTCCTCGTCTTGGGGAGGGAGATGACGGGGTGTGGCGCACCCCGGGGGCTTCCGCTGATCCTTCGATTTTCCCCGGCCGGTAGCCGGGTTAGGCTCGCTGCGACACGAGCAACCCCATCCTCGTCAACTGCCTGACGGCAGCCCTTGCGCTACATCCCTCCAGAGTCTTTTTGCTACTGGCTCCTTTCCTCAGGCACCCAGGCCATAGAGCAGGTCAATGACGTCGCCCATCGTGCCGACAGGCTCCACAGGCACACCCAGGACCTGCGCCATTGCTTCAGTGGTCATGTCATCCAGGGTACGCTCGCCCATTTCGTCGAGCATCGCCCTCGGGATGCAGACCACATCGCTCAAAGCCATCGTCTTGAGCTCGGCAAGTACATCGGCTCCGGTCAAGAGCCCAGAGACCGTGACCGTCTCGCCAAAGTAAGCATTGCGGATCGGCCGAACCATCAGCCGGGCACCGGTGATCTGGCTCGCTTCAGCAGCAAGCTTTGTCAGGATCGGGGCGATCAGTGTCCCGCAGACCAGCGTCGCGCTCACGCCCTTGAACAGTCCCGGTGGGACACCCTCCTGGGCATAGCACCAATCATCCAGCAGCGCCCGAACGAGACCCACACCATTCTCGGTCTGCGCGGGATCATCATAATACTCGGCAGGCGGCAACTCTCGACCCGCGAGCAGATAGAGTTCATCGGATGGATACAGCCACGTTCGACCTATCTTTTCAGCCACTCTGGAACGCATCGCATCCGCCAGCTCCAGCACATCTGTCGCCTCGTCCGCTGTCAATCCGCGTACTTGGGGCGCACAGTTTCGCGTTACGCCCACGGGCACGAGCGCCAGCGTCTGCACGGTAGGCCACAGATTCAGCAGCGAGGCGACCGTCTGCTCGAGAATGACCCCGTCGTTCATGCCTGGCACGATCACAACCTGCGCATGAACGCTAATGTTCATGCGTCCCAGGCGATCGAGTTGCCTCAGGATGTCGGACGCCCGGGGATTTCCCAGCATCATCCGATGCTCATGGAGACCTGTAGCGTGCACGGAGACGTACAACGGGCTCAGGTGCTGATCTCCGATACGCTGCCAGTCATCCTCCTGCAGGTTGGTCAGGGTCACATAGCTGCCATGGAGAAAGGACAGACGGTAGTCGTCGTCTCGCACATAGAGTGAGCGCCGCATCCCTCGGGGCATCTGGGCGACGAAACAGAATGGACAGCGATTGCTGCACTCTTGGATGCCGTCAAAAAGAGGCTCTGTAAAAGCAAGGCCGAGTTCCTCGTCATAGTCGCGCTGAACCTCAATCCGGTGGACGCGGTGACCGCGCCGGATGTGCAGGACAAGCTCCTCTTCAGCGCTGTGGAACTGGTAGTCGATCACGTCCCGCAAAGGATGGCCATTGATCGATACAAGCAAATCGCCAGGCGCGATCCCGATTTCGTCCGCAATGCTGCCGGGATCGACCTGGGCCACGCGCCCCCCGAGAGTCATGCGCCTGCTAAGCCTCGGCATGTTCCCCCCCCAAAAGTACGGGCTGCCACCAATTCCAGAATGGCAGCTACGACCTTTTCGATATTGAGCCGAGTGGTATCCAGATATACGGCCCCTTCTGCCTGACTGAGCGGGGCCACCTCACGGGAGCTATCGATCTCGTCTCGGCGCGCAAGATCCGCGACCACATCCTCAAACCGCACATCCGTTCCGCGCTCCACAGACTCGACAAAGCGGCGCCGCGCGCGCTCATGCAGAGTCGCGTCCAGAAACACCTTGAGCTCGGCCTCTGGCAGGACCACACTACCGATGTCTCGCCCAACCATCACAACGCCGCCGCGCAGGCCGATACGTCGCTGTTGCGCTGTGAGCGCGGCGCGCACGCCGCGATAGGCCGATACGGGAGAGACCTCGCGATTGACCGCCGCATCCCTGATGCTCCAGGTGATGTCCACACCGTCCGCCCGCACGGTGTACTGCCTGCCATCGTCAACCGAGGGGGGCTCGATCTGGATATCGAGCGCCTCCGCGAGTCTCGTTATTGCAGACTCGTCGGCAATTGGGATCCCGCGATTCAGCGCCGCCCAGGTCACCGCGCGGTACATGACACCGGTATCAAAATACAGATACCCAAGCGCACCGGCGACGCGCTCACCGATTGTGCTCTTGCCCGATGCCGCGGGACCATCGATGGCGATTGTGATCTGTGTCACTCTAGCTCTCTTTCTGATTCAGCCCAGCCATACTGCGTAGCTCCGCTACCTCATCGTGTTCGAGGCGCCGGTGTTGACCCGGTTCCAGTGCTCCCAGCTCGAGTCCCGCGATCCTCACCCTGATGAGTCTCTTGACCGACAGGCCCAGGCTGGCCAACATCTCACGAATCTCACGCTTGTGGCCCTCTGTGAGCAGCACGCCGATCCACTCACCGCCTTCCGGAACGGGCTCTCCACGCCAGCGCCAACCGGTGCCCAGATCGATTACGCGAGCCTGTGCCGGTCGTGCCTTGCCTTCAAGCTCGATGCCCTGCTCCAGGGCGAAAATATCCACGTCGGTAAGCACGCCCTCGACAAGTACACGGTACTCTTTTTCCTGCCCGTAGCGCGGATGCGTCAGGCGCAGCGCCAGGTCACCATCATTGGTCACGAGCATCAAGCCCTCGCTGTCGCGATCGAGCCGGCCGACAGGATACAGGCGCGGCCCCGGTGGCAGGAGCTCAGACAGCATGCGCCCGCCATGCGGATCCTGGTTGGACGAGAGATAGCCCGCGGGCTTGTATAGCGCCACATAGGTGAGCGGCTCAGCCTGTCCCAGCAACCTGCCATCCACTGTGATACGGTCAACGGACGGATCGACACGGGTACCGAGCTCGGTCACGACCCGGCCATTGACAGCGACCCGCCCCTCGAGGATCATGGCCTCGCTGGCGCGTCGTGAGGCCACCCCCGCCTGTGCCATCACTTTCTGCAGCCGTTCAACCTCACCGGGCATAGAGTGGGGCCTCAACCAGCGGCCGGCCGGCCAGGTAGATCTCGAGCGTTCCGATCGGCTCGTCCTCGCCAGGCTGTGCCACCGGATTGTGGATGCGCCGCACCGTCGTAACCGAGCCCATCTGCCAGGATCGCACGAGCATGGTCAAGGGTTCACGCAAACCAAAGGAGTGCACCTGCCCCTCGGTATCCACATACCGGTTGAGCGGTGTGTCGGGCAGATCGAAATGGAGCTCTGCATAGTGCGCGTAAAAGTGATCCAGCAGCGCGCTCGAATCCACATAGCGGTCTGTCGATCCTAGCACAACAGACAAAGCGCTTCCCTGTGGCCGTTCCACAAGGGTGATGAGACACTCGCCCGCTAATACCTCTGTCCCCGTCTTTATGCCAACGGCACCGGGATACTTTCTCAGCATCTCGTTCGTGCTAACCAGCCGGCGATTTGCGGCGATCGTCTCTGCTGTCGCCAGAATCTCTCTGAGAAGTGGTATGCTCTCCGCATATAATGCTATCTGCGCCATATCCCAGGCAGAAGTATAGTTCTCCTCAGCGTCCAGCCCGTGGGGATTACTAAAGTGCGTATTGCGCAGACCCCATCGCTCTACCCACTCATTCATCCAACCGACGAATACGGCTTCAGTTCCCCCCAGGCTCCGGGCGATGATCGTGCCGGCCGTATTGTCAGAGGGTACCAGTAGCACGTATAACATGTCGTATAGTGACAGGCTCTCTTGCTCCTGGAGCCCGATCATGGTCCAGATAGCCAGGTCCTCTTTCGTGACCGTCATCATCTGGTCCAGATCGCCCCGCTCCAGGGCCACAAGCGCCGTCACGAGTTTCGTGAGACTGGCGGGGGCACGCCGCGCCTGTTCGTTTTGTGCTAGAATGACCTGGCCCGTGGTTGGGTTTACAAGCAGTGCCGCCGCAGCGGTGACACTGGGAACGGGGTCATCCCGCATGAGAGCAACCTGCTGTGGCGTCACCCACTTGACCGGGACGTCGGAATCGGTGAGGCGCGGCGGACCGAATCCGAGAGACGAGGCGGCCAGAGTGATGAGTAGGAATAGCAGCAGTCGACGCGGCACATTGCCTCCACCTTTGCACATTGCGGATCATTCTATACAGGGAGCCAGACAGCGTCAAAAGACTTGGCAGGCGACAGCGTCTGGATATAGCCCCTGCCTGTTCCAGCTTGCGAGGCGCTTGGGCGCGGTTCGATTCTTGACAGCCATACCCCCCTATGGTATATTGTGCAAAGTTTCACAGGTTCTGTCGTCTTGGGAGGATGAATGAGTACCATCGTCATCGTGGGTGGAGTGGCCGGAGGGGCAACAGCAGCCACGCGGCTGCGCAGGTTGGATGAGTCGGCCAACATCGTGCTGATCGAACGCGGAGAGCACGTCTCTTTTGCCAACTGTGGGCTACCCTACCATGTGGGAGGAGTCATCAGCCGACGCGACAGCCTTCTCATGGCCACGCCAGAGATCCTGCAAGGCAACTTTAACATAGACGTGCGCGTGCGCCAGGAGGTTACAGCCATCGATCCCGAGGCGCATCGGGTGACTGTGCGCGTGCTCTCTACAGACACCGAGTACGAACTCGAATATGACAAACTCCTCCTCTCGCCGGGAGCCAGCCCGGTCGTTCCGCCGCTCCCCGGACTGGACCTCGAGGGCGTCTATACGCTGCGAAACATCCCGGACATGGATGCGATCATCGCACGTATCAAAGAACACGGCGCCAAGGACGCCCTGGTCGTCGGTGGCGGCTTTATCGGTCTTGAGATGGCGGAGAACCTGCACGCTCGCGGGTTGAACGTTTCGCTCGTGGAAATGCTGCCGCAGGTCATGGCCACCATCGACCCCGACATGGCGTCGATAGTCCATCGCGAGCTGAGGCGGCAGAATGTCCGGCTCGCATTGGGTGACGGGCTCGAGTCCATCACGCGCGCCGAAAGCGGCCGGCTCAAGGTGAACCTCGCCAGCGGTCGTGCGGCTGAGGCCGACCTGGTCATTCTATCCATCGGTGTGCGTCCCGAGAGCAGCCTGGCGCGCGACGCCGGTCTCGAGCTGGGCCCGCGCGGGCACATCGTTGTGGACGAGCAGATGCGAACCTCCAATCCTGACATCTTTGCTGTGGGCGACGCGATTCAGGTTACCGACCCCGTCACCGGCCGTTTGACTGCCGTAGCGCTGGCCGGACCAGCCAACCGTCAGGCACGCATCGCCGCGGATGTAATCACCGGTCGGGCATCGGCCTACCGCGGCACCATCGGCACGTCCATCGCCAAGGTCTTTGACCTCGTCGTTGCGGGAACCGGCGCCAGCAGCCGCGCGCTCGACCAGGCGGGCATCCCCTACGTCACCAGCGTCACGCAGAGCTACGATCACGCCAGCTATTATCCGGGTGGCACGTACCAGACGATCAAACTGATCTACTCCCCGGAGGATGGGCGCGTGCTAGGA
>CAZMAI010000094.1:4904-9943 GCA_964564195.1 uncultured Anaerolineales bacterium | reverse complement strand
GGGCGGCGCACCGTGCTGGATATTCTGGAGGCCGGCATTGAGGCTGGCGATCCCTACCCGAACGTGCGTAAGGCTATTTGGGTGGAGGGGAACAAGCTCTATGTGGGCACCGACCAGTTCCCACCCGGGCCGCTGGGCTTTGTGCCCCCTACGCGCCCGCGCCCTGCGCCCTCTATCCCGCTGGTTTTTGATTTGGACCGGGTGGGGAATATCTATATCACCGGCGGGGGCAAGGCGGCGCAGCGGGAGGCCAGGGCGCTGGAGGACATCCTGGGCGACCGGATCACGGCCGGGTGTGTGAATGCCAAAAAGGGCGACTCTATCTACCTGGACCACTGTGATGTCACCCTCGCGGGCCACCCGGAGCCTGATGAGGAGAGCGTGTCCGGCGCCCAAAAGATCGTGGACCTGATGCACACCGCGAAAAAGGGCGACATCATCTTTGAGTGTGAGTCGGGCGGGGGCACGGCGTTGATCACACTGCCCGCGCCCGGGTTGACGCTGGCGGATATCCAGGAAGTTAACCGGGTGATGTACCTCGAGCACGGCGCGCCCATCGAGGCGGCCAACGCGGTGCGCACCCTGCTCACCACGCTGCGGCTCAAGCACAGCCGCCATGCCGGCGATGCCACGCTGATCATGATCTCGACAGCGGAGCGCGCCGCCGATGCCCTCAACATGAACCAGCGGCCGCACCACATGGGCGACGAATATGACTATGCCATCTACCTGCTCAGGGAGCTGTATCCCTGCTGGGACGAGATCCCTGAGGCGGTCCGCCAGCATCTGTTGCGCAAGGATCCGGCCTACGGGCACCTGCGCCAGGAGGAGTGGTTCGACAAGCCGCACTATCGCATCCGCGTGATGGGCCCCGAATACATGGTCAACGCCGCGGAGAAGCGGGCTCAGGAGCTGGGGCTCGATGCGGGCGTGCTGGCGGTCTCGCTCAGCAACCTGGAGTCACATATGGTGGGCGATGCCATGGGGCAGATGGCGCACGAGATCGAGCGCCGCGACCGGCCGGTGCGTTCCCCCGGCGTGCTCTTGATGGGTGGCGAGAATGTGGTGGCCACCGGGCCCAATCCCGGGCTGGGCGGCCGGAACAGCGAGTTTGTCACCAGCGCGGCCCGGCGTATCGCCGGCAGCAAGCGCATCGTCATCGGCTCGGCCGATTCCGATGGCTCCGATGGGCCGACGCCCAACAATGGCGGCATCGTCGATGGCTACACGGTGGAGCGCGCCCGTGCCGCGGGGTTGGACCTGGTCGAGGATCTGCGGACCCACAACACCTGCGCCTTTCTGCGGGGGTTGGGCGATGCTTTTGACACTGGCATCCTCAGAACCAACGTCCAGGATCTGCGGGTGGTCTATGTGAGCGGACGAGAGTGAGGCCGTAACAGGCCAAAGTGCGCGCCGCGAGGGTCATCCTTGCGGCGCGCTCAGTCATACCGGTCTACAACGGATTTCGATGCTCGCGCACAATGTCTTGGCTGACGCTAATGCGCCACCGAGCCATCCGAGTGATAGAACCCCGCGAACGGGCGCTCGTCGTACGGGATCTGCGCCAGTTTCTCCTCGCGGATTTCGATCCCCAACCCCGGACCCTGCGGCAACTCGATGTAGCCGTCATGCAGCGTCAACGGCTCCTCAAGCAACTCGTTCAGCGGGTGCGTCTCGGGGTCGTTGTTCTCCATTAGCCGGTAGTTGGGTACGGTGGCGGCGAACTGGCAAAAGGCCGCGGTGTTCACCGGACTGCCCATCAAGTGCGGAAAGACGCCGACAAAGGCCGCCTCGGCCATGCCCGCGATCTTTTTCGCCTGGGTAAAGCCACCTACCAGCGAGGGATCGGGGCGCACCAGGGCCACCGCGCCGCTGTCGATCAGGCTGCGGAACTGGTGCAGGGTGTGGTTCCGCTCTCCCGTGGCGATGGGGATGTTCACGTGCCGCGCCACATACTCCAGCGCCTCCAGGCTTTCGGGCGCCACAGGATCCTCATAATACAGGATACGGTAGGGCACCAACTCGTTCGCCAGCAGCACGGCATCCCCGGGGTGGAGGTTGCGGTGGATCTCCAGACCCAGGTCGATCTCGTCGCCGACCGCCTCGCGAATGGCTCGCACGATGGCAACGGCGTCCTTGACCACGCGGGTGGCGTCCAGCCTCTCAAAGCCAGTGAACATCGGAATGGTACGTAATGAGGTGAACCCGCGCTCGACCTGCGCCCTCGCACTGGCCGCGCGTGCCTCCGGCGTGTCGCCGGTCACGTTGGCAAAGGTGCGGATGCGGTCGCGCACGCGGCCCCCCAGCAACGCATGAACCGGCAGATCCACCGCGCGTGCCAGAATGTCCCACAGGGCGACGTCGACGGCGCTGAGCGCTGCGCTCATGACTGGCCCGCTAAAGTGCGTGTTGCGCGCCAGCGTCTGGTAGTGGTGCTCCATCCGCGCCGGGTCCTGCCCGACGTAATATCCGGCGAGATCCTGCAGCGCGGCGTACACCCAGCGGTGGTGCGCCCATAGCCCGGACTCTCCCGTGCCGACGATGCCAACGTCAGTGTACACCCGTACGATCAGGCTGCGTCCGACCAGAAATGGCTTGATGGACTCAATGCGCATAACTCACCCCCTGGAAAGCGCGCTCGCTACCGCTCAGAACAATACATAACCGCCACAGACCGTAATACACTGTCCTGTGACATAATCCGACAGGTCGGTGACCAGAAACTCGAGCACCCTGGCGCAATCTTCGGGCTGACCCAGGCGCCTCAGCGCGATCTGGCTCTCGAGCCTGGCGCGCGTCTCGGGGCTTGCGCGGCCTCCGGCTATCGCCCGCGACGACAGGATCCAGCCCGGGGCCATGCAGTTGACGTTGATGCCGTATTCACCGAGTTCAGCTGCCAGCAGGCGGGTGTACTGGATCACGGCGGCCTTGGCAACAGAGTACGGGGCTCCTCGCCCCCCGATCTGAGCATGCAATCCCGCCTGGCTGCCGATGTTGACGATCTTACCCGAGCGCTGGCGCTTCATGATGGGCGCCGCGGCCTGGCAGCAGAGGATCGTGTCCATCAGGTTGACGTCCATGATGTAGCGGAAATCGTCCTCCGGGGCGCCCGAGGCTTCCGAGTGATCGCCGCCGCGCAGGGCACCGCCGGCGTTGTTCACCAGGATGTCCAGCCGGCCAAAGGTGCGCTCGATCTCGGCGAACATGTCCGCTACCTGCGCCGCATCGGTGGCGTCCGCCTCGATGCCCAGCCCGCGCACGCCCAGCGTCTGGATTTCCTCGACCACGGTGTCAGCCGTCAACTCCTCAGCGTACTGCTGGTGGGCATGCAGGTCGATGTCGTTGACGATGACATCGGCGCCGAGGCGCGCGAGGTGCAAGGCATAGGCGCGCCCCAGGCCCCGGGCACCGCCCGTGACCAGCGCGACTTTGCCGCTAAGTTTGCCCGCTGTAGCATCCACAGGGCTCCTCCCTCTCCGGCCGCGCCATCGAGCCTCCCGGCCGGCTGCAGCGATGATACTGCCACGAATGATAGACGAGGGTCCCTTTGCCGTCACGCGCCAGCGCGCAAGTCGTGATGACGCCGGGCGATTCTGCCCGGAGAACAAGAGAGGCGAGCCCAGGCTCGCCTCTGTGATGCACGATCTATGGGGACAATCTACTTGGGCAGGTTCAGCACCATGCCGACCTTGATCTGATCGGGGTTCGCGCCGATAGCCTCCTTGTTCAGCTCGTAGATCTCTTTCCAGCGCGCGCCGTCGCCCAGCTCTGCCTTGGCGATGCCGCTGAGCGTGTCGCCACCCTTGACCGTGTAGGTCTTGACGCGGGCTGCGTCCGCCGCCGCTCGCGCTGCGGCTACTGCCGCATCCAGCTTTTCGCGTCCTGCGGCCGCCACAGCCTCACCGGCCTCGCGCAGCTCTTCGGCCTTGCGCGTCTTGGCGGCGGTCTCGAGCTTGGCCTTGGCCAGCTCCGCAGCCTTCTCGCGGGCTGCCTGCTCGTTGTCTCCAGATTTCAGCGCCATTGCTTGTCTCCTTTAGTGATGCTCTCGACTGCTGTCCACGCCGCGCCTGTTTCAGCGGCACACTGGACACGAGGAGAGCGTATAACCGCCTATGCTTCCTGTCAACTTGACGATCTACGCTCTGCCAGGCACCGTCGGATCACTAACGTGTCAACATCACGCGCACGAGACCGGATTTGACGTCCACCCACAGCCCGCCGGTGACCTCGTCGCCGTTGCGCCAATGCCGGGGTTGCCAACTGCCAGCGTCGTCGAACGTGCCTTCCTCTACCATCTGAAAGTCAGGGAGCTCGTCCGAAAGGAGTTCGGCCGCCATGGCGGGCGTGAGCTCGGCGTCCGGGGCGGGCTTGCGTTTGAAGACGACGCGGAAGGGGCCGCCGGCCAGGTAGAACTCGCGCTCGCCCGCCCGGATGATCAGCCCGCGCGCCCGGTCAAAGCCGTCGGGCCCACCACCGCGGGGATACAGATAGCCGCGCGGGTAGGGCTGATCGGAATCGGCATAGCGCACCCAGGCAATATAGTCACCCATATCGATGGTCTGCCCTGCCGAGTGCTCTTCCTGTACGACAGCGTATACTTTGCCGGTGCCCTGGTACTTGAGCAGCAGCGGCAGCGCCTGTCGCGCGACGCGGAAGCTCTCCACCACCTCTCGGCTGCGGGGACGCACCGCGCCGCTCTCGTCCAGCATGCTCTCGATGCCAAAGATAAAGTAGCCGATGGCATCATAGGCGCCCAGGGCATAGAACATGTTGCGCGCGTTGCTGCCTCCTGGGGCGGACTCGGGGATGAACAGCGGGTTGTCCTCGCGGGCATAGTGCTCGCACTCGAAACGATAGCTGGCCGCGTCGGCGGCATAGATGTCGGGTGCGATGACATCGATGTGCGGCGTGTTCCATTTATAGATGTCGAGAACGCGGGTGACCGCGCCGCCGGAGGGGTACTTGCCCGCCAGGCGATGGCCGCCCTCTCCCAGCCAGACATTGATGCTCATCGGCACGTCATAGATAGCCTTGCCCGC
>CAZMAI010000094.1:0-4804 GCA_964564195.1 uncultured Anaerolineales bacterium | reverse complement strand
AAAGGCGCGCTCGTCGGCCAGGCGGTTTTCCTCGCACTGCGAAGAGAGGACCGGGATGGTATAGCCCGCGGGTGTCACCACCCGGCGAAAGCGCTCCGGATCGCTCTTGACCCAGTTCGGGGTGTACTCCATCTGGCCGTTCTTCCAGGTGCCGAACCAGAGCAGCATTAACTTGAGCCCGCGTGCGCGGCAACCCGCCAGCAGCTCGTCCAGCACAGCAAACTCGAACTGACCCTCCTCGGGCTCGACCTGGTACCAGTAGACGGGCACTTCGACGGTATTGGCATCCATGAGCTCCAGAGCCCTGAACGCCACCTCCATCTCGGCCCGGTTGTAGCCGCTGGAGTTGTGCACCTGCCCGCCGAGCGGGAAAAACGGGTGCTCGTTTACGTGGAATATACGCCTAACCTGATACATAGTGTCCTCCTTCGTGTTTTTTTCTGCTACAATGTTAGCGCTAGTGTTCGCTCCGGACAAGGACTGTAGGTCCGCACTTCTTGACGTACTGACAAAGTGCTATATAGTGTTTCCTCCGTGATGGCTGCGGTTGGAGGGTCTATGCAGCGGTTGCTCGAGATCGATATCGATACGGCTAACCAACAAGATGGGCTCAACAGTGCGCTACAGGCACTGGAGTCTCAGGCAGAGTCTAGAGGCGTGGAAGCGCTTGATTTGGCCGGGCTCAATTACCTCGCCTGCGGATCGTGCCTTGCACGGCACCTTCTAGATGTTGCTCACGGTGGGAGGCATAGTCTCAGTGTTCTAGGCGATGCGCACCCTACTGCCTCTGAGGATGCTGGAATTGTGTACTCATCCACTCTGGAGGCCATAGATCAGGTGGGGCAGGTGCTGCGGCACGTGTCCGATTGGGTGAGCTTGCCCGAATGGGATCGTGACCGTGCAGTTGATGGTATTCGCCATCTTTTTCACAGCCTGAGCAATCTACTCGTGAGTATCAACTGCTATGCAGAACTGCTGCTCCTCGAACTGCCGAACGACTCTCTCGCCTACACTCCTGTCAAGGCCCTCTCTACCTCCAGTAGCCAGGCTTCGCGTGTGGCGCGAGATCGCTCGGTTATGCAGCGTCTGATCAACGAACGCGAGGAGCTCAGTGGACTAGATCGTATGGCAAAGGACCGAGAAATCCTCAGCCTACTCATTAACACGCTGTGTGCTAACGCTACCTACACACCAAATGCCCCGTGGCAGCGCGACCGGCAGATACTCGGCACCGTGGCTGAGCGCCTGCCCGTCCTAGAGAGCCGCCTGCTACTGGAGGCGGTCCGGCGTTACGAGTGCGTAGCTGCGTAGCATCACCGCTCAGGCGCCGCTAGCGAGTACGTATCCGACCCCGGGCACGGTGAGGATGATTGCCGGCTCACGGGGATTGCTCTCGATCTTGGCCCGCAGGCGGCTCACGAGTCCGTGTACCAACTCCACGCTTCCTTCACCCTCATAGCCCCACACGCGCTCAATAAGGGTCTCCGTTGGAATGGTCTGGCCGGGATGTGTCACCAGGGTGTACAACAGGCGAAACTCTAGGGGGGTAAGCCGGCGCGCCGCTTGCGTTCCCACCACGGCGGTTCGGGTGGCAGGGACAAGTTGCAGGTCTCCCGCCCTGAGGCTGGGTAAAGGGGCCAGTGTGGTACCCGCTGTCCGGCGCATGAGGGCGCGCAGCTGGTAGATCAGCAGGCGAGCGCTGTAGGGGCGAGTCAGTACGACGTCTGCGCCCGCTTCATAGACCCTGCAAAGGGTATCCTCATCGCGGCTAGCCGAGATCACGGCGAGGGGGATCGTCACATCACGCCGGACCCGACGTGCCGTGTCCACAAGCGCGCCCGAGCGCAGCGCCACGATGACCAGGTCAACCTGCTGGCGCTGGAGGATCTGCAGCGCGTGCTCGAGCCTGGGGCTGCTCTGCACCGTGGCCCCGGCGCGCTGTGCCGTGAGCCCCAGCAGTGCGGTTTCGTCCGCTTCATCGCACAGAACAAGAGCCAGCATCGACGTCCCCCTGGCGTGCCTCAATTCAGTGGCGCGAGTATAGCGGATGTAGGTATCCGGGCAAAGTCAGGGGCGGGGTTCCATACGGGAACCCCGCCCGGTGACAATACGAATGGCCTGCACGCCAGGAGCGTGCTCTAGGGGCCGGTTTGAGTTCTCCTGGTGGTCACGACCTACAGATCGTCATCCCACTCGTCATCGTCTTCGTCGAATTCGTCCTCGTCCTCTTCCTCCTCCCAGGGCCAGTCCAGCTCGATGGGGTTGAGGTTGACAACCTCGAGGTCGGCCTCGCAGTTGTCGCAATAGACGATATCCCCCAGTTTGGGATTGCGACGCAGATAGATATTCTGATCACATCCGGGGCAGGCGGCGTATGGCATTTTACTATGGCTCCTTGTTGGCGTGACCGCGGATGCGGGTCACTCCTGAATTCAACCGCAGTATAGGTGGCCTTTCTGGAAAACTGGTTGTAACAAGCTGCCAATAGGGCTGTGAAACGAGATGTTGTTCTGCAAAAGGTGTAGGTTTGCTCTCGCGCGTGCGAGCCACCTGGAGTAGACAGCTATCGATAACGCATGGAGGCGTTTGCGCTCTGTGCGGGCGCTGCGGCCGGCCCTGACACAGGGCGGCCATAGCCGGGGAGGTAGCGTGGAGCGAGCCTTGTCCGATCTGGAGATCCTGGCGCGGGACGAGCGCCTGTTTGACGAGCAGGCGTTCTCCGAGCGCGTCGCGGCGCTGGAGCAACTGGACTATATCTGCGAGGCGTTGCGCTATTCCGGGCGCGGGGCACGCCGCGATCTGCAGCCCGCCCTCGCGTTGCACGACCGCCTCGAGGTGCTCAATGCTGCCTACTGCGCGCGTCTGCGCCAGTGGCTGCAAACGGACTCATGGTCGCGGGCAGCCCTCCGGGCAGAGCTGGACCGTCACACGACGTACGTGCGAGGGATGGCACTGCACATCGAGCACGAGCCGTTGGACCGGCTCATTGACGGCATCCTCGGGTTGGGCGACACGCTTGCAGAGCCAACGCTGTCAGATCGCGACTATGTGCATCTGGAGGACTCGCCGGTCAGGGTGCTTTTAGATCTTGTGGATCACGTCACTATGGGTGAGGATGACTGCTTTGTTGATCTGGGATCGGGCTTGGGCCGGGCGGTCATCCTGATTCATTGGCTCACGGGGGTGTCCACAGAGGGCATTGAAGTGCAGCCGGCCTATTACGAGCATGCGCGCTCTCTCGCCGCGAGCTTTGGCCTGGAGAGGGTGCGGTTCCAGCGCGCCGACGCCAGCGAGGCGGATCTCTCGCGCGGCACGGTCTATTATCTGTTCACCCCGTTCAAGGGGCGCATTCTGCGATCGGTGTGGCAGCGCCTGGAGCAGGAGGCGCTGTCGCGATCCATTACGGTATGCACATACGGTGCGGTGAGCCTGTCCGCAGCGCAAGAGCCCTGGCTGCGGCCGGCATCGGGAGCGCCGCCGCACGAGTTCGCTCTCGCGATCTGGCGCGCAGGCTAGTTCGCGGCCTCCGGCGCCGGCAATGCAGGCCCCGGTGCAGGGGCTGCGCCAGCCGCGCCGGCCTCTTCAGCCACAGGAACGATGGTCAGTTGTACCGCGTTGCTTTGCACGCGGTTGTTCTCGACGACGAGCGGCCCACTGGTAGCGCCCTGCGGCACGCGGAACTGGATCTGGCCCTGACCGGCATGGCGCCAGCGCCAGGTCAGTGCCCGGCCCACGTCGGCACCGTTGAGGGTGACCCGGTCGGCAGACTCCTGCGAAGGACCAAAGCTGATACCAGAGATCGTCACGGTATCACCGGGCGCGGCACGCCGAGGCCGAACGCTGCGGATCAGCGGCGCATAGGTGTTTGCGGCGTCCATCGTGTTCTCACATTCGGCCTCTGTGGGAAAGCGGGCCAGGTGCCCCATCTCATGCAATAGCGTGGCGGCGACCTGCCAACGTCCGATACGATACACATCGGTGTCGTATGCCATGTCGTCGCCGCCCTCTTCCGAGAGGCCCATCCTTCCCGCGGTTCGCAGTTCCCACACCTTGGCGCGGTTTGCGACCTGTTGCAGCGTATTGACGGTACCGCCCGGCGCATGGTCGCGAAAGTAGTTGACGAGTTGGCGAGAGGTGACCTTGGAGTTGATGATGCGAACCGCGGCCTGAACGCGCGCCAGATGATCGTCGGGCACACGCTGCCAGTCGGCGTCGGCCGTGGCTGTTCGGGGGACGGTGATGCGATGTACGGTGTTCTTTCGTATCCGCTGTAGCGGCCAACGCATGATCGCCATATCACGGGCGACGGACGCGGGGAGGAAGCTAACCGCGGACTGGGTCTGGTTTCTACCCAGGGCGCGCACCGTCGCGCGGTTACCCGCCCGGCGTTGCAGCGCAGCTACCTGCGGAGCGTTCCAGCCTGCTGCCCTGTTCTCAGGATGCGACACCGATCGCGCTCGGGATGGCGGCTTTTGGCTGAGCAACTCGTCGTCGTCGGCGGCGCGCGACAAGGGACGCTTGCGGGCCAAAAGGGCATGGCGACGATTCATGGTACACCTCCCGGGGCAGCGGCGCACGACATAATCATAATGAATGGATTTCGCTCGCCTGTCAACAGGTTTGCATCGTCAACCGCGATCATCGGCTGTCAGGATCTCGGTTGACGCCGGCGCGGGGCCCGGCTATTGTACCGGCGCACAGGGCCTGCGGGCCGTTTGAGTTATGGCTTCCGGAGGACAGGTGAGGACTGCCATACTGACTCGCGACGGTTTTCATATCGAGGATCTGCCGTTGCCGGTCCCCG
>CAZMAI010000093.1:3174-9966 GCA_964564195.1 uncultured Anaerolineales bacterium | reverse complement strand
TGGAGGTGTGTGATGGATCGACAGACAGTGGAACTCGATGTGCTGGGCATGACCTGCGCCAGCTGTGCCAATACGGTGGAGCGAACGCTCAGCCGCACCGAGGGCGTCGAGGCAGCTCATGTGAATATCGCCACAGAGCGCGCGTCGGTGACCTTTGATCCGCAACAGGTGGATCTTACCGGGCTGATCGGCACGATTCGGGGCGCCGGGTATGACGCCGCGGTGGAGCGCGCCATCCTGCCCATCGGGGGGATGACCTGTGCCGCCTGCGTGCGACATGTCGAGCGCGCCCTGTCGCGTGTCGACGGCGTGCTGGATGTGACTGTGAACCTGGCTACCGAGCGGGCCGTGGTGCAGTATCTTCCAGGCATAGCGTCCGCGGCTGCCTTTGAGGATGCTGTCTCCGCGGCAGGCTATGAGGTGCTCCAGGATGCTTCTGCCGAACTGGTGGCGGACGCCCCTGACCTCGAAGCGGTAAAGATGGAGCGCGCTCGGCGCCGCATGTGGATCGCCTGGGCCTTTACCGGGCCGCTGGTGGCGCTCATGCTGCTGCATATGGTGTTTGGCATTCACTGGGCGAGTATGGCGGTGATGGACATCACGCTGACCGCGCTGGCGCTGCCGGTCCTGCTCTGGCCAGGCTGGCCAACATTCAGGTCGGCCTGGAACGCGGTGCGTCACGGTAACGCCAACATGGACGTGCTCATCGCCATGGGGACAGGCGCTTCCTGGTTGAGCGGCCCGCTCTCGCTGGTCACGCCGCTGGCGAGTTACGGCGGCGTAGCCGCGATGATCATGGCGATCCACCTCACCGGGCGCTATATCGAGGCCAGCGCCAAGGGCCGTGCCTCTCAGGCGATCCGCAAACTGCTGCAGCTTGGCGCCAAGCAGGCCACACTGCTGGTGGAAGGGCAAGAGTATCTCGTGCCTCTGGCGCAGGTGCGCGTCGGGGACACGCTTGTCGTGCGTCCGGGAGAAAAGATCCCCACCGATGCGTTGCTCCTCGAGGGCGAGAGCGCCGTGGATGAGTCGATGGCGACCGGCGAGTCGATGCCGGTGCAAAAGCGCCCCGGCGATGCGCTGATCGGGGCCACGGTCAATCAGGGAGGGCTTCTCAAGGTGCAAGCCACCCGTGTCGGCGCTGACACGTTTCTCTCGCAGGTGGTGCGCCTGGTGGAGGAGGCCCAGGGCACGCGGGTGCCCATCCAGGCGTTTGCCGATCGGGTGACCGCGATTTTCGTGCCGGTGGTGATCGGGGTGGCGGTGCTGACCGCCCTGCTCTGGCTCCTGGCGGGAGATGCGCTTGGGAGCGTATTGCTGTGGGCACAGGCATACCTGCCCTGGGTGAATCCGGAGGCAACCGGGCTCACGCTTGCGCTGGCGGCGACCATTTCCGTACTGGTGGTGGCCTGCCCCTGCGCGCTCGGGCTGGCAACACCTACCGCGCTCATGGTGGGCAGCGGCATGGGTGCGCAGAATGGCATCTTGATTCGCAACGGCGCGGCCATCCAAACACTCAACGGCGTACGCGTGGTGGTGTTCGACAAGACGGGAACCCTGACCGAGGGACATCCCGAGGTGACGGACCTGTTCGCACTTCAGGGCGATGAGCGGGAGGTGCTGCGGCTGGCAGCGGCCGCTGAGCAGGGCAGCGAACACCCGCTCGGGCAGGCGGTGGTCCGCGAGGCATCAGCCCGTGGCTTGACGCTGCCAGAGGCCAGCGGCTTTCAGGCCGTGCGTGGCCAGGGCATCGTGGCGACCATTGATGGCTCCCAGGTACGCGTGGGAAGCAGACGTCTGCTGCAGGATGCCGGGATCGATGTCTCCGCCGCGGAGGAGGAGATGGCCCGCCTGGAGAGCCGGGCGCGCACCACCATGCTGGTGGCCCGCGATCGCGAGATCGTCGGACTGGTCGCCGTGGCGGATCCGATCCGGAAAGAGTCCGCTGAGACGATCGCCAGCCTGTCGGCGCTGGGCATCCAGACCGCGATGCTCACCGGCGACAACCGGCACACCGCAGAAGCGATCGCCGCGCAGGCAGGGATCGATCATGTCGTTGCCGGCGTGCTCCCCGAGGCCAAGGTGGCCGAGATCATGCGCCTGCAGGAGCGTTACGGCGCCGTGGCCATGATTGGGGATGGCATCAATGATGCACCGGCCCTGACGCAGGCCGATGTGGGCATCGCCATCGGCACGGGAACCGACATCGCCATCGAGTCGGCCGATGTCACGTTGCTGAGCGGCGACCTCGGCGGCGTGGTGCGGGCGGTGCGCCTCGGGCGCGCCACCTTTGCCAAGATCAAGCAGAATCTCTTTTGGGCCTTTTTCTACAACGTGGTGATGATCCCGCTGGCGGTGCTGGGGCTGATGCACCCTGCGCTGGCAGAGTTGGCGATGGCCTTCAGTTCGGTATCGGTGGTTACCAATGCGAACCTTTTGCGTCGCGTGGATATCTCTGCCCGCTAGACGCGGCAGGGTACCCGGGACAGGACGGTTTTGACCCTCCAGCAAGGCGCCGCTATAGTAGCGGCGCCTTCTCAGTTATGCAGGGGGGACCCAATCCCATGTCAGTACCCACACCCCGCCCCGGGTATCCAGATGCCGTGAGCCATCGTCGCTGATGCGCAACTCCTACTCGTGGCTCATCTGGGCGCTCTCGGCGTCAGTGCTGACGCTGATCGCGCGCAACCCGCTCTATGTGACGCTCATCGTGCTCGCGACGCTGCTGGTCTATCTGGGGGTCTCGAGAGACACGCCCATGGTGAGCAGCTGGCGAGGACTGCTGCGGCTGGGACTGGTCATCTGGCTGGTCACGATTCCCTTTAGCGCGTTGATGAACCACCAGGGCGAGGTCGTGCTCTTTTCGCTGCCAGAGAACTGGCCCCTGGTGGGCGGTCCGATCACGCTAGAGTCCGTGCTGGCGGGCGCCGCCTCGGGCTATGCGCTCTGGGCGCTGCTCTTTATCTTTGCGGCGTTCAACCTCGCGGTAGATGCTGCGCAACTGATGCGCGCCGCGCCCGCTTTCCTCACGCAGGCCGGTGTGGTCACCACGATTGCGCTTACCTTTGTCCCGCAGATGCTCGCCAGCGCCCGCGAGATTCGCGAGGCGCAGCGCATCCGCGGCCACCGCTTTCGAGGCTGGCGGGATACCCTGCCGCTGGCCATGCCCTTGCTGACGACTGCCTTTGAGCATGCCGTGCAACTCTCAGAGTCGATGGAATCCCGCGGCCTGAGCGGTGAGCTTACGGGACTGTCAGCACGGCGGCTGCGCGGCCTGCGCGCGGCGATGGCAGCCGGGCTCTTGTTGCTGCTGCTTGGCCTGCTCCTGCGTCTGGCCTGGGTACAAGGCGCCGGCGACCTGATGCTGATCGTGGCGGCAAGCACCCTGACATGCGCCTTCTGGGACCTGGGCCGGCATGTGCGGCGCACGCGCTACTGGCGGCAGCGCTGGCGCGCGAGAGACACTGCCATCGCCATGGCCAGCCTGGCTGCGCTGGCGGCGGGGCTCGCAGCAGCGCGCTGGGACCGTACCCTGTTGGCCTATGCCCCGGCCGCGGGCGGGCCGCTGTGGCCGGCGTTCAATACCTGGCTCGGCCTCGCTCTGGCGCTGCTCGCCACGCCCGGCCTGGTGCTGCAGGCGGCGGAGCCCGCGGACCCAGACGCTCGCGACCGGCGCGCAGACCTAACGGGCTCGGGGACGGGCCAATGATCGCCCTGCGAGGTCTGACCTACACGTACCCCGGCGCGGCGCGTCCCGTGCTGCGCGATGTGGATCTGAATATTCCCGCGGGCGCCTTTGCGCTGGTGGTGGGGGCCTCGGGCTCGGGCAAGTCCACTCTGCTGCGCTCGCTGAACGGGCTGGTGCCGCATTTCGCGGGCGGCAGCATCTCGGGCCAGATTCGTGTCGCCGGGTTGAATCCGGTACAGCGCGGCCCGCGCGGGATGAGCGCCCGCGTGGGGTTTGTGTTCCAGGACCCCGAAAGCCAGTTCGTAGTGGACACCGTGGAAGCGGAACTGGCTTTTGCGATGGAGAACCACGGCATCGCCCGCGCCACGATGGCGGAGCGCATCGAGGCGGTTTTACACCGCCTGGAGATGTCACACCTGAGGCGCCGGCGCATCAGCACGCTTTCGGGAGGGGAAAAGCAGCGCGTAGCCCTGGCCTCCACGCTGACCCTGGAGCCAGAGGTGCTGGTGCTGGACGAGCCCACCTCCCAGCTGGACCCAGAGGGGGCCGAGCAGATGCTGGCGCTGCTGACGCGGCTCAACCGCGAGCAGGGTCTCACCGTTGTGCTCTCTGAACACCGCCTGGAGCGCATCCTGCCCTATGCGGACCAGCTGGTTTATCTTGCGGGCGACGGGAGTGTTTGCAGTGGCAGTCCCCGTGAGATGCTTGAGGCCGTCGACCAGGTTCCGCCCCTGGTATCGCTGGCCAGGAGGCTGGGCTGGCGTCCCCTGCCCCTCAGCGTCGAGGAGGCACGCCTGTGGATGCCGGTGCCCGCATCGCTGCCGGAGAGAGCGGATTCTGCAGGCGATCATTCGGCTGCTCCGAGCATGGTCGCAGTAGCTGTCGATAACCTGGGCTATGCCTACGGCGGGCGCACGGCGCTCAGGGGCGTCAGCCTGGAGGTGCGCCGTGGCGAGACGGTGGCGATCATGGGGCACAATGGCTCGGGCAAGACGACCTTGCTCAAACAGATGGTGGGGTTGCTGCAGCCTGATTCCGGTACCGTTCAGGTGCGCGGGCAGGACACGCGAAGTGTGCCACTGGAGGAACTGATCCGCGTCGTCGGCTATGTGCCGCAAAACCCAAGTGCCCTGCTGTTTGCGGACACCGTGCGGGATGAACTGGTCTTTACCCGAAAGAGCCACCGCCTGTCTCCCGATCTGCCCGAGGGGCTGCTCGACGCTCTCGGAATTGCCCCTCTCGCGGAGCAGTATCCCCGCGATCTTTCGGTGGGCGAGCGGCAGCGGGTGGCGCTCGGCGCAATCCTCGCGGCGGAGCCGGAGATCGTCCTGCTGGACGAGCCGACGCGGGGGGTGGACCGGGCCCAGAAGGAGACCTTTATGCGGTACCTGGCGTCGGAACGCGACACAGGCCGCACGGTGATCATGGCGACGCACGACGTCGAGTTGGTGGCACAGTGCGCGGACCGGCTGCTCCTGATGGAGGAGGGCCGGCGCATCGCCGACGGTCCCGTGCGCGAAGTGATGTTTGCGCACCCCGCCTACTGCAGCCAGATCGGCCTGCTGTACCAGGATGGTCGCACTCTGACGCCGGATGATGTGCCCGGAGGTGCGCAGTGAGCGCACGGACGCGCCCCGCGCATCTGATCCTGCTGCTGGCGAGCCTGGTGGGCGTGATCGCCTTTCTGTACCCCTTTATCGCGAGCGGCCTGGTAGAGGCCCCGGGCATCACGGGTGGTGCCGCCGCCGTGTCGCAATCGCCCCTGCTCACTATCGCCATCGTCGTTCTGTGTCTGAGCGCCATCCTGGCGATGCTCGGAACGGGCGCGATGAACGCGCGGATGGTGGCGATCCTTGGGGTGCTCACTGCAGCCAATGCTGTGTTGCGAGCGGTGCCCGGCCCGGCGGGCTTTGCCGCCGTATTCACCCTTCCGGTACTCTGCGGGTATGCCTACGGCGCCACCTTTGGCTTTATGCTGGGGGCGCTCTCGCTGCTGGCGTCGGCGCTGATCGGAGGGGGCATCGGGCCCTGGCTGCCCTACCAGATGATGGCGCTGGGCTGGGTAGGGCTCACCTCTGCGTGGATACCGGATCTCGGCCGCTGGCCGCGGCTGGAGGCCGTGCTGCTGGCGATCTGGGCGCTGCTGTGGGGTTTTGCCTTTGGGGCCATCATGAACATCTGGTTCTGGCCCTTTATCGTACAGCCTCAGTCTGGGACGATGTACTGGCAGCCGGGACAGGGGGTTCTGGAGGCGCTCAAACGGTACGGTGTTTTCTATGTGACCACGTCCTTCTGGTGGGACCTGGCCAGGGCGATAGGCAATGCCCTGCTGACCTGGCTCATGGCCAGACCTGTGCTCGGGTTGCTGAGGCGGTTCGAGCGGCGGTTCTTTTTCGTATGGGAGGCGCAGACAGAGTCAGGCCCGGGTGTTGGGTCCTTGCCTGCCGAGGGGACTGGTGCCGGCCCTGGTCTAGCTGGAGGATGACGCCTGCCAGGCCCCGATGCCGACCACGCCCGGCCCTCCATGGCACGCCAGCACAGGCCCGGCCTCTCCGACCATGACACTGTCCTGCGAGCGCGGCAGGAGATGCTCGACCAGCGTCACCAGCCGCTGCGCCATCTCCGGGGCGCGCACATGGATGACGATGAGCTTTTCCAGGCTCCCCAGGGTGCTCACCTCGCGAGCGATCCTGGCCAGGCTCTTGCCGGTGGAACGTGCCACGCCCATCAGTCGCAGCTCGCCCTCCATCATGGTAAGAGAAGTCTTGAGCGACATGGCGCGTGCCAGACGATCGACCAGCGGCATCACTTTCGCCACACGGCCGCTCGCCCGGATGTGCTCCACCGATTCGAGATGGATCAAGATGTGCGAACGATCGCGCAGCGCGCGCAGGCGGGCAACGATGGCCTCTATTGGGGCGCCATCGAGGGCCATGGCGGCCGCCTGCATCACCGGGTATCCGGTGCCCATGGAGATGGCGTGCGAGTCGACCACCGTCACGCGCTCGCCAAAGGATTTTGCGGCGGCGCAAGCGGTGCTATAGGTTCCGGAATGGCGGCTGGTGATCGTTACACAGACGACGTCGTAGCCCTCCTGGACGAGG
>CAZMAI010000093.1:0-3074 GCA_964564195.1 uncultured Anaerolineales bacterium | reverse complement strand
CGGTAGGTGCGGTAGATCTCTCCGCCCATCCCCTCGATGCCGCGGATGACCTTGTAGTTGTCCTCGAGAATCCAGGACATCTCGGCATGGCGATACCCCTTGGCGTAGGCGACCTGGCTCGCCATCTTGTAGAACAGCGCCTCGATGCCCTTGAGCCGGTGCTCTTCCAGCACGCCCATGAGCATCACCCGCAGGGTGTTGATCTCTTTCTGGTGCATCAGTAGCTGGGCCCAACCAAAGGGAAACAGCTGTCCTTTGGCATAGGGCAGAATCTGGTTCACGTCCGGCAGCGAGAGAAAGATGCCGACGATCTCTTCCCCGATAAAGGCCAGATACGAGAGTTCGCCGTCCACAACGCTCTTGAGCTGGCCCAACAGGTAATCGAACTCGTTGTCGGTGAGTGGGACAGCGCCCCAGTTCTTGGCCCAGGCCTGCCGGTAGATGGGCTTGATGAGCTCGACTTCGCTCTTGAGGTGCTTCATGTCAAAGGGCCGTACCCGCACGTGGTAGCGCTGCTCGGCTATGTCAGCAAAGCGTGACAGCCGCGCCGGGAGTCCCTCTACATTCGGCCCAAACTCGTACAGTGCCACGTCAAAGGCGTAGAGGTCCTTGGCCTTGACAAAGCCATAGCGCTCGAGAAAGGCGGGATAGTAGCGCTTGTTGTACGGCATCATGATCACAGGTGAGCCATCAAAGCCATCTATCAACATGCCGCACTCGTCGTTGATGTTCAGATTCATCGGCCCGCGCATCACCGGGCATCCGCGAGTTGCCAGCCATCCGCCCGCTGCGTCCAGCAACGCTTTGGCGACGTCATAGTCCTCGATGGTCTCAAAGACGCCAAAGAACCCCACCGATTCGTCCCACGTCTCCTCGTGCAGGCGATCCGTGATAGCAGCGATCGTGCCCACCACCGCACCATCGCGCTCGGCGATAAAGAGCTGCATCTCGGCGTGCTCAAAATACGGGTTGTGCTCGGGGTCGAGATGCTTGACGCGGTCGCCCATCAAGGGCGGGACGTAGTAAGGATCGCCACGATAGAGGGCCAGAGGAAACGTGGCGACTGTCTTGATATCCGCGCGCGTCCTGGCCTCCCGGATGAGGACCGAAGCTGCCATGCTGCCTCCTGCCGAGCCTGAGTATATAACAGCAAACCCGCCCATGGCCGCTCCTGGCGGCCCGGCGGTACACTGCTGCGAGTTTACACCCGCAGCATACCAGAGGCAATCCGGCAACCAGCGCCTTGCGGATGCTACTCTTCGTGGATTCGGTGCGGCTCGGGGGGTGGCTGCCCCGCCAGGGGAAAGGTGCCTATGGCGCGCCAGGGCGACTGAGGTTTTTCCTCCACCAGGTGCAACGCGACTACCTCGAGCGTTGCGGTGATCGGCTCGTTCGCCAGGGCAACGAGGGCGCGGTCACGCTCGTCAGGCGTCAGGCCCAGGCCCAGCGTGACATGGGGGAGATACGCCTCTGGGGGGATCTCGCGCTGCAGCACGATGTGGGGGCGCAGCAGCCAGTGCGCGCCGGCCTGCAGCCGGCGCAACGCTGCAGAGTGCTGCACGGCGATATACACGGCGTTGGCATCCTCGCCCACAAAGGCCCCCGAGCCACCGATGGTGACCTGAAAGGGCTCATAACTCTGGACGCTCTGCGCCAGACGATCCAGCACGCTGTTATCGGCATCGCCCTTCCACAGGAACGGCCCGACCAGCGTGATGTGGAAACCCATGATGGGGCGCGTGATCCCGACCAGGGTGAGAAAGGTGTCCTCGATCTGTACCTCGATCGCCCGGGGTATCCGGATCACAAGCGCATAGCGGGGCTGCGTCAGCAGGTTATCCACGGCATTGCCTCACGGCGGTCCCTGATCTGATGCGCATTGTAGCGGATAAGTGTTGTCCCGTCTATGGCGTGCCCGCCCGGGCTGTCGCCGCGATGTCCGAGAAGGGTGTGCGACGCCGCTGCACCCACTCGTTCAAGGTGTTCAATGCCAAAACAGCCTGTGCGCGCTGTGCTGGCGACGGGTCAAGGGCCTCAAATTCGTCCTCGTCCAGGACCGTCTGCTTTCCGTCCGGTGTAACCACCAGATCCAGCGCCAGATCGGCCCAGTCGATCGTGTCGCGTGCGATCAGCGTGTGCTCCAGCACGTTGCAGTACCACCCCTTGAGGTCCTTCTGCGCGGTATAGATCGCAAAGATGTTGAACGGCTGCCTCGCGAAATAGTACTCGACCAGAATGTCCCCGGGCGCGATGGTAAACGGGCCCAGGTCGACGGTTTTGGGCAGCGTCCACAGGCAGCGCGCCGCCAGCATGTCCCCATCGTCCAGAATGATCTCGCCCGGATAACTGATCAGCCGTTTCCCCAGGTGATCGAGCTTGCTGATGGTGACGCGGCGCTCACACATGTTGCCCCTCCAGGGTGCGCAGGATCGTCTCTCGACAGGCGACAAAGGCCGGCTCGACGATCATGGCCTCGGTACGCGGGCGGGCCAGGTCGACGGTCAACTCTCTTGCGATGCGGCCCGGGCGGGGGGTCATGATATAGATCCGATCGGAGAGGAGTACAGCCTCATCCACGTCGTGGGTGACAAAGAGCATCGTCCGCTTGAAACGCTCCCAGATCCGCAAGAGCCAATCGCGCATGGTGCGCCGCGTGAGGGCGTCCAGGGCACCCAGGGGCTCATCCAGCAGCACGACGGGCTGTTCGCAAAGAAGCGTGCGCAACAGCGCCGCCCGCTGGCGCATTCCGCCCGACAGCTCATGGGGATAGCTGCGTTCAAAGCCCTCGAGTCCAAAGAGAGGCAGGAGCGCAAGTGCCTGCTCTCGTGCCCCGGCAAGATCGCGCCCCATCACCTCCGGGCCCAGCGTGAGGTTATCCAGCAGGCGCCGCCAGGGCAGCAAGCCGTCTCGCTGCGGCATATAGCCCACCCGGCCCAGCCGGCGGATAGCGGCGTCGCCGCGCAGGGCGATCTCCCCCATGTCGGGGTCCATCAATCCGGCGATCAGATTCAAGAGCGTGCTCTTGCCGCAGCCGCTCGGGCCGATGAGCGTCACAAACTCCCGCTCGCGGGCGT
>CAZMAI010000092.1:6178-10005 GCA_964564195.1 uncultured Anaerolineales bacterium | reverse complement strand
GTGACAGTGGTGGATACCAAGACGCTGGCCGCTGGCGCAGGCTGGCAGGTGGAGGCCGCCGCCCGGGCTGTTCGCGCCGGTTGGTCACTGGATGCGATCCTGGGGCTGCTCGGTCGGATCGGTGACGCGGTCAACAGCATGTACACGCTGCGCGAGTTGCGCTACCTGATTCATGGTGGACGTATTAGCCATATGAAGGGGCTCGTTGCCCAGATCCTCAACATCAAGCCGGTCATCGGCGTGGAAAAAGTGGGCGGGACGTACGTGCAGCGCGGCCAGGCGCGCTCGTTCGATGGCGCCGTCGGCAAACTGCTCGATCTCATCGAACGCGAGCACAGTGCCGGGGCACATCTGCGCGCCGTGGTTGCGCACTCGGCAGACCCCGAGGGGGCCGAGACGCTCAGGCAGGCGATCTCCGCGCGCTTCCAGTGCGACTGGCTTCCGACAAGTGAGCTGTCTTTGGTGCTGGGCGCTCACACCGGGCCGACGATGGTGGCGGCGGCCTACGCTCCTGCGGCCGTGTGGGCTGAGGTGCCCTGAGTAGTCCTGTTCCGGGAGATCGCGGCCCGTCATGGCGCCTGTGGTATACTCCAAGCCATGATGGGCCGTTTGCTGTTGCTGTCATTCGGCGGAGGGAATCTATGCCATGCAAAGACGAACATGACGACGATGACCTGTTGCCTGGGGCGGAGGCCACGATAGAAGAGGTTGCTGAGCAGGAGGACGAAGAGGAGGAGGAAGAGTTCTCCGAGATCATCCGCTACACCGGCGCGGGCTTTCTGGGCGGGCTGGTGCTGGGCGCCGTGCTCGATGCCTTTGGGTTCCAGGGCAGCGCGGTGGGACAGTGGCTGGTGCGCACGCTGGCGGGAGAGGGTGAGTCGATCCTTGAGGGGCTCTTCGCGCTGCGCAAGCGTCTCGCTGGCGGAGCCGCATCCATGGCGCAGGCCTATGGTTTCGGTAAGCTGGCGGGCATGGCGCTCCCCTGGGTGATCGATTGGGGCAGCCGCGCGCTGGGCATTGACGTCAATGCGGCGGCCGGGTTCTATGTGCCCTATTTCTATGCGCTGGGCGACCAGATCGGCGGCAATATCTCGAGCACGCTGTACCTGCGACGGCGCGAGGGCTCCTGGCAGGGCACGCTGCACGCCTACTTGCGTCACCCTGTATTGCTTACCAGCCTGGCTGTGGTGTTGCTGGTGCCGCTGGGCCTGCTGGCAGTCCGGCTGGCGGGCTTTCGCCCCGATACGCAGGTATTCACCGCGCTGGAGACGATCGCCGCGAACCTCTGCTGGCTGCCGCCCCTAGTGGGTTGGGTTCGCGAACGCCGCGAGCGCAGGGCGACGGCGGAGCAGGATGCCTGAGCGTGCATATGGATGAGACAGTGATGGAGAGACCAAGGCCGGGCCCGCTGGCGGTGATCGTGACGGGCCTGCCAGCCACGGGCAAGACCAGCATCGCTCGCCGGATCGCGCAAGAGCACAAGCTTCCGCTAATGACCAAGGACGAGGTCAAAGAGATTCTGTTCGAGCGGCTAGGCTGGAATGATCGGGCGTGGTCCAAGCGTCTCGGGCGGGCGTCGAGCGCGATCCTGCTCCAGTTCCTGAGGGCGCACGTGACCGCCGGCCTGCCCTGTATCATCGAGAGCAACTTTCCGCCCGAGGCGGCCAGCGAACTGCTGACGCTGCAGCACGAGCACGCATTCCGGGCGTTTCAGGTGGTGTGCCGCACGCGGGGAGATGAGCTCTACCGGCGCTTTAGCGCCCGCACTGGCCTCAGGCACCCCGGCCACGGCGACGAGCAACTGCGGGAGGAACTCAAGCCGCAGCTGCTCGCGGCGCGCTACGCGCCGCTGGAGATCGGCGGGGTATTGTGGGAGCTGGACACCACGGACTGGGACAGTGTGGACCTGGAGCCGCTGCTCGCGGCGGCCGGCACTGCACTGGCAACTGTCTCTGCACCCTGAGACCGCGCGTCGATGGGCATCGGCGCCGGTCCACGCCTGGTGGCCCACAGCGTGCAGGGCGTGATGTCCTCTACTCCCGCGCTGCCTCAGCGGACATCGCCGCCGCGCTGGCTGCTACGGCGTACGACTCATCGCCTGTGTCTTCATAGAGTATCGCGTAGGCGTTGTGAATATCCATGTACTTTAGGTATCCCTGCTCGCCCTTGTTGGGGACAACGATGGTCCTATAGTCCTCGATCACCTGGCGCGCATATCTGGCGGAAGGGACGCCCTGGTCTTCAGAGAGAAGCGCGGAGGTGTCAGCCTGCGCCCGGTAGGTCGCGATATCCCCTTGCGCCAGCGCCAGCACCGCGCGCGATGAGCGATAGGTCCAGTCATGCGGACGGCTCTCAATCACCCTATCCATGGCGGCGGCGTCACCGTTGGCGCGGGCCGCATCCATCGCCTTGTCCGCCTCGATCACGCCGCTGACCGAGGTTACGATGCCAAATAGGGCATTCGCGTCCTCGTCATCAGACCTGCCGATCATCGCCAGGCCAAATCTGGCGCCGCCGATCCAGTTGGTGGTTCCGTCCGGATTGGTGGGGGACATGTTCTTGCTCTCGAGAAACTCTTGCACCAGCGAGCGCACAAAGGCCTTGTCCTCGGCGGTGAACTCTGTGCATCCGGCCTGCAGCGCCACGAGGACCAGCACCGCGATCAAAAGCGTCGCCCATCGTCGTCTCATGGCAGCAAGCCCTCCGTCATCGATGTGAGTTCGATTTGGGCATCCGTCTGCTGGAAGAACGCCTCACGCGTCATCTCACCCCGCGCAAAGGCCTGAATGGCACCTACCGGCGCTGTTAGGGCAATCATCTGTTGTCCGCTACCGTCACGGTAGTCGATGGCAATGCGGTCCACACCCGCAGCGGCCAGCGCCGAACTATTGGCCAGGTTGGCCATAGTGGCCAGGACCGGATTCTGATCGCCCGCATCGGGGAATCTGAATCCCGCTGATGCGTCGAGCACAGCGTACAGTGCCGCACCCGTGCGGCCATCCTGGTAGGGCAGCACATAGGCGTACAGACCGGTGGTGTCGATGCCTGCCTGAGATAGCTCGGCCTCCAGTTCCAGTGCTGCGCCGCGGTCCGGCTCGGGGTTTTCACCAAAGGCCTTGACCGCGGCAGGCTTGCGCAGGCCCCACTGCTCGGGCAGGGGTGAGATCCAGATTACCGCGGCCGCGAGCACCAGTAGGACGATCAACGTGCCCAGGCAGCAGCCCCGCAGCCGGTGCCGCTTTTTCGGCGGTGGCGCCGCGTCGCGGGTCGCAGGCCCTTGTGCGGGTTGCTGCGCCCGTGCCGGCGGAACCGCCGGAGGCCTCTGATAGGTAGGCTGTGCGGGGGGCGTGTCTTGCGCCGGCGGGCTGATACGCGCCACGGCTTGCGGCACCCAGGCCTCTCCGCTCCACAGGTAGGGCTGATCGACGTCCTCGGCCGGAAGCCAGGTGCGGCCCGCCACGTCCCGCACCGCCAGGTTCACATGCGCGCTCTGAAAGGCGGCGTCGTCGATCTCGCCGCGGGCGTAACGGGCGGTGAGATCGGCATAGCCCCGCTGGGCCGACTGCCAGGCACTGGAATCCAATAGAAACACGGTTCCGCACGCCACGCACTGTGGGCTCGTCTCGACATTTGCGGCGCCGCAACGGGGACAGTACATGCGCACCTCCGACGGCAGCAGGGGACGTGTTCTTCAATGCGGCTATTGTGACAGCCCTCTGACTCGCTGTCAACAGATCGCACAGCCTGCGGGCTTTTTCTGCCGGAACGATGCACGGGCGTATAATGGCCAGGTTGATGGCCCAGCATCGTTTCCGTTCTTCATGGTC
>CAZMAI010000092.1:1210-6078 GCA_964564195.1 uncultured Anaerolineales bacterium | reverse complement strand
ATGCGCATCACCCTGGCCCAGCTCAATCCCACCGTCGGCGACATCACCGGCAACCTGGCGCGCATTGCCGAGACGCTGGAGCGCACGCGCGCCGAGCGACCCGATCTGGTCATCTTTCCCGAGCTGTTCCTGGTGGGCTATCCGCCGCGCGACCTGCTGGAGCGCGCCTGGTTCATCCGCAAGGTGAAAGCTGCGGTGGAGCGGGTGTGCGCCTTGTCCCTGGAGTATCCCGAGACGGCGATCCTCTTTGGCGCGCCGGTGGAGACGGGGCTGCCCAATGGCAAGGGGCTGTACAACGCCGCGGTGCTGGTGACCGAGGGCCGCATCGCGGCGACCCATGCCAAGACGTTGCTGCCTACCTATGATGTGTTCGACGAGCTGCGCTATTTCGATCCCGCCCCGGCGGTGCAGGTGACGCCCTGCGCTGGCGAGCAACTCGGGGTCCACGTCTGCGAGGATGCCTGGACCGATCCGGCCCTCTGGAGCGCGCGCAGCCTGTACTCGATCGATCCGGTGGCGCTGCTGGGCGCGCAGGGCGCCAGCGTACTGGTCAATATCTCCGCCTCGCCCTTTCACGTGGGCAAGGAAGAGATCCGCTACCAGTTGATGAGCCAGCACGCGCGGACCCACGGCGCCCCTTTTGTGTACGTGAACCAGGTGGGCGCCAACGACGAACTCGTCTTTGACGGGCGCAGCATGGTCCTGGACGCGCAGGGGAGGCCGCTGGCGGTGCTGCCCGCTTTTGAGGAGGCGGTGGTGACCGTGGACACCGCCGTGCCGGCGAACGGCGCCGTGTACACGTGCCTGGACGAGATCGGCTCGATCCACGATGCGCTGTTGCTGGGCATCCGCGACTATGCCCGCAAGTGCGGCTTCAAGAAGGCCGTGGTGGGCCTGTCGGGCGGTATCGACTCGGCGTTGACCTTTTACCTGGCCTGCAGGGCGCTTGGGACAGATAACGTGCTGGGCATCGGCATGCCCTCGCCCTACTCCTCGCCCGGCAGCATCAGCGACGCCCGCGACCTGGCCGCAAACCTGGGCGCCGAGTTCCGGCTGATCCCCATCAGCGAGATCAACTCGGCCTATCTGGCCACGCTGGCGCCCCACTTTGAGGGGACGGAGCCTAACGTGGCCGAGGAGAATATCCAGGCACGCATCCGCGGCAACCTGCTGATGGCGATCTCTAACAAGTTCGGCCACCTGGTGCTCTCTACGGGCAACAAGAGCGAGTTGGCGGTGGGCTACTGTACGCTCTATGGCGACATGAGCGGCGGTCTGGCGGCGATCTCGGATGTGCCCAAGACGCTGGTCTATGACCTGGCGCGTTATGCTAACCGCGATGGCGAGGTCATCCCGCACGGCTCGATCGAAAAGGCGCCCTCGGCCGAGTTGCGCCCCAACCAGACCGACCAGGATACCCTGCCGCCGTATCCGGTGCTGGACGGCATCCTGCACCTGTACGTCGAGGAGGGGCTCTCCATCGACGAGATTGTTGCCGAGGGCTATGTGCGGGAGACGGTGGCCTGGGTGGCTCGCACGGTGGACCGCAACGAGTACAAGCGGCGGCAGGCGGCGCCCGGCTTGCGGGTGACCACCAAGGCCTTTGGGATGGGCCGGCGTATGCCCATCGCGGCGGTCAAGACGCCCTGAGTCGGGAGGCTCTCGTGGCACTCTTGTTGGGATCCCCTGATCTATTAGGCTTCTCAAGTGGGCTGTGCCAGTATCGTTGCTGCCAACACTACGAACCTGTTGCCCGGCAGGCTAGCTACGCGGGTCAAATGAGCTTCTTACCGTGCCTTAATGCGGTTTTCCGGCCGCGTTTCCTCCACAAACCCCCAGTCTGAGCTACGATTCATCTGCGGGATCGAGAGAGTGCACCTTGGTATCCCGTCCGCGAAAGGGATGTCCCTTCCGGGCAGGTGCGTCGCGAGGCGGCTGATCATGCAGCGCCGCAGGTGTGTAGAAGCAATAGTCGGTCGTGAACGTGGCCAAGCCATGGTGGAGACTGCTCTGAGCATGGTCGCTGTCCTCGTGCTCCTACTGGGTATGGTCGACTTTGGCATCGCCTTCGGATACCGTGTGGCTCTCGACCAGGCCTCCCGGGGAGGGGCTCGCTTTGGGTCCCGGCTCCCACAAGAGACCGTGTTGATCACCAACGCCATCGTGGACTCTCTCAAGGGGACACTGGTGCTTGCTTCGGACTATGACCATACTGCCACCCCCGATCCCGAGCTTCATATCGCAATAGCGTGTGAAGATGGCGGGATCCCTATTGCCTGCGGCGAGGTACCGCGGGGAAGGCATATCATTGTGACAGTAGGGTATGACTATCAGCCGCTCTTCGGCGGCTTCTTGGGCATTGCTGAGCTGCCAATATCCAGTCAGACCACGATGTACGTTATCGGGGGAGACCTGCTGGAGCCATAGCGACATCCGGGTGATGATGGCAGGATGGTTGTGGCAGAGGAAAGTGAGTATGTTCATGCGCTACAAGTCGCCTAAACGTGAGAGCGGACAGACACTCGTTGTAGTCGCGCTATCCATGACGGTTTTGATGCTCATGGCGGGCCTCGCAGTTGACGTGGGCATGGCCTATAACGAGCGGCGCAACATGCAAAATGCCGCCGATGCCGCTGCCCTGGCGGGGGCGCAGCAACTCTGCGACATGCAGGGCACGAGCGCTGCTCTCGCGGCGGCGCGGGAGGCCGGCATGCTGAATGGCGCCACGACCATCACGCCCACGTTGGAGGCCGGTGATACGCGCATTCGTGCGGTCGCGGGGGTCCACTCGGAGACATCCTTTTTCCGTATACTGGGCATCGATGATGTGCCGGTGAGCGCCACCGCCGTGGCAGAGTGCGGCTGTGCGGCAGCGCTGGGCGGGGCATGGCCAATCCTATTCGACGACCTGGCATGGTTCAATGACCTCGGATGCCTGCAACGGGATGGCTCTTGGAGTCCGGTCGGCAAGTCGCCGCACTTTATTGTGTGGGCAGATGGGAACGCGGACACCTATCTCGGTCAGGATCTCTGCACTCTTTGCAACTGCGCCCCTATTGCCTCTGAGACAGGCATTTCCACGGTGATGACCTTCGGTGGCAACCCCTTCATGGCCGGCAACCGCGGCTGGGCGCAGCTCGGAAGCCCAGACGTCGACCTTGCCAACGATGAACTGGAGGGCCTGCGGTGCAATGGTGCAGCCACGCTCAAAACCTGGATGTATTGGGGCTATCCCGGTCTGCTCGACGGCGGTCAGTGCATCTCCACTGAAACCGGTACTGTGGCATCAGCTTTGGACGAAGCGCTGGACGGCTATCACGATAACCTGCTTCGCGACGTGAATATCCTACTCTTTGATCACGATGACCGCTCGTGCACGGCGGGAGAGGCTACCTTTGACGATTGCAACACAGGACTGCTGCGAATCTCTGGTACTGGTGGTATTCATATCGATCGCATCTACCTGCAGGGTGACGCGCTATCACTGACAAACCTTGCCACCAATCCCTATGATGGCAGAACGAGCAAAGACTGCCGTCTGGCAGACGGGACCACGATCAAGAACAGGAAAGCCATTCTTGCCACGAGGCTCTGCTACACAGTTTACACAGGGTCGGGGACCTCCGGGGGGTTGCCGGACGCCACCTGCGTCAATGCGGTCAGCCTGGTAGAGTAGGGGATTAATGAGAGGGTCAAACTCGCTGCGAGGGCGACATGTCCTGATTGTACGCAACGAAACCCGGCAGTATACAATGATGGAGCAGGGAAGGGTTGCTGATCGGCCATGTTCGCGCCTACGCGGGCTGATCGGCACAGAGGAGTTGTCTCCAGGGGAGGGGCTATGGATCCTCCCCTGTAATGGCATTCACATGCTCTTCATGTCCTTCCCGATCGATGCAGTCTACTTGGATCGCGATCACATCGTGGTTGAGACGGTGGAAGAGATGCAACCCTGGTCCATCGGCCGGTTCGTCCGTGGCGCCCAATCGGTATTGGAGTTGCCTTCCGGGACCATTGCGGCGAGCGGAACCAGGGTCGGCGATAGGATTGCGCTGGAGCGCAGGAGTACACCCTAGACGGCGACTCGGAGGGCCGCTACGCGACGGCGCGGCCCTCAGTGCGAATTCAGCCCGTACATGGGTGCCGTGGGCGGGGAAGAACCCACGGATAATCGCCAGAACAATCCCGATCGGGTAGGCGATGGAGACAGAGGTCCGGTTGGTGCCGTGGCACCACTTGCGAAAGACGACATCCTGCTTGACGACGATAGGGCCCTCCCCAAAGCCGATCACCGCCAGGACTGGCGTGCGGTAAGCATAGTCTTGCACCTGCTTGACGTTTTCCCCTGGCCTTCCTCATTCGGCGAACTCGGCGGCGCAGTGTCCCGTCGCTACCCCGGCACTTGTGACCGGGCCAGACCCGATCAGACCCGAGATCGGCAGCGGGACGAATGGAAGCACCACGGCACGCACCAACTTCCTGCGTGTGGCGTCGCCTACTGGCTTGTCTCGGTTCGTCACAGTCCCCTGGCGTACGATCTGTCTCTGAAGCCACAGAGCCGCCTACTTTGCTGTCTCGTATCATGCACAGCGATCCTGGTGTACGCGGACGCGAGGACCGAGTGAACTCGTGTCACGCCGACCGGCCCGGCTCTCACTCGAGGCTTGCGGCCCTCTTCTGCGGTCCTATAATCATCTCATCGACTCTGCCCTCAGCACAGCCCACCGTCCAGGAGGTACCAGCATGGCCGTTCTGTCAGAGCCCATCCAGGGGATCCGTGATCTCGAGAACTATATCGACGGTTTCTGGGAGCCCTCCGAGGGCCCGCTGCTCGACATCGTCAACCCGGCCAATCTGAAGACCATCGG
>CAZMAI010000092.1:0-1110 GCA_964564195.1 uncultured Anaerolineales bacterium | reverse complement strand
GAGGACATCGCCTCGGGCATCGACGAGTTCCTCATCCGCCAGCCGCTGGGAGTGTTTGGCATCATCGGCCCCTACAACTTTCCGTTCATGGTGCCGCTCTGGTTTGCGCCCTTTGCAGTGGCCACGGGAAACTGCATCATCGTCAAACCCTCCAGCGAGGACCCGCTGAGCCAGGTGCGCATCGCTGAGCTGGCCGAGGAGGCGGGCATCCCCAACGGTGTCTGGAGCATCGTCCATGGCGGCCGCGATGTCGTGGGGGCCATGCTGGATCACCCGGGCATCAAGGGGATCTGCTTTGTGGGCTCGACCCCCGTTGCGAAAGACGTCATCTACCCGCGCTGCGGTGCCACGGGCAAGCGCGTGATCGCGCAGGGCGGCGCCAAGAACTATGCGCTGGTGATGCCCGATGCCGACCTGCCACACACGATCGCCGCCTGCATGACCTCCTTCTACGGCAACGCCGGCCAACGCTGCCTGGCGAATGCCAACCTGGTGGTGGTGGGCGAGGGGATGAGCGAGGCGGAGTTGGAGGCCCGCTACGCGGAGGTGGCCGAGGCCTTTGTGGCAGCGGCCCGCGGCATCACCATTGGCTATGGGCTGGATGAAGCCGTGCAGATGGGGCCGCTGCGCGACCCCGGCAAGAAGCAGAATGTGGTCCGGCACATCGAGGGCGCGCTCGCCGAGGGCGCCACGCTGCTTCTGGACGGCCGCCAGTTCACCACCATCGGCGATCTGCCGCCCGACGCCTTCCTGGGGCCCACGGTGCTGGGTGATGTGACGCCCGATATGGCCATCGCCCGCGAGGAGGTCTTTGGTCCCGTGGCCGCGCTGATGCGGGCGCGCGACATGGATGAGGCCATCGCCATGATCCACGGCAACCCTTTTGGGAACGCGGCGTCGATCTTTACCAACAACGGTGCCTGGGCGCGCAAGTTCCGCTATGAGGTGCAGTGCGGCAATATCGGCATCAACATCGGCATCGTGGCGCCGATGGCCTTTTTCCCCTTTAGCGGGATGAAGGACTCGTTCTTTGGCGTGCTGCACGGCCAGGGTGAGGACGTGATCCGGTTCTTTACCGAGAGCAAAGTCGTCATCGAGAGGTGGTTCTGA
>CAZMAI010000091.1:0-10067 GCA_964564195.1 uncultured Anaerolineales bacterium | reverse complement strand
AGCACGCCGTCCCAGGGGATCGCCTCGCCAGCGGGCAGGCTGGCGGGGTCCCACAGGGAGCCCAGGATGCGATAGACGGCTTCGCGGGGGGTGAGCGGTGGTTGCGGATGCATGGGGAGATTGTAGCGAGGCAAGTGAAAAGCCGCATACCGTGTCTTTGCAGGCCACCGCATCAGCGCCCCAACAATGGCTGGCTTGAGTGCAAGACTCGCGCGCAATCGCTCTGCGGGCGTCGTTAGCGCATTCGACGCTGATAGCAAGGGGACCTGGAAAACACGGAGGGTGTCTGCCCGCCGGCGCTGCAGCCTCACATGTCGGTCACGGGACACAGATATGACGCCCCTCGAGTGGCCGCAATAGGCAGCACCACCGCCACTCATCACACGCAATTGCGCCGAAGTCATGAGCGGAGCCCGGTCGTTTGCCCCGCGCCCTGCCCTTTCTCGCACGAGTTTCCGCAGAATCCAGAAAAAAGGGGCAAAAAGGGGTTGCGCTTTATGCTGTTTTCACGTAGACTGTATGCAGGCTACAGGTTAGCTTTGCGCCGTCATAAGAGACACGCTGTGCGGTGACGGCTTTGCCCGTCAGTAGTGCGCAACCGCATGGACGCTGTGGACGGAGGAGGAGGAAGCAATGCCGCCAGAGGCGCGGCGACTGAGGTCCGATTCTAGCTTGAGACAATGTGCAGGGAGAGTGAGAACATGAGAGCGAAACGATTCAGAACAATAGCGATCGCATTGGCCGTTTTTCTTGTGCTAAATACAGTGGTCATGGCCCTTTCAATGGGAGACGCGGACGGTGTGTGGGGCAACACGACCGCAAACTGCTCCGCCTGGGCCACAGGGCCTGGTGACTCGCCGACCGCATACAGCGAAGACGATCCGGGCATTCAGACCCCTCCAACCACGGATGAGAATCAGGTGCGCTACGGCCGGCCCGCAGGCGTGTCTTCTGGTTGTGGGACATTTGGGAACCGGAGCGGGTTCGGCTTTGAGGGCGTCGAGGATGTAGGTACGCTTGCGCCGTACACGGACTTTGTGCTGGGACGCATCACCCACTACAACAACCCTATCTACGCCTCCGACTTCCCCTTAGACCAGGTCACCCTGTCGATCACGGTGGATGGGATCCTCTGCGAGGACGGTTCCGTACCTCAAGGGGGTAGTGAGGTCACCTTTGGCTATGTGGTACAACTGGACGAGACACCGAACAGCGGAAGTGGCGCCTATTGTGGTAACGTGAGTGGTGTCGGCTCAACTTACGAGTGCCCGTACACTGTAGGCGACGACCCGATCTGCCCGTACGTTGGGGGCATCAACGCAAACGGGTGCGCGGACCGTGTGCTCATCGCCCAGGCCCCGGTTCAGCAGACGTTTACCTGTGGTACCGGCGAAGATGAATACACGTTTACGATCAACATCGCGGGCTTTATTAACAACGGCGCGAGCACCGACTGCTCGACGCAGGTCTTTGACCCCGCCAAACTGACCGACACATTCACCACGCGAGAACAGACCGACAACAATGCCTGCCTCTGGGCGCAGGTGGGTGACTACACCCCGACCGCCGTCACCCTGGCTGAGTTCACAGCCACCGCCGGCGAGAGCAGCATCGAACTGGCTTGGAGCACAGCGGATGAGGTCGATAACGTCGGCTTTAACCTCTACCGTGCCGAGTCCGAGGACGGTGAGCGCGTACTCGTCAACGAGACGCTCATCCCCGCCGCGAACCCCGGCAGCACCGAGGGCGCAGCGTACAGCTATACCGACACGGGCGTCGTGCCCGGCGTCACCTACTTTTACTGGCTCGGCGACGTGGACGTCAGCGGAGTAGAGACGTTCCACGGACCGGCGAGCGCCAGCCTCGCGGTCGGCGCGCCCAACGGCGACGCGGGACCGGTCGAGGGGTCAGAGCCGGCACCGGAGCCGCCAGTGCTTCGGTTCAACGCCGTACAGCTGCCCTTGACGCCATAGTTCGGCGGTAAGGGCCAGCATCCAGGTCTTGACGATCTTTGGTGCAATCTTCGCGAGCGGGAACGATCTCGACCATCGACCCGCTCGCGATTTGTTGTTCATCCAGCACTGTCTGGTACCTGACACGGCATTGAGCGGTGCTGGCGGGATACTGTTACCCCGCATCGA
Source organism: uncultured Anaerolineales bacterium (assembly GCA_964564195.1). GTDB lineage: Bacteria > Chloroflexota > Anaerolineae > UBA1429 > UBA1429 > JAAYED01. The sequence goes on along the minus strand of CAZMAI010000091.1, from coordinate 7,926 downwards.
AAGCCAGACCCACTGTCGACCTGCAAAGCCCTGTCCAGACAATAGCGGTAAAGTATCAAGCGCTCTGCAGTCGGCACGGGATCCAGCAGGCCCGCGACGCGCCGCCCGCTTCCAGGCGGGCCTACAGCCACTGGCAGCACAGTACACCGCTGTACCGGGCAGACGGACGCAACATCGCACTTGTGGCTCAGTGCACAACTGAACCTGTGTGATCTCACCCCTTCGCGAGCCAGCGTGCCAGTTCCTTGTAGGGTCCCTGGTCCCCCTGTGCGCCCTTGAGTTGTCGCAGGCTCTGCCCTCGCTCCACAACCAGATCGCGCAGCCTCCGCACATAGTGCCACAGCATTACGGACCGATCGGGTGGGATCGCGTACAGCGCCCGCATCCGCGTTCGACTCGGGAAAAGGATCCGTCGCCATACGCCAAGACGCGACCGCGGATCCTCCGCTGTCCAGAGGGCAAGGACGTTGGGAGATGGCGGTTCAGCCCGGCTGGACCCGCAGAGCACGAGTTCGCGCACATCCGCTAGTAGCGCTTCTGACAGACTGTCACCGCACAAGGACTCAAGTGTGGCCTCGGGTACACGCGCGCCAACCAGATCGCGCGCCAGCGTCAGACAGAGGCAGGTAGCGCGCTCCGCACCCAATTCGCGCGCGCGCGCCACAAGGATGTCCTCGTCGATCTCCTCCCGGTAAGTTGAGTAGAGTGCAGCGAGGTCATAGAGCGGCAGGGGACCCATCTGGAAAAGGTGATGCGTCGACGCGTGGAGGCAGATGTGCAGGATATGATCCATGGGATCCAGCGTCCAGGCAAGCTGTCCGCCAAGGCGCACCTGAGCCAGCCGGCCCCAGAGAGCCTCGTGATCGATCTGCACCGTTCGATCGTCAGGGACCAAGCGCCCATGTACCTCCAGATAGGTATCCGTGATCGGGTGCCGCAGGCCATAGTGCGCAAAGCGCTCGCCCATCCAGTCTGCACCCCGTGGTGCCTGGAATCCCAGCGTTGCCAGCACCCGCAGCGATTCCGCGATGTCGCATTCAGGCAGCAACAGGTCGATGTCCACCATGGGGCGCAGTGCCTCGCTGGCATAGACCGCGGTCGCCAGATAGGCACCCTTAAGCAGCACTGCACGCAGGCCTTCCCCCTCCAGCGCAGCCAGGACCTGCTCCAGCTCCTTCAGTCGCCGCAGGTTCACAGCAGCGGTGTGGAGATACACGAGCCGCAGGCGGTCGAGTTGTTCGCGGGGCACTGCCAGAGCATCGCCGAGCACGCGGTCGTAGAGAAGCGGCCCCAGCCCTTGCTGTATCGAAGTGCTCACGGTCTCCCGCCAGTCCTGCCCGGACCATCCCGCCACCGCATCCTGACATAGCGAGCGATCCTCACGCAGCGGGAGCAGGGCTCGTTCCATGGCGAGGCGGGCACCCCCTAATCCGTCGGAGGCATCGGTGGCTTGGCAATCTGAATGAGAAGACATGCGGGAATAATGCGTTCGCCGCCTCTTCCTGTCAAGACACGTCCTCCGCCAGCACTCTAGAGTCTTGTCAAGTCGGCAAGCTGGGCCGCAACGCCATGAGCCTACGAGATATCGCAATCGTCTTTACTTTTGCACAGGGTGTTGTATAATAGCCCCAGATACCACACTAGATTGCCTTGTGCTCGGACGTGAGGAGGCATCATCATTACGCTCAGTAACATCGTCCGACAGAGCCCCAACATCGTCTCCCGCAGTATCGCCGGTGAGGCGGTTCTGGTGCCTGTCGCCCGGACCGACTCAGAAGTGGACAGCATCTACACCCTGAACGAGACCGCATCCACCATCTGGGATGCGCTGGACGGCGCCAGGACACTGGGCCAGGTGCTGGCTATCGTTGTGGAAGAATACGAGATCAGCCGGCAGGAGGCCGAGGCGGACCTCTACGACCTGATTGCCCAACTGCACGAGGTGCGGGCTGTGGTGATCGAGGACCCGGCGTGAACTGTCCTCACATCCCGGAGCTAAAGTACAGCGAGTTTGGTATACGGCTCAAAGAGGCTATCGCAGGGAGACGCTATCCTCTCTCCGGCTCTATCGAGATCACCAACCGGTGCAACCTGCGGTGTCAGCACTGCTTCATCCAGTGCGACCGGGCCAGCTGGGAAGACGACATTGAGTTGACGACCGCCGAGTTGTGCGGTATTCTTGATCAGATCGCTGAAGCAGGATGCCTGTGGCTCTTGATCACTGGCGGCGAACCGCTCATGCGGTCGGACTTCTCAGAGATCTACTTGCATGCCAAGCGCCGGGGCTTTTTGATCACGCTCTTTACCAACGCGACGCTGCTCACCGACGAGTTCGCAGATCTGCTGGCCGCTTACCCGCCCTTTGCGGTGGAGGTGTCACTGTACGGGCGCACGGCCGAGGTCTATGAGAGGGTCACGCAGATTCCGGGTGCATATGAGCGATGCATGGCCGGGATCGCGCGGCTACACCGGCGCCAGATCCTCATGCGGCTCAAGACGCCGGTGATGACGTTGAACGTCGACGAGCTCTGGGATATCAAGGCCTATGCCGAGTCTCTGGGGGCACGTTTCCGCTTTGATCCTCTGATCAACGCTGGAGTGGCCGGAGGCCAGGCGCCAGTGGAGCTGCGCTTGCCGGCGGAACAAGTCGTAGAACTGGATGAGGCCGACCCGGAACGCATGGCAGAATGGCGGGACTTTTGTGACAGACACATCGGTGAACGCCCTGTCTCGGATGATCTGTACACGTGCGGCGCCGGGCTCAAGAGCTTTCACGTCGATGCGGCAGGGCGGCTGAACATCTGTCTGCTCTCGCGGCAACCTGGCTACGATCTCAGGGCGGGAAGCTTTGCTGAAGGATGGGCGGTGGCGTTGCCTGAGGAGCGCCAGCGAAAGGCGCGCCCCGGATATAGTTGCAACGTCTGCCCTTTGCAGGCGCTCTGCGGACAGTGTCCGGGCTGGGCTGAGATGGAGTACGGGGAGCCTGATCGTGCCGTACCCTATCTCTGCCAGGTTGCCCAGCTGCGGGCACGTGCGTTGGGTCTCCCGGAGGCCATCGTTGACGCGGCAGAGTTCGTTGCAGACTGAGTAACTGCCCTGGCCAGGCCGGATACCTTCTGGCATCACACAAGGAGAAGTGCATGGACGCAAAAAAGACCTACAGCAAGCCAGCAATCGCCAGCGTGAACCTCATACCCGATGAGGCCGTGCTCTCCGGCTGCAAGGTGGCCGGCAGCAATGGGCCCGAGAGTACTGGGGACAATTGCGCTCCTCTTGGCACCCCCTGTGCGATAGAGCTCAGCTAACGTCAGTGGCGAGGTTGCCTGACTATGCGCCTGCGCGCTGCGGGCGTCAAGCGGTGCTCTGCATCGGTGGTTTGGCGCTGGGTGTGGCTTCTCCGTGTGTCTCGGACGGTGTTGAGGCCGTTCGTGTGGCATACCCTGCATTCGTCACAGAGAACGAACCTCTTGCCAGGTTTGTTCTCAAGGAGGTAGATTCCCTCACCGCTCCCCGCTCCAGAGCAGACTTTTTGTCTGGCACCAGGTGGGCACTGTACAGAGATGGAGACACGATCTCGATCTTGACCTATAGCGGGAGTTCAGAGCCGTCCCTGGCGATCGACATTGACCGTGGGTCGTTGACGGGCGATATCATCGTCAATCGTGCTTTGCATCCCCCTCGGATGCCAGCCTTGGCCTATCCGGGCATGGAAGTGCTCTATATCGATCTGCTCGCTCAGGAGCGAGGCGTACTGCTCCACGCCTGTGCCATCGACCGTGGGGGCACAGGCATTGCTTTCGTCGGCAAGTCCGGGGCCGGCAAGTCCACCATGGCGCGACTCTGGATGGAGCGCGGCGTCGGATCGGTGCTGTGCGATGACCGGATTATCGCTCGCAAGTCAGATCAAGCGTTCACCATCTATGGTACGCCGTGGCACGGTGACATTGCTGCCGTGTCCTCCGCTTCGGTGCCACTCGAGCGACTGTACTTTCTGAGGCATGCCTCAGCAAACAGAGTCACGCAACTCGGGCCCGCAGAGTCCGTGTCGCGCCTGATGGGATGCGTATTTGCGCCCTGGTGGGACCGCGAGGGAATGGCGTTTACGCTCAGCTTCCTGGAGGACCTTGTGCGGACCGTACCCTGCTTCGAACTAGGCTTTCTTCCCCAACCGGAGACGGTGGACTATATACTCGACTGCTCATAGCCTTTCGCTCCCCGCCATCGTCTCAGCGTAATCCCAGCCGCCGGATTGTGGTATGCGACTCTGGTGAGCCTTATCATATTGCATACCAGTTCGTCGGGAGGCATGGCCATGATTCAAGACAGAAGTGCATTCGCGAGAGGCAACAGAACCCTGGGACGGATCGCTCTGCTGCTGGTGTTGGTGTTGCTACCTGTAGGAGCACCATCCGCCGCACAGCACGCAAAAGACGAGGGCGCTGCACCTTCCGCGGTGCCAACATCACCGGGCGACGACGTCGTCTTGATCTCGTCCGACGAGCACGGCGTACTATTCTCCTTCACTCCGTCAGCCTACACACTGGAACAGGCCACAGTCGATGACGGCTCTCCCTGCCAGTATCTCGCAGTCCAGGGATACGGCGAGACGACCACCCCGGGGGCACCCAACCTGCCGGTGAGGTCCGCGCTCTTTGCGGTACCAGTGGGTGCAAGAGTCTCGGTTCATGTGGAGAAACTAGAGTCATATGAGCCCGATGGCATCCATAACGTATGCCCTGTCGGTACACATACCGTAGAGCTCGCACTCGACGGCACGGTCAGCGAACGCCGCACTACTTTCAAGCGTGACGCAGCACACTATGCAAGTGCGGCTCTATGGCCTGAGGCCGTCGCCGAACTCGGTGACCATGGCTACCTGCGAGATCAGCACGTCATCCAGGTTGTGCTGCATCCCGTCCAGTACAACCCGGTATCGGGGCGCTTGCGCGTCATCACGCACATGATCCTGCGGCTGGCGTTTGCGGGTCGAGATGACAGTATGTCGGCCGGGACTCCCGAGGCAGTGCGCACGACTGCGGCAGACCCCTTCCAGCCTCTGTATCGTGAGGCTATCGTTAACTACGGCACAGCTACCTCGTACCCGGTTACGGCAGCTAGCGAGTCGGGACCAGAGCTGTCCGCTGCCCTGCTCGACGTTTCGGGGCCACGCGTGAGGCTCCTGGTGAGAGAGACCGCCATGTACCGTGTTACCGGGGCCGATCTGGCGGAGCTGGGCGTTGACATCGCCGGTATCTCCCCTTCTACTCTATCGGCGTGGCACAAGGACCAACCCGTTGCCATCCGCGTCCTCGACGGGGGGGATAGCGTGCTCGATCCTTCAGATTCCATTCTCTTCTATGGAGAGGCTATCGACAGCACGGATACCCGTGAGAACGCCTACTGGCTGATGTGGGGCGGCGACCCCGGCCTGCGCATGGAGACAACCGACGCCACACCGGATGGTACTGCCCCCGTGGTCGCACACCACACCGCAGGAGAGAGGGTGGAGGAGAATCTCGAGTGGCGATCAGCATACCCGAGCGGGCCGGAGAACGATCGCTGGTACTGGAACTATATCTCGGCCTATGGGGCGCCTGCGACCAGGTCGTACCACTTTGGTCTCGCCAACCTTAGCACCGAGCCAGGAATCACGACAGTTGCAGCGTTGCTGAGAGGATACTCTGCGACCTCCGGCCAGCACAGTTGCGAGCTCCGGCTGAACGACGTGCTGTTGACCAGCGCCAACTGGGCTGCGGGGAGCGCGCACCTGATTCAGCTCGACGTTGCGCAGGGAGCGCTGCAGGAGGGCCTCAATGAGTTGGAGGTGACCTGCGGTGTCGGCCTGGCATCCGGGCAAAGCGATATCGTGTTTATAAACCGCTTTGACCTCACCTACCCCGCCTCGTTTTTGGCCATTGGTGACCGGACAGACTTTCGTTTGACGGAGAGCGGGGCTCAGGAGGTCCAGGTGACCGGCTTTACCTCGCCGTTGATAGATCTCTACGATGTCACCGTCCCCCTCTTGCCCGTGCATCTTGACAAGTCGGTATCGGCCGGCGACGACACCTACACCCTGGGAATGCAGACCACGATAGCGGGCACCCCGGAGGATTTCTATGCTCTCGAGGCGTTCGCCTATGCGGGCGTGCATGAGATGGAGCTCATCACACCTAGGGATCTGCGATCTGCGGAGAACGGCGCGGACTATCTCATCATAAGCCATGGGGACTTTGTGGAGGCGGTTCAGCCGTTGGTGGCCCTACGGGAGAGCCAGGGGCTGCGCGTTATTCTGGTTGATGTACGTGAGATCTACGACGTCTTCGGGCATGGGATCGTAAGCGTACAGGCCATCCATGATTTCGTGGCCTATGCCTATGCGCACTGGGCGCCGCCCGCTCCAGCCTATCTGCTTCTCGTTGGCGATGCCAACTACGATCCGAAGGGATATCTGGATCGCGGCGAACCGTCATATGTACTGAGCTACCTCGCGGACGTGGACCCCTACCTCGGCGAGACCGCTGCGGACAACCGCTATGCTGCGGTCCACGGTACAGACATCTTCCCTGACCTCTTCCTGGGCCGCCTGCCTGTCAAGACTGTCGCTGACGCACAAGCCGTGGTCGCCAAGATCTTGGCCTACGAGGCCGCACCCGAGGGAGACTGGCAGGCGGCGCTGTCATTCGTGGCGGACGACCCCGATTCCGCGGGGAACTTTCGCGCCCTCTCAGATGCGATCATAGCTGGGTATGTGCCCCAGCCCGGCTCGCCGTACTCGGTAGAGCGCATCTACTATGGCATCGATCCTCACGAAACCGTGGCCAACACGCGCACCGCGATCCTGAACGCCTTTGCCAGCGGGCGCCTAGTCATCAACTATGCCGGGCATGGCTCAACCATGGCGTGGGGTGGAGAGGGCTTTTTCAAGACATCGCAGGTGCCAGGACTCTCTAACGGCATCTTGCCGTTCATGGTGCCGATGACATGCCAGGACGGTTACTACATTCTCCTGCGAGCTGCCTCCGGCACCGACCTCTCGTGCGTGTCCGAGACTCTGCTGAGGGCACCTGGGAAGGGTGCAATCGCTTCGTTCGCCCCCACCGGTGAAGGTACCACTTTCGGGCATCGCTACCTGCAGGAAGGCCTGTACGCCGCGCTGTTTCAGGACGGCATCACAGAGCTGGGAGCCGCAACTACCGCTGCGAAGCTGCGCCTATGGAGCAGCACAGTTGGCAACCGTGACCTGATTGACACCTATCTGCTTATGGGCGATCCTGCACTAAGACTCAAGGTGCTCAAGGCCGATGTATGGATAGACAAAACGGCGTCTCCGGAGGACAGCCTCTTGCCTGGCGAGACGATTACCTACACTCTGGCCTATGGGAATAGCGGGGCCGCCACCGCGCACAATGTTGTGATTAGTGATCCTCTCCATCAGGCGCTAACCAACCCAGTGATCACTTCCAGTGGGGCAAGTGCCACGCCTCGCTCCGGCTCCAGCTTCATCTGGGACGTCGAGAATCTCGCACCGGGTCAGGGCGGCTCTGTCACCATAGTTGCCACGGTCAGCGAGGCCTATAGCGGCGTGATCGAGAATGTGGCTACCATCTCTACCACTGGCACGGAGTCGGACTTGACGAACAACAGCGATGCAACAGCATCACTCATCGTAGAGTCCGCTGACCTCGCGTTGCGAAAGTCCGTCTCCCCCACCGGCCCGCTCGCGCCCGGCGACGCCATCACCTACACGCTCACCTATACCAATACGATGACCGACACCGCCAAGGACGTGGTTATCACCGATACGCTGCCGGCCGCGCTCGTCGATCCAGTCGTGGTCTCTAGCGGCGCCAGCATCACTGCCCGATCGGGCACTAGCTTTGTGTGGGACGTCGCCGACCTGCCACAGTACACGGGCGGCACGATCAC
>CAZMAI010000090.1:6663-10095 GCA_964564195.1 uncultured Anaerolineales bacterium | reverse complement strand
TCGCTGGTAGAGGACCTCGGTGGCACGATGTTCTGGGAGCGCCAGGGGCACCCACATGGCGCCTGGGTGATCAGGGTCAGAGACAGGGATCTTGTCGTCGAAGCCCGGGGGGATCGTTCATTTCCCATGTTGGACCGGCTGTATGTTCCGCGGACTGCCGATGCAAAGGCATGGGATGACTATGCGAACGAGTTGTTGCCCGATGCGGAGAGACGCCTTCGCACGCTGCTGCAATACGCGGCACGCATGGCGCGGCTTTCTCCGGCCGAGGCGCAGCAAATCACCGGTATCATAGCGCGCGCCAAGTGGAGGTTCTCGTGGACGATGGCGTACACCTATCCTCACGAGTACACGACCAGGACACGCTGTCCTGCGGACGATCACGCAGAGCTCATCGACCTAATTGAGCGGCACGGTTTTTGTGAGAGGTTTAGCAAAGCATACCGCAAGTACCTCTACTTTGAGGATCGCAAGTTCTGGCACATGGGCGATCCGTCCTCGGAGGATCCAAAGCAGCATCCGAATGTCATCAATCGATGCTGGCTGGACGTCCGACGCCACGCTGAGAATGTCAAGCATGTCTGGACGCCCGAAGAGGTGCAACTGCAGCAGCGTCTCTGGGAGATACGACAGGCGAGGGCCTGCGATCTTCCTGATCCGCTGTAATGCCTGGCAACCAGGATGCTTTCCCTTCGCTCCGTCGCGCAGAATGTGGACACAGCCATCGCTTGACCGGTGATTCAACGTCTACATCTATCAGTGCGGAGGTCTCCCCATGAAAATCACTCGCATCGAAACCTTCAAATTCTGGATCCAGTGGTGCAACTGGATGTTCGTCAAGGTCTCCACCGACGAGGGGCTGCACGGCTGGGGCGAGGGCTCGCTGCACGGGGCCATCGAGTCCGTCGAGACCTACATCCACGAGTTGGAGCCGCTGCTCATCGGGCAGGACCCCGCCGGCGTAGAGGCGCACTGGCAGCGGATGTACCACGCCTGGCGCTGGCGCGGCGGGATGACGCAGATGACCGCCATCGGCGCGCTGGACATGGCGCTGTGGGACATCGAGGGGCAGAGGATTGGCGTGCCGGTCTACCGCCTTCTCGGCGGCCCCATGCGCACGCGGCTGCGGGCCTACACCAGCCACTGGCTGCGAGGTGCCCGCACGCCGGAGCAGGCCTACGAGGGCGCGCGCGAGTGCGTGCGCCGGGGGTTCAGCGCGTTCAAGTGGAACCCGATCGATGCGGGCGTGCTGGCGGAGAACGAGCGGGGCGCGATCGCTCGCGCCACCGAGCTGATGGCCGCCGCGCGCGAGGGGGCCGGCCCGGATGTCGACATCTACATGGATTTCGCCGAGCGCCTCTCGCCCCGCACGGCAGTGGCGCTGGCACAGGCGCTGGCGCCCTACGGCGTGGGCTTTTTCGAGGAGCCGATCCCCAGCGAGAATCCGGCCGCCATGATCGCCCTCGCCCGCGAACTGCCGGTGCCCATCGCCACGGGCGAGCGCCTGGTCACCCGCTGGGAGGTGCGCGAGTTGCTGGAGGGTGGGGGATGCAAGATCCTCCAGCCCGACCTGATGCACTGCGGCGGGATCTCCGAGGTGCGCCGCATGGCGGTACTGGCGGACACTTACTATGTCTCGGTGGCGCCTCACAACCCGGCGGGGCCCATCTGCACCCTTGCGGCGATGCATCTGGGGGCCAGCATCCCGAACTTTTACATCCTGGAAGAGATGGAGATGGAGCGCGAGCTGCGCAACGCGCTCTGCACCCATCCGGTGGTCTGTCGAGACGGCTATTTCGAGCTGCCCGATCGACCCGGTCTGGGCACCGACCTGAATCTGGAGGCGCTGGCGGGGCCCGAGTATGCCTTCCGTCCGCAGCCGGTGAGCCGCTCTGCCGACTCGCTCTGGCACTGATGATCCCGCCCCAGGGAGGTCCTATGGCTCGGTTCAGACTGCCACTGGCTGTGACCATGATGCTGATCCTCGCGGGGTGTGCCGTGCGGCAAACCGTCCCGGAGCCCACGGGGATCCCGCTGCTGCGTACGCAGGCGCCAGCGACGGAGGCCGCAATGACGGCCACTATGCCGGCTCCGACAGCCGAGCCCACTGTGACTCCGGTGCCCTCGACCGCCGATGACCCGCGCGGTGAGGAAGCGATCGTCATCCTGCAGCCGGGCAACGGCTCACGCGTCACCAGCCCGGTGCGCGTGGCCGGCATCGCCGATCCCACCTTTGAGCAGAACCTGGTGGTGCGCCTGATCCTCGATGACGGCTCGGAGCTGGCCCTTGCGCCAACGATCATCGCCGCGGACATCGGTCAGCGCGGCAGCTATTCCCTGGACCTCGCATTTGATGTGAGCGAGGAGCGCCAGGGTTTCATCCAGGTCTACGACGCCAGCGCTCGCGACGGTGGCATCCTGCACCTCAACTCGGTGGCCGTGATGCTGGCGCCCTCCGGGGCCACGGACATCCGGATCGCGACGCCCGCGCCTGAGCGTATCGCGATCTCACAGCCGCTGCATGGCGAGACTCTGGCCGGCGGCAGCGTGCACGTGGCGGGATTTGCGCTGGCGAGCTTTGAGCAGACGCTCCTCGTAGAGTTGCTGGACGCGGATGGTGACGTGCTCGCCTCCCAACCGGTGACCGTCAACGCCCCCGATATTGGCCAGCCCGGACCGTTTAGCGCCGACCTAACCTACGATCTGACCGTCGCCGGGCCGGGCCGTCTGGTCGTGCGCGACATTAGCCCGGCCCACGGAGACGACGCGCACCGGGCTAGCGTCGAGGTGCGGCTGGAGCCCTAGCGGCGCGCGGCTGGTGTTTGAACGAGCCGTTCAGCAGGGCCGTGAGGCAGGCTGCATCTCGGCGCGCGCTCCAGTTCCGCCGTCTGAAGGATCCACGCATGGGAGCGGCTGCGTGCCCGATGGGCCGCGGCGCGCTTTTGTTTACGGAACCGCAAGCGCGCGTCGGACGTCTATAGATCAGATTCCAACAACGGCGCCCACTGGTCGCCCATGAGGGCCTGGTGGGTGCGTAATATCGGAAAGGAACGTCATGCAGTACAGATTTCGTTTTGCGGTCGGTGTTTTGGTGGTGACCCTGCTGCTCGCGGCCGTGGCCGGGTGTGGCGCAGGGGGCGGCGCAGATCCGCTCGCGGATTCTACGTGGAGGCTGGTCGCCTGGGGCGATCCCACGGTACTCCCCGCCGAGGTGGAGATCACGGCCCAGTTCAGCGAGGGACAGATCGCGGGGAACGCTGGCGTCAACTCGTACTTTGGTGCCTATACCGTCAATGGGGAGGGGTTAACCACGGGCGAGCTTGGCCGGACGTTGATGGCCGGTCCGGAGCCCGCGATGCGGGCGGAAGACACCTATCTGAGCCTGCTCGCCGAGGTGCGCTCGTACGATCTGGCCGGCGACATGCTCATGCT
>CAZMAI010000090.1:0-6563 GCA_964564195.1 uncultured Anaerolineales bacterium | reverse complement strand
TGAGCCTGCTCGCCGAGGTGCGCTCGTACGATCTGGCCGGCGACATGCTCATGCTGAATGACGCGGACGATAACGCGTTGCTCCAGTTCGAGCGCGTGAGCCCGTGAGGCCTGGCTCTCTCAGAGAGATGGGGCGCGCAGTTGAGCCCCTGACCAAATGAACTGCAGTCTCTGGCGCCCGCGATAGCCGCGATTCGGTTACCGCGGGCGTTTGTTTGCAGCGCCAGGCTCCCCTGGCTGTTTCTGCATTCATCATGTCCTGTGCGCCCGCGCCCCAGGATAGCGATGCGCAGTCCCCGAGCGTGGTGTGTTGGCGCTCTTGCGGCGTGCGTTGTATGATCAGGCCGCCAATACGTTCCCGATCATGGAGGCGGTGGCTCGCCCGCAGGATAGCCTGCGTACGGGGCCCTTGACGGAGTCAGCCTGAGGAGTCCGATCGCATGGATGTACACCGCTATAATGCTGATGCATGGAATAGACGGGTGGCCGAGGGCAATGAGTGGACCATCCCTGTCGGGTCAGAGGTGATTGCCGCCGCCCGTGACGGCGCTGTGAACCTCCTCCTGACACCTTCCCGGTTTGTGCCTGCCTCGTGGTACCCGCCCCTTGCTGGTGCAGATGTGCTCTGCCTGGCTTCTGGGGGTGGCCAGCAGGGGCCCGTTCTGGCCGCGGCCGGCGCCCGCGTCACCGTTCTGGATGCCTCGCCGGCGCAGCTTGCCCGCGATCGCGAGGTGGCAGCGCGCGAACATCTGGATATCACCACCGTACAGGGTGACATGGCGGATCTCTCCGGCTTCGAGCCGGCCAGCTTTGACCTGATCTTTCACCCCGTGTCCAACTGCTTTGCCCCCGCTGTGCGTCCCGTGTGGCGCGAGTGTGCCCGGGTGCTGCGTTCCGGGGGCGTTCTGCTGGCAGGCTTTAACAACCCCGTCACCTATATCTTTGAGCAGGACGCGCTCTGGGAGCGGGGCGAGTTCGTCGTGCGTCACCCGCTGCCCTATGCGGATCTCACAGATATGCCGCCGGAGCAGTTGGAGCGGCTATTGCAGCGCGGTGAGCCGGTCGAGTACAGCCACACGCTGGAGGATCAGATCGGGGGGCAGTGCGACGCCGGCCTCTATATTACGGGGATGTTTGAGGATCGCTGGTCAGCGGATGTGGTTGCGCTGGAGCGGTTCTTTCCCTGGTTCATTGCCACGCGGGCGATCAAGCCATGATCCTCTCGTCTTGCCCTCTGTTATCAACGTGCTTATCCACGGGTGCTCTCTCGTGAGCAGGAAAGGTATCGCCTTGACCATCCGAACGTCCTTGTTCACGCTGCTTGTCCTCGCCGCCGTCCTTGTCGCAACCAGCGGTTGCGCGCCCGGCGCCTCGCCCGCAAACATCGGCAACGGCAGCGGCGACTCGGGAGGCGCGCGTCTCTCTCTGCGGCTTGATCCCGCTGTACCCGTTGCAAGCCGCGAATTTCCGGTCGAGGGGGGCTGGCACCTGGTGGATCGCACGGGTGATCCGCTGGACGGTCTGGAACTGGAGGTCCTTCCGAACTCTTATGATCGGCCGGTGCGCTTTGACATCGCCTACCACCCCCTGGCGACTGGCAGCGAGTTGGACGGACTCATGGTGCTCTCGCCGCTCATCGTCGTCGACAATGGCGGTGCGATCGCCGATATCGGCATCATTCTCAAAATTCCGGTGTACATGTACTGGCGGCATTTTCCGGCAGTCTGGGCGTACGACGAGGATACGGGTGATCTCGAGCCGTTGCCTGTGATCAAGGTGGAAAAATCCACCGTCAATGTCGCTGTGCGGTCAGTAGACAGGATCATTGTGACTTCGCATCCCTATGAGGAGTTGGAGCAACTCGTAGTGGATACTGGCTTTGTGCCCGGGCGCGACACCTGGCCTTTTCCCAACCGCGGCACTGTAACCGGTCCGCGGGGACTCTCCTGGGGGATGGGTGCGGCCGCTCTGGCGTACTATCTCGAGGGAGCCGGCCAGGACAGGGCTGTACCCCTGTCGCAGCGTTATGACGGTCCGGGACCCGCCGGGGCGGCCACCCCGGATATTTGGCAGGACGACGAGCAGGGCCTGCACATCGCCTCCGCGGTTCAGGCGCAGTACGACGCGGCGCGGCAGGGCCGCAGCTACGATCCGATGTACGAACTCACGCGGGAGTTGGCGGGAAGCTTTTCGGTGCGCAGCCTGCGCTTTACCACCGACGAGGTGACCTTCTACACGCTGGTAACGGCATTGGCCGTCACCAGTGAGCCCCAGCTGGTGAATCTCAGCGCATCGGGCGGCGATTATGGCCTGACGCTGATCGCTTACCGGTCCGAGGGCAACACGATCTATGTGGCCGATCCCAACGACGATCCCCGGAACCCGGCAACACATGCCCTCGTCCTCAAGTATGGCCGTTTTCAGCCCTATACCTCTCAGGAGGCGCTTGGCGATACGCCCGCGCAGCAGCGCGTGTACACCGAGGTATCTTTCCTGGGACAGGGCGCCATGTCTCCCGGGTCCGGCGTCTCCGAGGTTTGGGCCAACGCCGAGGCTGAGGCCGGTGCGCCGTACCGGCTGGCTGCCCTCGAGCGGGACGCCAGCGGAGGGCCGGCTCATGAGGTGGTCGTGTCGCGCGGCGCTCCAACGGTCGTGCAGCAGGAGCGTGTCGAGATCGTCGCATCTGCCTCGGACATCATGGACCTGCGGGTGAGGCTGTGGGGTGGCGACGGAGCCGCGCTCCCCGCCGATGAGATCGACCTGGTGCCCGGAGAGAACCGGGTGGGCGTGCTCGTCGAAGGCCTGGCAGCCTGGGTCGACGCCGCCGGCGAGACGCAATCGGGCTGGCGTTGGCTGGGCTTTGACTGGATCACCATGGTCCGGGAGTAGGCCCTGCGCCTGGCCGATTTGGGAGTGCGTGTGGCACGCTGAAGCGCGGCTCAGTCCTCATCCAGCGGATAGGGTGTTTTGCCCCCGTAAAGGCGCCGGACCCTTAGCCGCTGTTCCCATGGAATCGCCGGGGGCGGAACCAGGCGCGCCTGCCGCAGGAAGCGAAGATCCGCGAGCAGCGCCATGTAAAAGGTGGACTCTTGCTCGCGGGCAGCCTCGTCGCGCGGTTTCAGGTGGACGGCCATGTGGCCGCCGTTGACGAAACCTCCGGCGGCACCGTCGACAAGGTACTCGCGAGGAAAGAGATACCTGCCCTCGGGCGTGCGATACTGCCGTAACGCGATCTCACCCTGCATACGCCAGAGGCTCCTCTGGGAGATCCAGTAAGGCGCCATCATCGCCAGGTGGCGAAGCTGCCGGGCAGGCCTGAGCGGGGGCTGTTGCGCGGACGGGGCCCCGGGACCGCTCCTCGGCCTGCTGAAAGAGTCCCCCTCGACAAAGCCCTCCAGGTGCGCCGTTCCACCGGCCAGGTTGTAGCGGCGATCTCCTGTGGCCACCAGGCCAAATCCGTCACGCAGTTGCTGGTAGCGGGGATCCATCACATAGGCGACGATCGTCTCGATCCTGTCGAGCGTGTCAGGATCGGTGCGCTCGGCAGGGTAGGCCGACAGGCCGTACAGGTCAAAGATCGTGGGCAGGAGCAACTCGCCCTCCGTATAGAGTGCCGGATCGATGACGGGTACGTGGCGCTGGCTCGCCTGCCGCCTCGGCCGCTCCGGAGGATCTATATAGATGTCATAGCTGCCGCGCTGGCAAAAGTCATATAGCGCATCCAGCCTGCGCTTGAGCCAGGCGCGGACCAGCGGCTCGCGGCAGTAGCCCGCATAGGCCAGGCAGTTGCCCAGCACGGGCATCTCCAGGGGATGGGTGAAACGGAGTGACGACACCGGAACGCCCATGACTTCGATGAACGGTTCTATCTGCGCATCGAGCGAGCGCATGCCGGCCGAGCATCCCAGCCAGCGAAGCCGCAGCAGCATGTTGCCCAAATCCGATTCGCCTGCACCGCGCAACGAAAGGTGGGTGCGCGTCCAGTACAAGTGTTGTACCAGCCGCTGCACGTCGGGCGACTGCTCGACCAGCCGTGCCGCCTCGTGCTCCTCCGCGGGGCTGTGGTCGGGACACAACTCTTGCAGCGTGCGCAGGCGAATGACCGGGTCGCCGTGGCTCAGCAGCCACTCGATCAGATCCTGGCGTTCCTTCGGGGTGGTCATCTCTGCACGATCCTTAGCTGACAGCGGTCTCGCTGGTTTCGGGGCGTTCATCGCTCTCTGCGCCCGCCAGGGCGACCACGGGGACGGTGTCGCCCCTACCTCGACCTATTTTAGGCCTGTGCCCCGAATCCTGAGGGGCAGCACCCTCATCCAACCGGAAGCAGGGAGTACGCGACAGATCCGACGCCAACTGGTAGCTGTTCCCAGGTTCGACCGCGCAGAATTCGACCATTCGCTTTCTTTCGTACGCCGCCCCACTGCTTGAAGAAGAACGCGACACCTGACGCTGTGCACCGATCGCGTATGTCAAGCACCCATTGCTCCTTGATGGGGCGCGCTCGTGGACCTGACTCACCGCCTACGATTACCCAGTCAATCGACTCCAACTCTAGGTGCTCCAAAGGGCCTAATAGCGGCTCAAGAGAGAGGAATCTCACAGCGGCGTCCACCTGGCGAAGGTCGTCGATTCGTGAAAGATAGTCTGCTCTCTCCACCGTGACGCCGAGCCAGACATTCGACGGCCATCGTGCACTCCGACTGAACTCCCTCATACGGGAGGAGCGCTTTGTCAGTACCTGGAATACATGCCGGTCCGCCATGGCCATCGTGTCTATCACCTGCCAGATAAAAGCATCAGGCACATCAGGATGGAAGAGGTCGCTCATTGAGTTGACAAAGATCATTCTCGGCTTTCGCCACTTCAGTGGAAGGCTTAGGAGATGGGGATGTAGGGTTAGGGCGAAACCGTTCTTGTAGTTTGGTTGTCCCATTGCATGAAGCCGCTTGGCCATACGCTCTGCATAGCAGTGCTCGCAGCCAGCGCTGATCTTTGTACAGCCTGTTACGGGATTCCAGGTGGCCTGTGTCCATTCAATCTGTGATATCTGTGCCATATTGCCTCCTCCGTGAGATCAATTCTGATGGCATATGTATGGTCGCGGATAATAGCGCTAATCAAACAATCTTCGTTGGCCGTGTGCATCGACGCGGTTTATCTCAGCCCAGAATGTCGACCCTAGTGGGTGCTTGCTTGCGAAAAGCAGACGATATAGAGGGGCCTTGCGAGCTACGTTCCTCATCAGGGGTTCAGGCGAGTCCGCTACAACCTGGTAGCCCAGGTTCGAAAGCTTGGTTCGAAGCAAATCGATCAACTCTCGATGTACCAGCCCTCGCTTCCTGATTGTGTTTTCAATGTAGATCTCGCGCCACGTCCTATCCCCAAACAAGCGGTCCACCGCATTCTCGTGCGTACTATCGTAAACGTTGCGCATAACCCGGTTCAGTCCTCCGAGAGGGTAGTTGATTATCAGATCCATTCTCTGTACGGCCGCGAGCTTGGCGATCGTCGACCAATGTAGTTCGAGGCCCTGAGGATCCAGAAATGCCATATTTAGTGAGTTGGGAGCCTTTCGTGCCAGTTTCAGAACTAGCTGATTAACCAGAAGATTCGCATCGCCAAGCTCACACTGCACGCGGCTCGATAGATCCGAAGCCGAGCAACGTTCCACAAGCGCGGCGTAATTGGATCGGTCTGCCTCGGCGAAGTAAAAGTCGGTAAAAGGGTGAGTTGCTGTCAGAGCGATTAACGGCGAACCTAGTAGTACCTGGTCCGTCTGTCTTACGCGGTTCTTGCCTGGTCCAGCCATCAAATCTACGTAACACCGCACTGGCCACCGCTTTCGCATCGCTGTGCAGAACACTTCGACGTATCTCTGCACGTAGTGAAGCTTTTCCGTGGCCCAAACGCCTGAGGGTCGCATAGGCAGACCATCATCAACTGGAGCTAAGTATCGGTTTGTCGTCATGACCACAGCTCCTCGTGCTGCGTGGCGTCGCTGGGCACATCCGCTAGCGGAGATCCTAGCACCTACCGCCGTCCTCCGCCGTCGTCATCATATGGCGTACCCAGTTCCAACACAGGCACTGTGTCTTCCGATTGTTCCGCTAGCAGGTCGACCACCAGCGTGTCGCCTTCCTGGCGGATGGGAACGTGTCCCAGAGGGTCGTCGCCGAGCAGCCGGGCGCTGCGCACCGGGCCCAGCGCGGCGGCATCCAGTCTGAGCACGCCCTTTTCGGGCCAGCGCATGACGTGCACAAAGGTGCGGCCCTCGCGCTGTGTCGTGCGCAGGTCGGGCAGGCCCTGCAGCGGGCCCGGACGGCTGCCGTAGATAGCTTCACCATGCGTGCTCAGCCAGGCGCCTATGGCGCGCAGGCGCTCGGCGCTCTGCTCCGGGATGATGCCCTCCGCCGTGGGCCCCACGTTGAGCAGATAGTTGCCGCCCTTGCTGACAATGTCCACGAGTTTGGCGATGAGTTCCTCCGACGATTTCCAGTTGTTGTCGTCGATCTTGAATCCCCAGGTGTCATTGATCGTGGCCGGCGTCTCCCAGTCGATGTCGAT
>CAZMAI010000089.1:7788-10119 GCA_964564195.1 uncultured Anaerolineales bacterium | reverse complement strand
ATCACCGAGGAGCCACAATGGCACAGACTGCTCAGGAACGTTCAGTTATCATCATCGGCGCAGGGATCGGGGGGCTGGCCGCGGGCTGCTACGCCCGCATGAACGGCTACCGGGCGACGATCTATGAGATGCACACCCTTCCCGGCGGAGTGTGCACCTCCTGGGAGCGCAAAGGCTACACCTTTGACGGGTGCATGCACCACCTGGCCGGCTGCCGGCCCGACATGCGGATGCACCGCATGTGGCGCGAATTGGGGGTCATGCCACGGGACGTCTACCGCCCGCAGGAACTGATCGCCATCGAGGACCCCGCCGGCCGACGCCTGACGATGTACACGGATCTGGACCGCCTCTCGGAGCACATGCACGCCCTGTCACCGCAGGACGGCGCCGAGATCGACGGGTTTCTGGATGCAGCCCGGCGGCTGACGCGGATGAACATGATGGACCTGCTGCTGGCCAAACCCTGGGAGATGGTGAGCGCTTTGCCCTACCTGGGCCTCATGGGCAAGTGGGGCAAGGTGACCCTCGAGCAGTTCGGGGCGCGCTTCCGAGATCCCTTCCTGGCGCGGGCTATGGGGCAGATCCAGTACGATTTCGAGAACATCCCCGCAGTGGTGGGGCTCATGTTCCTGGCCGGGTGTGCCTCCAGCGATTTCGGCTGGCCCGCAGGCGGCTCGCGCGCCTTTGCACAATCGATCGCGGACCGCTTTACCGCGCTGGGCGGCGAGATCCACTACCGCTCCCGGGTAGAGCGCGTCATGGTAAGCGGCGACCGCGCAGTAGGGGTGCGCCTGGCCGACGGCAGCGAGCAGCGCGCCGACCTGGTGATCTCCAACGCTGACGGGCGGGCGACGATCTATGACATGCTGGGCGGCCACTATATCAGCGACCGCATCGCCCACTATTACGCCCACCCGCCGCGGCAGATGGAGATGGCGCTGCACATCTCGCTGGGTGTCGCGCGGGATCTCTCGCACGAGCCGCACGCCCTGGTGCTCTGGCTGCCCGAGCCTGTCGAGATTGCGGGTGTCCGGCGGGACCGGCTGTTCATCGAGAACTATGCCTTTGCGCCCGAGACCGCCCCGTCCGGCTGCACCGCGCTGCAGGTGGTGCTGACCACTTCGTACGATTACTGGAAGGCGCTCTCACCTGCCGACTATCGCACCGCCAAGCGCCGCGCCGCCGAGACGGTGATCGACTGCCTGGACCGGCGCTGGGCCGGCCTGCGCGACGAGGTAGAGGTGACCGATGTGGCCACACCCCTTACTACGGAACGGTACACGGGGAGCTACCTGGGGTACCAGGCCTGGCCCGTGCCGAACCAGTCGATGCTCGACGCCTTCTCCGGCAAGGGCTTGAGCCGCACACTGCCCGGGCTCGACGGCTTCTACATGGTGGGCCAGTGGGCCGGCGGCCTGGGCCTGCCCAACGTCGCCGCAATGGGACGCCGGGTGATTGCCGAGATCTGCAAGACGGACGGCTGCCGGTTTGTGACCGCAGAGGCCTGAGCGAACGCGTGAAAACGACAGGCGCACCGCGGAACAGGTTCGTTCTGCGGTGCGCCCTATCGTATACAGTCCTGATGAGGGGCTCGCCTTTGAGCCGCTCAGAGCAGATTGGCTGGAGATGTCCCTTGTCTCGCGTCAGTGCGGCGGCAGTATAGGCCGGACTGGGTGCCGCGCCAAATCGGCAGGCGTGCGCTTTCCCGCGCGAGCGATGTTGCCCATCGTATGGTCCTCTAGCGGTACCAGTCCTCGCGCGTGAGGGGCAAGTCCGCATTACCATGCTCATCCGCCCGTGAGAGCAGCGCCTGGAACACGCTCAGCCGGCCGTTGCTGAACCCCGCCGCCGAGCCGGCCATGAACAGGCGCCAGACCCGGTAGGTGGGCTCGGGGACGAACCGCAGCGCCTCGTCGTGGTGAGCTTCCAGCCGGCGCACCCAGTGCCGCAGCGTCAGGGCATAGTGCTCGCGCAGGCTCTCGACGTCGCGCACCTCCCAGCCCGCCTGCTCCGCGTAACGCAGCGTATCCCCGATGGGGAGCAGTTCGCCGTCGGGAAAGACGTACGCGTCGTTGAAACTGCGCCCGCCGGTACGGGGCGCCACCCGGGCGTGCGTGCCGGGCTCCTGCACCGCCCAACCCTGGGCGATGCCGTGGTTCAGGAACACGCCCCCCGGCCGCACCAGCGATAGCGCCTTCTGAAAGTAGGTGGCCAACAGCGAGCGCCCCACGTGCTCGAACATTCCCACGCTCACCAGGGCGTCAAAGGGCTGGGCGGCGTCGACCTCGCGATAGTCCTGCAGCAGCACGCGCGCCCGATCGCCCAGAC
>CAZMAI010000089.1:5482-7688 GCA_964564195.1 uncultured Anaerolineales bacterium | reverse complement strand
GCGGCGTCGACCTCGCGATAGTCCTGCAGCAGCACGCGCGCCCGATCGCCCAGACCGGCGGCGGCGATGCGCTCGTTGGCCAGCGCGAACTGCTGCTCGCTCAGGGTGATGCCGGTGGCATCCACGCCATAGTGCCGTGCCGCATGCATCACCAGGCCACCCCAGCCGCAGCCCACATCCAGCAGGCGCTGACCGGGCTGCAGGCGCAGCTTGCGGCAGATGAGGTCGAGCTTGGCCACCTGGGCTGCATCCAGGGTGTCCTCGGGATGGCGAAAGTAGCCGCACGAGTAGACCATGCGTTCATCGAGAAACAGCCGGTAAAAGTCGTTGGACACGTCATAGTGGTAGGCGATCGCCTCGCGGTCGCGCTGTACAGAATGGCGCCGGCCATGCAGATGCGCGGCCCCGCGACCGCTCACCTTCGCCCGTGCCGCTGACGCGGCGGGCAGCCTCAACAACTGGCGCGCCAGCCGCAAGCGCGCTCCCCAGGTCGCGTACCGCGCAGGGATCGTCGCTGCCGAGGTGATGGCGAACTCCAGATCCCCCTCGACGTCGAAATCGTCATAGAGGTAGGCCTCGGAGAGACGCAGCTCGGTGCCGGATAGGAACATGGCGCGCAGCGCGCCGGGGTGTTTCAGCACCAGCGTGGCTGGCGCAGGGCGCTCGTCCGGCCAGCGCGAGCCGTCCCACAGTCGGGCTGCAATGCCATGCTTGACCTGTGGCCCGAAGAGTTCGGACAGGATAGAGCGTGTGAGTTCCGCCGCCGGATCCAACATAGCACACCTCCCGCAAGGCTGGAGATTCCCGCAATCATCGCTATCCCCTAGAACACCGCAACGTCGATGGGCGTTGCGCTTGAACGGGGGGGGCACACACAGCGAGTGCATTAGCCAACCCCGGCCCGGCTTGGCGTGTCGAGGTGGCCGTGGTATCATATACCCCTGTAGTGTATCGCGTCCACAGGGACGGCTTTTCTGAGGAGGCTCTTGTGATTTATCGTGAACTGGGCAAAACGGGCTATCGCGTCTCGCAGCTCGGCTATGGCGCCATGCGCCTGCCGATGGTGGGCGAGGGCAAAGATGCCCGGGTAGATCGGGAGCTTTCGATCCCGATGTTGCACGCCGCTTTTGAGGCGGGCGTGAACTATGTCGACACGGCCCACGGCTATTCGGGAGAGGACAACCAGCGCCTGGTCGGTGAAGCCCTCAAGGGCTGGCGTGACAAGATCGTCATCTCCACCAAGAACCCCGAATACGACGACGAAAAGGTCTGGTGGCAGAACCTGGAGCAGGCGCTCACCTATCTGGACGTCGATTATATCGATATCTACAACCACCATGGCATCAACTGGGAGCGCTACGAGAGCAGCGTCGAGCCCCGGCTCAGCAAGCTCATGATCAAGGCCAAGGACCAGGGCCTGATCAAGCACATCTGCACCAGCTTCCACGACACGCCCGAGAACCTGGTCAAGCTGATCCACACCGGCTATTTCGAGGTCATCACGCTCCAGTACAACATCCTCGATCGCAAGAACGAGGACGCCATCCACCTGGCCCATGAGAAGGGGATCGGCATCGTGGTGATGGGCCCCGTGGCGGGCGGCCGCCTGGGCGTCGAGTCCGACGTGCTCAAGGCCATGGTACCCGGCGTCGAGCGTGTGCCCGAGTTGGCCCTGCGCTTTGTGCTCTCGCACCCCGGCGTCTCGGTGGCGCTCTCGGGTATGAACACCATGCAGCAGGTGCAGGAGAACATCGTCACCGCCTCGCAGGACCTGCGCCTCTCCGAGGATGAGCTCAAGATCATCGATGACCAGCTGGCAAGACTAAAGTCCATGGCCGACCTGTATTGCACCGGCTGCGGCTATTGCCAGCCCTGCCCGCAGGACGTCAACATCCCCTACATCTTTGGCAAGTACAACGAGGCCCGGGTGTACGGGCTGTGGGGCGCAGCGCGCGAGGCGTACCAGGCCTGGAACCGCGTCTCGGGCAAGCAGGCCGACGCCTGCGTCGAGTGCGGCCAGTGCGAAGAGAAATGCCCGCAGCACATCCCGATCATCGCACAGTTGATCGAGGCGCACGAGGCGCTGATGCAGAGCTAGCGTTGGCGCGTTAGCGGGTTGCGCGTTCCAAGTTGCAGGTTACAGGTTTGACGTGATCGGGTCATAGATAGCACAAGGGGCTGTTCCCACAGAGGGACGGCCCCTTTT
>CAZMAI010000089.1:0-5382 GCA_964564195.1 uncultured Anaerolineales bacterium | reverse complement strand
AACGCTGAAAGAACGCTGAATTGACCAAATTCAGTGTTTATCTTGGCGAGCCATCAGTCATAGAACTTACCTCGTAGTGCGCAGTTCGTCCTGCGCCAACTAGCCGCAGCCTGTCGTCCTGCACCATGCGAGTCAGAACATAGTAGGCGCCGTTGGCTGTGGTCCCGCACAGTTCCATCACATCTGCACGCGTGATACGCCCATGCGCATGGACATATTGCATGATCATGTTCTCCATCTGTATGCGATCAAACCCGCGCCTGCGGACGTACGCAGCCGGCTGACCCATCTTGCGATACATAGCCGCGCTCAGGTGGTACGTGCGGCCGCGACGCTCTCCCCTTCGCTCCAAAAGACCATCCTCGACGAGACTCTCCAGCACGGACCGCGCTTCTGGCTCGGCGCGTTGAATGATCGCCGCGGCCTACTAGCAGAAACCCCGGCTGTCGAGCATTCGCATAGCATCGGTGACGACGTGCTTGGGGCGCATAATGCGTGTCGTTTATAGAAAGTGTATGGGCCCTTGTCTAATGATTGCCTGCTAGTGGTGCTCCCTATGATCCTCCGCCGCCGTGTGCTGGTGATACTGGCCCGCCTCGTGCATCCGGTTGTGCAGCCGGCGGTGGGCTGACTCGAGCACCAGCCGCATGCGCTTGTAGGCCACGTCCTCGGCGCGGGTGCCCACCGTATCCAGGTAGGCCAGGGCGCCCTCGATCTGCTCCAGAATCGTGACGGCGTCGGCGGCGGCGTAGAACGGTGAGCCTGCCACCTCGACCATCACCGGCGTCGTGTGCGCGGCGATGATCTCGGGTTTGTCCGCATAGTGCCCGCGAATCAGCAGCGCCACCCAGGAACTCCGATCCAGCTTGACACGCCACTGCCCCGCCGCCTGCCAGGGGTCGATGGCCACGCTCTCGCGAATCTCGCCGTTCACGATCATCTCTGCGCGCGACATGGGCACCGTCACGCTGGCCACCTCCCAGACGACCTCCACGGTGCCGCCCGTCGCGCCCATCTGGATGCGCCCGCCCATAGGCTGGCCATCGACGGTGCACTCCACCAGCGGCCCGTACGTGACAAACGTCTCGGCGCGACGCACGGCGTCCATCCAGGCCTCGTAGGTGAACGGCGTGCCCTCGGGCAGGTGGGCGTAGGTGCGCACGGTGCCCACAGCAGTCAGGGCGGTCATCTTGTCGGTGCCGCCCACCGCGGGCACCCGGTAGCCGTTGTTCAGGTAGCGGTACCAGTCGGACAAGGAGTATGGGCTGATACCGCCATACAGGTCACCCCAGGAGGTCATCTCGACCCCGTCGATATCGCCCTCGATAATCGCGGCGGCATGCTCGGCGCGCGGATTGGGAAAGTGCGGCAGGATCACCAGCCCGCCCTGACGGTGGCACTGGCGCGCCCATTCGGTCAGCAGAGCGTCGATGGGATCGCCGAGCGCGGACTCGTCCGGGCCGCCGGTGATCATGGGGGCGATGATGCGCCCGCTATAGCCCAGCAGCGAGATGTGCCCCAGCACGTGCTGGCGGTTCTCGGTGCCCACGCGCACCAGATGCTCGCCGTCGCCGCCGGTCTCGCGGCTGCCCCAGGTGTTGCGCCCGTCGAAATCGCCCACGTTGGTCATCAACTCACCCCACTGGCTGGCCAGCAGGTTGACGACGTTGACGCCCTCTCCCGAGCCCTCCAGCAGAGCAGACATGGGCGACAAAAAGTGCACGTGCGTATCGGCGCTCACCCAGCCGCGCTGTCGCCAGGGGAGCACCCGCTCCAACTCAATGGTAAGCTGCGTGCAGTCGGTACCGACCTCTACCGCGCGGCGCTGCGGACGAATCTCAAAGCCGCGGGACACCTCTATATAGACACGCCCCGTCGGCAGGTCCAGCACGGTCTCGCCGGGGATGTACGTGGCCCAGTGCTCGCCCTGGTTGAGGAAATCGACCGAGTAATCCTCGAACCAGGCCGGGTTGGGGATGCGGTGCCGGTCCACCGGCGCCAGGTACTCGCCCGAGACGCCGTGGACATGCAGCCTCACGGGCACGGGGGTCGTGCCGCCGGCTTCGACAACGCGCAGCGTCACCCGCTGGCGCGCAGGGGTCACCGAGCGCAGCGCTCCGGAGACGCCTACGCCGCGCAGCGCTGCCGCCGACAGCTGCTGGCCGTTCCAAAGGTGAAAACTGGCCTCGGCGTGCGCGGTATACTCGAGCAGCACCTCATCGGCCGCGAGCGCCGGCACCTGACCGGCGTAACTTGCCTCCCAGCCTTCGTTTGGATACAGGGGCCGCGGCCGGGCCGAGATGATCTGCCCCAGATCGAGCTGGATCTGGCGCAACTGGCCGTGCTCGTCCACCTCCGGCTCAAAGGGGATACCGGGGGGCAGGGACAGGACCGCCTTGCGGCGCCGCTCCCAGCGCAAGGGGTGGCTCACGATGTCTCCGGCCGAGACCGCCAGCAGCAGCACCGCGCCGGAGACGGGCTCTAACCGGACGCGATCGACGACCACGTCCGGCCGCGGGTTCTCCCAGGCATAGAGCCAATTGGTCCAGGGGCCGCCATCAGCGGGATTCAACCGGTATTGCCGGCGTCCCCAGGAGGGCGGCGCCTCATCCTGCTCCGGGCGCAACGGATGGGGCTTGTGGTGCGCCACGCAGGCAAAGCAGTTCTCGCCCCAGCGCCGGGTGTAGGCCCCGATCTCGTAGCGGCGGCGCACCGGAAGGACTTGCTCGCTGCCATCCTCGTAGACGATGACATAGCGCGCGGCCAGCTCCCCCAGCCGGCCCTCGCCCCGCATCGGGGAGATCAACCCTGCCGCGCCTTCTGCGCCTCCTGCCAGCTCGGGCGGGCACAGGTCTGAGGTGTGCATGAACACCAGCCAGCGCGTGCGGCAATCGGGTAGATCGACCTCCACCGGCTCGCGGGCCACCACCACCGGCTCGTGCACCTCAAAGGGAATGCCCCAGCCCACACTGACACCCGGCCGTGTGCCGGCTAGCGCCGTACGCATCTCCTCTGACAGTTCGCGCACTGCCCCCAGTTCGTCCCAGGGGGTGCCCCCCCCAAAGGGCAGCGTCCGGAACAACCGACTGGCAGGACCATCGCGCGACTCCATTGTGACCTCCCCGCGCAGCGTTGCGCAACGATACTGATGCCCACGTCTTGATCATAGCGGCGGGCCGGGCTGCGCGCAACCGCTTGAGGATCGCGCCCTGCCGTGCTACGCTCTCCACGCGGAGTTTGGTGGATGCGCAGAGAGCGAGGTGCGGCGATGAAGGTGAATGCGGCGTGGCTGAGCAGCGCCCTGGGCGTGTTGCGACGGGCAGTGGACGAGGGCAGCGTGCCCGCCATCGCCACGACGGTCTCACAGGGGAACGAACTGCTGGTTGAGCAGGCCTTTGGTAGGGCGGGCTGGGCGGAAAACGAGCCGACCTTGGCGGCTACAAGCCCCTTCCTGGTGGCCTCCATCACCAAACCCGTCGTCTGCGCCGGGGCGATGCTGCTGGTGCAACAGGGCCGGATCTCGCTGGACGAACCGGTGGCCAGCCATATCCCTCCCTTTGGCGCGCGCGGCAAGGAGGGTATCTCGTTGCGCCACCTGATGACCCACACCTCCGGCCTGCCAGACCAGCTGCAGCAGAATGTGGCGCTGCGCCGCGAGCATGCCGGGCTGGAGCGCTTTGTCGAGGCGGTGTGTAACCTCGAGCCCCTGTTCACGCCCGGCACCCGCGTGAGTTACCAGAGCATGGGGCTGCTCATGCTGGGCGCCGTCATGGAGCGGATCACGGGCCAGCCGCTGCGTGCATACCTGCAAGAGGCGCTGTTCGCGCCGCTGGGCATGGAGCGCACCACCCTGGGGGTGCCCGCGGACGGCCTGATTGCCAGCGTACGCGCCAACGACTCGCCCACCGAGACGCAGAGCGCGGTGGACAGCGACTATGGCTGGAACTCGGCCTACTGGCGCGATCTGGGGGCGCCCTGGGGCGGGCTGCACGCCACGGCCGGGGACCTGAGCCGCCTGCTGCGGCACTTGCTGGGGTCGCTGCCCGGACCGCTGAGCCCCGCCGCCCGCCGGGCCATGCTGCGCGACCAGACTGCGTGCCTGCCAGACCTCCCGCCCGAGCACAGACTCGGCAACCGCTGGGGGCTGGGCTGGCGCCTGGGCGCTCAGGCCTATGGCGACCTGGTCTCGCCGGAGACCTTTGGGCACACGGGCGCTACCGGGACGATGTGCTGGGCCGACCCGGCTACCGGGCTGGCCTGCGTGCTGCTCACCAACCGTCCCGACTGCCACACGCTGATGGCGCGCTACTCCAACGCGGTGGCGGCCTCGGTCATGGACTGAGGGGCGTGGTAGTTGCTCAGGCGGCCGACCAGGCGCGCTCCAGCGTAGCACGATGGTCGACGAGTAGCCGGATATAATCCTGCTCCAGCGCCACCATTTCCTCATCGCCGCGGCGCAGCCAATCGGAGAGCCAGCCAAAGCGTGTGGCCACCACCAGCGCCCAGAGGGCCGGCTCTGCGCCGGCGGGGTGCCCGCCCGCGCGCAGGCCTGCCAGCAGCGCCCGCACAAAGGGACCGGTGAGTGCCCCGGGCTCCTCGATGCCCACACAGCCGATGAGCAGCGCGGCGTCGTAAGCCGCGGGCTTGAATCCGCAGAACTCCCAATCGATGACGGCCCGGATCCCCTCTCCCTCGGGCGCCCAGATCACGTTGAGGGGGTGGGGATCGCCGTGGCAAAAGCCGCTGGCCAGCGTGCCCTCCGGCGGCAGCCACTCGGACAACAGAGGGTCGACATCGGGAGCGAGGGTCGCGGCCAGTTCAGGGCGGTGGGTAAGCAGGCGGTCCAGCAGCGCCTGGATAAAACCCGTGAGGGAGTAAGGAGGCTCGGCGGGAAGGCGCACCAGCCGGGACGCGGCCTGCAGACCGCAGAGCCAATCCGCCAGCGCACTGCCGCGCCAGGCATCCCAGACCCAGCCCGGCCGGGGCAGCGGGGCGCCCTCCAGGTAAGGGCTGATCTGCCAGTAGGCGGGTCCCAGGGGAACGACATGGTGGCCGTTGCCCGTCGCCAGATACGGATTGACGCCGGGCAAACCGACGCCTGCGAGGGCCTCGAGGAGGGATGCGATCTGCATTTTGTGGGGCGCATCCAGCGGAGCCAGGCGCTCTACCAGATAGAGGCGTCCATCATCCGTGCCGGCGACGCCGCGCGCCAGGCAGCGATCCGGACTGCCCGCGGGCGACAGCTCGGGGTGCACGGAGGTGAGGCGGAGCCGCCACAGGCGCCCCACGCGGATGATCATCTGCAGGTCGAGACCGATCTCACTCAATGCCAGATCCCCCTACGCACAGTGGTCCGCCGCACAACGACAAGAGCGGCGTCCT